>JAJPKK010000235.1 GCA_021323775.1 Hyphomicrobiales bacterium
AGCCATCACCGTCTACGTCGTCTTCCCCTCCTGGCAACAGCTCATGGCCACCCTCGCCTTCGACAAACCGCTCGCCAGACCCCCATAGGTCAAAATGAGAATTGCTGTGTGGCGGACCTCCTCGTTGCCTGAATGGATCATCAAGACCTCCTTGGGGGCCTGGACGAAGAAGACCGGCTCAACGATGAACATCATGAATCCGGGCACGCCTGCCGGCATGCAGCTCGACCGCGCCGTGTAGCCGATCCCGCCGGCGACCACCTTCTCGTTCTCCCGCCTCATCACCTCCTTGGCCCGAGGCTTGATGTTGGGATTGGCGAGATCGGCGACCCGGAAAGTCGGCTGCGCCCCCGTGTTGTTGGGAATGTAGGGATGGGCCGGGTCGCTGCGCGTCGGGCTGGGTCCGCCCGGCACCGCGATGAAGTCGGGATTCGTCGCGATCCAGCCGACCTGGTTTGAGGAGAAATCAGGCACGCGCACTCCGTGTTGCGCTATTGCGGCGGTGAGCCCGATCCAGGCGATGCCGGTCAAGACGGCGCCAACAAGGAGTTTACCACGGGAATGCAATCTTTGCATCGTCTCTCCTCCGCTAACGCAACCAATGGTTACGAGCAATTCGCTGCAACGATAAAAGGAACGCGCGGCCGAGGCCAGCCTGTCTGCGGCTTCGTGCGGCAAAAATTTTCGGATGCCGAGCTTTGCGGCAGCGAATGCCCGCCGAGCGAACGCGATGGCGAATGGGAATGCCAAGCGTTCCTGGCCGGCGGGATGGCAAATGTGCGGGCCGGTCTTGATAATTGCTTCCAGTGCCACAGGAGCGGGGACAGTGTGAAATTTCATGTTCACGGCGGCTCAGCCCAAGTCCGCTGCGAAATAGACGAGCGGCGCTCGCGTGGCGGGCGCGGGGCAACTCGGAAGATCGCTCGCCCGGTGCAGATCCGCTGCTCCCGCGCCGGCCAGACCGGTCTCGATCCTTGACAGCCATCACGACCGAAGACCGGCGGGCCAGCCGCGCCACACAAAGCCCGTATTTTGACGACCAGGCGAAAGATTGAGCGCCGGCGCCGGTGCATCTTCGCCTCCCGTGGCGGGCGCTGCAATCCGTGGCGTTAGCCAATAGAGGTGCGTTATGTCGACGGAACACAGGCTGACGCTTTCTTCTTCAAACGCGTACAGGTTTGTCGTCATCATCGGCGTCGCGAACCTTTTTGCCGATATGACGTATGAAGGCGCGCGGAGCATCACGGGCCCGTTTCTTCAAATGCTCGGCGCCAGCGCGGCCGTCGTCGGATTCACCGCAGGCGTCGGTGAGTTGTTCGGCTACGCGCTGCGCTCGGTCGCGGGATTTCTCGGCGACCGCACCGGCCGCTACTGGCTGATCGCGATCACGGGATACGCCATCAACATGCTGGCGGTGCCGGCTCTCGCGCTCAGCGGCAACTGGCCGGCAGCGGCCGGACTGATCATCGGCGAGCGAACGGGGCGAGCCATCAGGAAGCCGATTACAGAGGCCATGCTGTCGTTTGCCACCACGCAAGTGGGGCCGGGCCGGACTTACGGGATCGTCGAATTCCTCGATCAGCTTGGCGCAACGGCCGGTCCTCTGATCATCGCGTTTGCTCTTTCTCTGCAGTACTCTTATCAAGCCTGCTTTGCGGTTCTGCTCGTGCCGGCTGTCCTTACCGTTGCCACTTTGCTGCTCGCACGCATGCAGTATCCGGATCCGCGGAGCCTCGAACCGGCGCGATCGATCGGGGTCGAACGCTTTTCCACATCTTATTGGCTCTACATGGGGGCGGGCGGATGCGTCGCGGCCGGGTTTGCGGACTTCGCGTTGATTGCCTATCACTTTGAAAAAGCGCGGTCAGTCGCGCCAGATGTGATTCCGATCTTCTATGCTGTCGCCATGGCGATCGGCGGAGTCAGTGCGTTGGCCTTTGGAAGGCTATTCGACAGGCTCGGGACAGCGATCGTCATCGTCGCGTTCTTGCTGTCGTCATTCTTTGCACCTCTGGTGTTTCTCACCGGCGGATGGGCTGCGCTTGTCGGAATGATCCTTTGGGGAATCGGGATGGGCGCCCAGGAGTCAGTGCTCAAATCATTGATCGTCGGGCTTGTTCCGAGCGAGCGACGCAGCACCGCGTTTGGCGTGTTCGACACCGGCTTCGGCATCGCCTGGTTCCTCGGCAGCTGGCTGATGGGCGTCCTCTACGATGTGTCGCTGACGGCCCTGATCGTCTTTTCGGTTCTGTGCCAGCTAGCTTCCCTGCCGTTGTTCCTGTTGAGCGACCGTCGCCGGCAAAGAGAACCCGCTTGACAGACGCGAGAGGGATGTTGGGTTGTTGATCTATAGCCCTGGGAGGGACGCATGGAGCTGGTCATCAAATCCGGGATGCGACTGCTCGGGATGCTCTGCTGTTTTGTCTGGTGCCTCGCGCTCACTCAGTCTCCGGCGCTGGCGGTCGAAGGCTCGCGGGCTAAGGCCGGAGCGGAGATCTACGCGCAGCGCTGCGCGCCCTGCCACGGGGAAGAGCTGAACAATGTAAGCGGCGGCTGGTCGTTCGACCTGCGGCGCTTGCGGCCGGACGAACACGACAGATTTGTTGATTCTGTCACCAGCGGAAAGGACAACATGCCGTCCTGGTACGGCATTCTCAATGGCGAGGAAATCGAGGCGATCTGGGCTTATATCCGCGCCACGGTCGATAAATGACGAGCCCCTCTCCCCCACCCGCCCCGGCGTGCGGAGAGGGCGGGGGCCGCGATTATCGTCAAGTCGGATGGAAAGCCGCAAGCGCAGCGCCGCCGACGGCGCAAAGAATGACGACGATCCATGGCGGCGTCTGCCACATGAACAACAACAGGAAGGCGGCGGCCGCAAGGGCAAAATCGCTGGCGTTGGTGATGCCGGTCGCCCAAACAGGCTGGTAGAGGGCGGCGAGCAGCAGCCCCACGACGGCTGCGTTGACGCCGCGAAGAGCCGATTGGGCCCCCGGACGCGCGCGAAGCTCGTCCCAAAATGGAAGCGGGCCAATGACCAGCAGAAACGAGGGCAGGAACATTGCGGCGAGGCAAAGGACCGCCCCCGCCCACCCATTAGGCCGGGGCGCCATCACGGCGCCAAGATAGGCCGAGAAGGTAAACAGCGGACCGGGCAAAGCTTGTGCGGCGCCATAGCCTGCCAGAAAGACGTCGTTCGTCACCCAGCCGGGCGGAACCACGGCCGCCTGCAGTAACGGCAGCACAACATGTCCGCCGCCGAACACCAGCGAACCGGCCCGATAGAACGCATTGAAGAGTTCAAGGCTCTGGCTTGGAACGGAAGCCGCGAGCAGCGGCAGAGCTAGTAACATAATGAAGAAGAGGGCAAGCGCGAGGAGCGCCGCGGTCCTGCTCACAGCATGCGGCAGGACCGCATGATCCGTGGGCGCAGTGCTTCTTATCAGCCAGAGACCCGCAGCGCCGCCGAGCAATATCGCACCGATTTGGCCCCAGGCAGATGGAAATGCCAGCACGATTGCGGCTGCGGCGACGGCCATGCTGGCGCGCTCGCGATCCGGCGCCAGAGATCGCATCATTCCCAGCACGGCCTGCGCGACGACCGCCACCGCCGCGATTTTGAGACCATGCAGCCAGCCGCTGCCCAGCGCATCACCGATCAGCGCCGCGCCGAAGCCGAACAGCACAAGCGCGATCGCCGAGGGCAGCGTAAACCCGGCCCACGCGGCAAGGGCGCCCGGGTAGCCGGCGCGTGACAGACCGATGGCAATTCCGACCTTGCTGCTGGCAGGGCCGGGGAGGAACTGCGAAAGCGCCACAAGGTCCGCATAGGTCCTCTCGTGAAGCCATTTGCGGCGAACGACGAATTCGTCGCGGAAATAGCCGAGGTGCGCAACTGGTCCGCCGAAACTGGTCAGCCCGAGCCGCGTGAAGATCGCAAGGACTTCGAGCGCCGAGCCAGATTGGCCTCCCGCAGCCGTCGTCATTTTTGCCTGGGGTAGCCGTGCTCATCGAACTGCGAGACGCAGGACCACAGATCGTTGAGCTCCTTTTCGCTCTTGATGCCGGCAAGTATCATCGGTGCCAATATCCGTTCAAAACAAGACCGCCAAATTCTTTGTTTTCTACCAGGACTGTGCTGCAAAGTCGATGTAATTCCGCTATCGATATCGACTTTCGATATAATGGGATGACCGCGCCGGCGCGCCTTTCGCCAGAGTGCGCGGGGGATTTTCCGGGAACTGAGCGACCCTTAGTCCGTGTGCGGCTTGGGACCCTTCGAGCCCTGCAGCTCGCCGATCAGCTCGCGAACCTGTATCTTTGCGAGCCGGTTGGCTTCGCGCCCCAGCGCCGTCGCCCGGTAAAGCCGCCGAAACGTACGCCCGTTCTGCTCTTTCTTGGATTTCAGGTAGCCGCGACGCTCCATCGCATGAAGCATCGGATAGAGGGTGCCGGGGCTCAGCGTGTAGCCGTGGCGGGCCAATTCATGGATCATCCACTGGCCGTAAAACTCCTCCTCCGAGGCATGATGCAGAATATGCAGACGAATTAGCCCCTTAAGGAGTTCTGGATGTTTCATTTTTGCCATTATCGACTCACGTTCGCGAAAAGCGACTGGCGGCGTTGCAGGGGCGCGGCTCAGGTAGCATATAGCCGGCGCCGGCCGAGGCAAATCATTGTCCGCGCACCGCCGGGCATGCCGGTCGTGCCGCCCATCCGGCTCCTTCACCTTGATGCCCTGATCGGCGCTCCATCTTGAAGATGATCGGACATGATCGCCTCGCGGCGATGCTTGCTCCGGGACTGTCGCTGCTGCGATCCGACTGCGCGAAGGCCGCGCGGGAGCCGCTGCTCCAGGACAAGCTCGGCCACGAACACGCCCTGGAATCGCGTCACAGCCACCAGATCCCGAACAGGATGGTCAGCGCCGTCAGCGGCGCGCCGACCTTGAAATACTCCCAGAAGCCGATAACGACCCCATGCGCCCGCGCGCGCTGCGCAACGATCAGGTTCGCAACCGATCCGACCAGGGTGAAGTTGCCGGCGAGCGTCGACGCCATTGCGACGACAAGCCAGGCGCGGGATGGGTCCGACAGATCCGCGACGAACGGCCTCAACACGAGGACTGCCGGGACGTTGCTGACGAGATTCGACAGTCCGGCGGTGACGACGGACAGGATGGGGACGCTTTCAAGATGAAGCCGTCCTACGGCCGCAATAAGATCGGGCGTGAGTACGGCGTTCTCGACGCCTGCTACAACGATGAACAGGCCGACGAACATGACGAGCAGCGGCCAGTCGATCTCGCGGTAGACCTTTTCGGCCTTTAACCTGCGCGTGAAGAGCAGCAAGGCGCCCCCAACGATCGCCACCTTGGCGACGGGCTGGCCGGCGAAGAACAGAACCATCATGGCGCCCATGACGAGAACGGACTTGATCACAAGAGGCGTGTGATGAGCTGCCGGAATTGCCGTGATGGTCGGCAGGCGCTGCCGCGTGAGAAATTCGCCGCGATAGATGAGCGCGATGAGAGCCGTCAGGAGGACAAGGCCAACCGCCGCTACCGGCCAGAGCGATGCCGCAAAGGCGCCATACGGGATGTGCGAAAGGCTGCCGATGATCATGTTCTGAGGATTGCCGGTGATTGTCGCGGTGCTGCCGATGTTCGACGCCATCGCGGTGGCCAGGAGATACGGGGCCGGGTTTCGCTTGAGGCGGACGACGATCTGGAACACGAGCGGCGTCATGACCAGGCAGATGGTGTCGTTGACGAGGAAGGCGGAGAGCGAGCCGGCGACGAAAACGATCGCCGCAAGCAGCATGAAGGGATGGTGGGCGCGCGTCACCACCCAATTGTTGACCAGCCGGAAAAAGCCCGAGAGCCGAAGATTGGCGACCACGATCATCATGCCAAGCAACAGCGCAATCGTGTCAAAATCAATTGCGCGGTAGGCGTGGTCGAGCGAGAGCACGCCCGATCCGACCATCAGGCTTGCCCCGAGCAGCGCCGCGCCGGCGCGATCGAGGTGAAATCCGGGCAGCTTGCCGATCGCGATGACGAGATAAGTCGCAGCAAAGATTGCGACCGCGACGGCGGTCATGGCATCGCTTCGCAGGACTTGTATTCCGGGCATGGCGTTGCAGATCGCATAGCTCGCAGGACCGACAAGTATTGTTCCAACAATGATGAACGCGGTGATGCCGCGATGAAGAGGCTGCGCCCTTTGATCGGGCTTCGCCGAACGCGGCTCCTGACATTTACCCGAGCCTGTCTCCATCGTGCCATGTGAGTCACTCCGCAGGGACGTGCTGCGTTCCACCGCAGCAATGCCGTCGTTCTTCATCACGGGCGTCCGCTCGCTGCCGCATGGGCTCTGACCGCAGCTTCGCAAGCGCCCGCGTCAACCGCAAGCCCATTGATCTATTTGGGATTATCGGATTTGAGTCGCGATGGCCGCCTCTTTTTTCGCAGAATCGGCTGAAGAGGGCGCTGCGGCGGAGCCGGATCGCCGCACTGCCCGCCGGGGTCAGATGCGGGAAAACAAAGAGCGCTTCGCTCTGGCTTTCCTGCATTCACGGACGCGGCGGAGAAGCGAACGGCGCGAACGGCGGCGTCATCCGCGCCGAGGCCGGGCGGCCGCCGAGAGGGCGAGTTGGCAACTTGATTGTGCTGTTCACGGACTTTGGACTGCACGGCCCGTATGTGGGTCAGATGAGGGCGGTGCTGCACCAGGCGGCGCCGGACACATCCGTTATCGACCTCTTCGCTGACGCGCCAATCGGCGACCCCAAGGCGTCGGCCTACCTGTTGGCCGCCTACGCCGCATGGTTTCCGGCCGGCACCGTGTTTCTCTGCGTCGTCGATCCCGGCGTCGGCAGCGGGCGTCCGCCCGTTGTTGTTGAAGCCGACGGCCGCTGGTTTGTCGGCCCGGGCAACGGTCTGTTCGAACTGGTTCAGCGCCGCGCCCGGCAGGCGCGTGACTGGCGCATCGAGTGGAAGCCCGAGCGGCTCTCGGCCAGTTTTCACGGGCGTGACCTCTTTGCACCGGTTGCAGCGATGCTAGCGCGCGGGGAGCCGCCTCCCGGGCGGCCATGCCGGGATGACGCGCATCGCCGGCCAGATTGGCCGGACGATCTCGGCGAGGTCGTGTATGCCGATCACTTCGGCAACGCCATGACCGGGCTGAGGGCCGCCGTGCTGCCGGCCAACGCAAAGCTTGCGGCAGCCGGTCGTGTGCTGGAACGCGGGAGGACTTTCAGCGATCTGCCGCCGGGCGCCGCCTTCTGGTACGAGAATTCGAACGGGCTTGCCGAAATTGCCGTCAATTTGGGACGCGCCGACCGCGACCTCGGTCTTGCGATCGGCATGGCGGTCGAGATCATCTGTTGAATGAAATTGGCCCGCTCCGATTCCGGAAGATCGGCGGCGCGAATCTGGCTGCCATCGGCTCACCGGGGGAGCGCGCCTTCATTCGCCGGGTTGTGCGCTCGCGAGCACGGGGCGGCGCACGATCCGGGCGATGAGCTGCGGATAGAAAGGCTCAAGCTTGATCAGGAAATCCCAGGCCATCAGCAACGCCGCCAGCGCAAACACCGCGTCGCCCGGCAGACGCATCCACTGCCACACCAGCGTTCCGCCGTAGAACTCGATGCTGCGCGCATATGCGAGCCCGTGCTCGAAGACGGCATCAAGCTGCGGCCAGCCGACCGGGAAAAAGTTGAGCGCGATCCACAGCACCTGGCCGACATTGTAGAGCCAGAACGCCCACCATCCGGGCCGCTCGTCAAAGGCGAAGCGCTCGCCGGCGGCGTAGCGCAGGCAGAAATAGACAAGGCCGATGGCGAGCAGGCCAAACGCGCCGAACAGCGCCGTGTGCGCATGATTGAGCGTCAGAAACGTGCCGTGCTCATAGTAATTGATAAGCGGTGCGTTCAATGTGCCGCCGCCGAACACGCCAGCGCCGACGAAATTCCAGAATGCCGCACCGATGATGTAGGTGTAGGCAAGCGTATAGTTGAACGTCTGGCGCCCCCGGATCAGCCGGTATTGCCCAATCGCCTCCATAATCAGCAGAACCAGCGGCAGCACCTCGATAAAGGAGAACATGCTGCCCATCGGCACCCACATGCTCGGTCCTCCGGCCCAATAGAGGTGGTGACCGGTGCCGATGACGCCGCCGAGGAATATCAGGATCAGCTCAAAGTACACCGCCCTCTCGGCGAGGCGGCGCGACACGAGGCCGACGGCCATCAGGAGGTAGGCGCTCATGCTGACAGCGAAGAATTCAAAAGATTGTTCGACCCACAGGTGGACGACCCACCAGCGCCAGAAGTCGGTGATGGTGAACGATCGCTCAATGCCGGTGAGGGGGATCATGCCGAACACGTAGAGCCCCGCGATGTTGATCGTGGAGGCCCAGATCAAATTCTCCAGCCGGATGCGCCCGGACCAGAATTGAACCGTTGCATCCCACAATGCGACGCGGGTCGGCCACAGCGCCCGAAAGACCATCAGGCTCCACAGCATGAGGCCGGCGAAAAACGCGATCTGCCAGAACCGGCCGAGCTGGATATAGGAAAGGCCCTGGTTGCCGAACCAGAACCATCCCCTTTCCAGGTACCCCATGATGCCGAGCCAGTTGCCGATCAGCATCCCGGCGACGATGACCAGCGTCGCCCAGAACAGCAGGTCGACAAGCATTCCCTGACCGCGCGCTTCGCGGTTACCGGCGATCGCGGGGGCTAAGAACAGGGCGGCGCCGATCCAGGACAAACCGATCCAGACGATCGGCGACTGGATATGCACGTCGCGCAAGAAGTTGAAGGGAAGCACGTTCGCCAGTGCAACGCCGTAGAAGCTGCGACGATCATAGTAGGCATGAGCCATGAGGGCTCCGGCCGCAATCTGCAGCAGCAGGACAAGGGCAACGACAAGGAAATATTTTCCTACCCTGCGCTGACTCTCGGTGAGCGGGCCGAATTTCGCCAGCACCGGATCCATGGGCGCGACATCGGGATCGTTCAGCCAGAATTGGTAGACGAAAAGAACGACGCCGAACGCAAAGAAAGTGAAGCAGAAGCTGATCCAGGTCCACCGAAACGTATTGACAGTGGGCGTGTTGCCGACCTCCGGTTCAAACGGCCAGTTTTCAGTCCACGACCCGGTTGTGCCCGGGCGGCGCGCCACAGTCGTCAATGCCGAATAGATGAGGAAATCGGCGGTGCGCAGCGCCTCGTCGGGTCCCAAACTGTAGGCGGGCGTCCAGCCGGTTTCGAGGTCGGCGGTTGCAAGTTTCTTCGCAATGTCGGTGCGCAACCCGGTGATAGCGCCAGCCAGGGCGTCCGGCACTGTGACCTGTCGCTGAGTGAGGTCTATGCCCTGAAGCTGCGCGCGCATCGCGTTACGAATCCCGGCCTGCTGGCCGGGAGGCAGCGCCGCATACTGCTTGCCGAATTGCATCCGAGCCAGGTCATTCTCCGTCAGGCTCGCCAGGCGGCTGAGGGCCCAAGCCGTATAGTCCTGTCCAAAATAGGAGCCCATGCCGTAGAGGCTCCCGTAATCCATGAGGTCCGCCCTCTGGAATCCCGCTTTGCCCGCAGCAATGTCGGCATCGGTCATGAGCATCGCGCCGGATCTTGTGACAAAGGCCGCCGGCTGCGGCGGAGCGTGGTCATATGTGAGCACGGTCGCCCAGCCGAACAGGGCGAAAGTCACGATCGCAACCCCGAGCAGAATCCACTTCAGCACATTGCTGACCTTGTCGGGGGCGGGTACCGGGGAAGCGTCCGATGGCAGGGTCACTTCGCTCATCCCTTCGCTGGTGTGCATACGGAAAGCCGCGCCGCTTTCTTGCATTGCGGGGAAAGCGGGCAGCAGGGAGTGCGGCAGGGGCGATCGATAATTTCGGATATCGATTTTTGGTTCCAGGCCTGAGGGCAGACGCGTCGCGCCGCCAGCAGGTCCGTCATCCATGACCAGCCGGCGGAACTCTGTCCATCGCCGATCCGCTGATTCTGCCGCGCCGCCGCCCAGTCATGCCAAACTGATTGCGCCAAATCAAAGCGATATCCGTCGACTCATGTCTTGACTGACGTTCGCTCACGATCCTGCCCAACAGGTCCATTGGAGGCGAATGCGATGGAATGCTTTGCCGACGCGGCGTCGCTCGAAAGGCCGACAATAATCGTGGTCGACGACGATGCGGCCGTGCGGCAGTCGATCAAATTTTCGTTCGATCTCGAAGGATTTTCAGTCCGCAACTACGCCGGCGCCAGCGAGCTATTGAACGAGGCGACGCTGCCGCCGTTCGGCTGCCTGGTTATCGACTACAACTTGCCGGCGCTGAACGGGCTCGAAGCGCTGCAGCAACTGCGGAAGCCACAGGTTCGGCTGCCCGCGATCGTGATCACCTCGTATCCGAGCCGGACGGTGCGGGAGGGCGCAGCCGCTGCCGGCGCTTCAATTGTCGAAAAGCCGCTCTTCAATCACGCTTTCAGCGACAATATTCGCGCCGCCCTGGCGCAGCGCCAGAGTTAAACTAAATCAACTCATGGGCCCAGTCATTGTTCCAGAATGCAGCACCTCGACGAGGAAAGCTGACAAGGGCTCGGAAAGCCCGGAGCGATGTTTACCCATTTTCCGGGCTTCGCGGGCAGCGAAGCCGCGCTTTGCTTGCGCGCCGTCATCAGCGATCTCGAACGCCCGGGCTGAGCACGGAGACAATCATGGATCTCCTCCGATTGGCCGACGAGTTCGGCCCCGCCCGTACGATCCATATTCACTGCCCGTCGGTCGGCTTAAAGGCCGCCGCCGTCATTGACAACACCGCCTGCGGCCCTGCGATCGGCGGCGTGCGCATGGCGCCCGATGTGTCGACCGAGGAATGCGCCCGGCTGGCGCGCGCCATGACATGGAAGAATGCTGCTGCCGGTTTGCCGCATGGCGGCGGCAAGTCGGTGATTGCCGCGGATCCGCGCATGCCGAGGGAGCGCAAGGAAGAGATCATCCGCGCCTTCGCCGACGCGATCCGGGATACTACTGATTACATCCCCGGTCCCGACATGGGCACCGATGAACTTTGCATGGGATGGATCAAGGATGAGATCGGCCGCGCGGTCGGTCTGCCCGCTGCGATCGGCGGCATTCCGCTCGACGAGGTCGGTGCGACCGCATTCGGCCTTGCCGGATCAATCGATGTCGCCCGCGAATTCATCGGGCTCGAGTTGAAGGGCGCGCGCGTGGCGGTGCAGGGCTTCGGTGCGGTCGGTAAGCATACTGCCCGCTTCCTTGCGGAAAAGGGCGCCATGCTGGTGGCGGCAAGCGACACGAGCGGGACCGTGGCCGATCCGGCCGGTCTCGACATTGCGGCACTGATCGCGCTCAAAGAGGCCGGCCGCCCACTTCATGACTACTGTCGCACCGGCAAGCTCAGCCCTGACGCGATCCTTGACGTTGATTGCGACATCTGGATTCCCGCTGCGCGGCCCGATGTCATCAACGCGGAGAATGTGCACAGGTTGAAGACTCGCCTGGTCGCGCAGGGCGCCAACATTCCGTGCACGCCTGATGCGGAAGAAGCGCTGCACAAGCGCGGCGTGCTGGTCATTCCGGACTTCATCGCCAATGCCGGCGGCGTGATCTGCGGCGCGATCGAATACCGCGGCGGCACGCAACGCGCGGCGTTCGACCACATCGACGAGCGCATTCGGGCAAACACCCGTCTCGTGCTCGACGAGAGCAAGCGCAACGGGAAGCTGCCGCGCTCGACGGCGCTCACGCTCGCCGAGCGCCGTGTGCGCGCCGCTGCCGCAACGCGGCGTTGGCGCTGAAATCGCCTCCGCCGCATCGGGCCAACCGGAGGCGACAGTCATGACGCGGGACGCCCGGAAACAGCATGCTGACGCCGTCGCAGCCGTCTCGCGACACAAATAGCCGACGCGATTGGATGAGAATTGAGCGAGGTCAATATCCCCGAACGTCTGCGGCTGTATAAGCCGACAGTTCCAATTCCAACAGGAGGACCTGGACATGGCCGAAACCGCAACCAAACTACCCGTGAAGACCGAGAAAGCTGCGCCGCGGCATCCTTTGGTGAACCTCCGCCGCGAAATCGATCGCCTGTTCGAGGATTTCGATCGGGATTTCTGGGGGTTCCCGTTCCGCCGTCCGGTGTTCGACATTGAGCCGTTCTGGCGGCGCGAACTGAGCTGGGCCGGCACTCCTGCGGTCGACATCACCGAGACCGACAAGGCCTACGAGATTACGGCCGAGCTGCCCGGCTTGGACGAGAAGAACATCGAAGTGAAGCTCGCGAACGGCGGCCTGACGATCAAGGGCGAGAAACGGGAGGAAAAGGAAGAGAAAGAGAAGGACTACTACCTGCGCGAACGCCACTTCGGCTCGTTCGAACGTTACTTCCACGTCCCGGAGGGCGTAGACACGAGCAAGGTCGAAGCCACCTTCAACAAGGGCGTGCTGACCGTGACGCTCCCGAAAACCACGGAGGCGCAGAAGGCGGAAAAGAAGATCGAGGTTAAGGCTGCGGCCTGACCGCCGGCCGAGCTGCTCGCTGAAATTGATCCGGGCTGCAGCCTCGCCTGCAGCTCGGATTTCTAGTTCCGCAGCAGCTTGCGCAACTCAGCGAGGGGACGCGTGTTGATCACATCATCCGCCGTCAGCCAGGCCCGCCGCGCCTGGTCGATGCCGAAGCGCAGGTACCGAAACGC
>JAJPKK010000346.1 GCA_021323775.1 Hyphomicrobiales bacterium
GATCCGTCGCCTGTTAGGCGCCGCAGTCGTGGCCAACCTTCCACGATGCCCGTGTTGTGCCCGCCGCAATCCTGCCAGCCGGAGATGGAAATTATGACGCAGTAGGGTTAACACTGATTATGGGCCCGAAGACGGTGCTTAGCAACCGTCGCGTGTCCCTTGGCCTGCGCGGCAGGTCGGGTGGATTGCGCGCGAGGGTCGTTCGGGCCCGTTGTCGCGCCTTGGCATCAATGTAATGATTACTATTTGTGGAATAGAGTTGATTTCAGCAAGTTTAGGCCTGTGCGCAGGAGACAAAAATGCTGACGCGCGCCGGTGTTATCCAGGAGTATCCATGGCCCCGCGTGCCTATTGGAAGGGATACCTGAAGCTGTCCCTGGTTTCTTGTCCGATCGCCCTCTACCCGGCTACGTCGAGCTCGGAGCGGGTGTCGTTCCACCGCATCAACAAAAAGACCGGGAATCGACTGAGGCAGCAGAATGTCGATTCCGAAACCGGCGAGCCGGTCGACAAGGAGGACGTCGGCCGCGGCTACGAAATCGCCAAGGGCCAGTACTTGCAGGTCGAGGACGAGGAACTGGAGAAAATTCAGATCGAGAGCACCCATACCATCGAAATCGATAGTTTCGTGCCGCGCGCGGAAATCGACGAGCGATACATTGACACCCCTTATTACCTGGCCCCGACCGATCAGGTCGGGCAGGAGGCCTTTGCAGTCATCCGCGACGCGATCCGCGACCGCGGGATGGTGGGCCTCGGCCGCGTCGTTCTCACGCGCCGGGAACGCGTGGTAATGCTCGAGGCCTTCGACAAAGGCCTGCTGGCGACCTCGCTGCGTTACGCCTACGAAGTGCGCGAGGCCGGGGCTTATTTCGAGGACATCCCGGAGCTCAAGCTGCCGAAGGAAATGACTGACCTTGCCGGCCATATTATCGAGACGAAAGCTTCGCATTTCGATCCGCAGAAATTCGAGGATCATTACGAAAAGGCGCTGGTGGAGCTTTTGAGGAAGAAGCAGGCCGGACGCGCGATCGAGCCTGTTCGGGAGGAAGCGCCGACGCCGCAGCGGGTGATCAACCTGATGGATGCGCTGCGCGCGAGCATCGGCGCTCAGACGCAGAAGAAACCGGCGGCGCCCAGCGTCAAGGCTCGCCCCGGCGCGCGACCCGCCACGAAGAGGAAGACCGGCCGCTGAAAGACAACGCTGAAGGAGATCGCGCGGCGCTCCGAGGCGCCGTCGCCTTCACGGGGCGGCTCGCTTCGATGAAGCGGGCCGACGCTTTCGCGCTGGTGCGAAAGCATGGCGGCAAGCCGCGCGAGGGAGTGACAAAGCAAACCGACGTTCTCGTCGTCGGCGAATTGGGCTGGCCGCTTCTGGACGACGGGCGGCCCTCCAACAGCCTCGTTCAAGCCAAAGCCTACCGCGTTCCGATCGCGAGCGAGCGCCAGTTTCTCGAATGGCTTGGAAGGAGCGTTCCGCAGGAAGAAGCGAGGACCTACACGGCCGACCAGCTTGCGTCCCTGAGCAAGCTGCCAAGAGACGTTGTCGACCAGCTCGCGATGTTCGGCTTGATAGAAGGCCGCGACGGCGCCTTCGGCTTTCGCGATCTTGCGGCGGCGCGGCAGGTCGCCAGCCTCCTCGCTGCCGGAACGGCGCTGTCAGCGATCACCAGAAGCCTTTATGAGATCCGCAAGTGGCTGCCCGACGCCCGGCTGTCCAATCTGCGCCTGTTCCCTGAATCGTCCGACCGCATTCTCGTCGAGCAGGTGAAGGGACGCACCGACAAGACCGGCCAGTTTGTTCTCGATGTTGAAAAGCCGGAAGAGGATGCCGACGCGGTTTTTGCCGATGCCCAGTCGGCGGAAGAATCGGGCGACGCGGCGACTGCCGTGAAGCTTTATCAGCGGGCGATGAACATGGATCCGGCCGACCCTGCGGCGCCATTCAACCTCGGCAATGTTCTGCGCGCCATGGGCAGAAGCCTCGAAGCGGAGACGGCCTATCGGTCTGCCGTAAAAGCGGACCCCCGATTCGCGCAGGCGTGGTACAACCTTGCGGATTTACTGGATGACCAGCGCCGCACCAAGGAGGCGATCGCGTGCCTTCATCGCGCGCTTGAAGCCGACGGCGGTTACGCTGACGCCATGTTCAACATGGCCCTCCTGCTTCAGCGGATGGAGCGCTACGCGGACGCTGCGGAGTGGTGGCGGCGATATCTCGGCATCGACGGCGCCTCGCCCTCCGCTGCGCACGCCAGGCGCGCCCTGAAGTACTGCGAAATTCAACTCGCGCCCAGCCTATCCTCTCCGGGGAACGCGGGCCTCCCGCCATCTCCGCCCTGCCCTAACTCTTCCCCGCAAGCTGGTGAGGGTAGAGAGGGGGACCGCGGGCGAAGCGCCCGCGCTCCAAGGGGAGGGCGGGAGCGGGCTTGAGACCGCCATGACAGCGCGCCCCAGAAAGAAAACGCGAGCCCACGAGAAGCCGCTCGCCGAATATGCCCGCAAGCGCGACTTCGGCCGCACGCCGGAGCCGGAACCCGGGGCCTCCGCGCCGCGCAGGGTGGGCAAAGCGAAGCGTGCCCACCCGCCCCCTCCCCATCCGCCTGCCGGGGAGGCGGTGGGCACGGCGCGCCCCTCCGACAAACTCACGACCGCGCCCGCCGGGTCCGGCCTGAGCTTGCCATCGGGCCGGCCGGAGGCCGGACCCGTTGGTCCGGCCCGGCGGCAGCCTTTGCCCACTCTGCAGAAGGAGGGCAGGGAGGTGGCGGCCGGCGCATTCGTCGTCCAGAAGCACGCCGCGCGCCGCGTGCACTACGACCTGCGGCTTGAACTCGACGGGGTGCTGAAGAGCTGGGCGGTGACACGCGGCCCGAGTCTCAGGCTCGGCGAGAAGCGGCTTGCGGTGCGCACCGAGGACCATCCGATCGAGTATCTTGATTTCGAAGGCAACATCCCCAAGGGCGAATATGGGGGCGGGTCGATGATCGTGTGGGATCATGGCCGCTGGACCCCGGAGGGCGATCCCCACAGGGGGCTCGCCAAAGGTCACCTCGCCTTCTGGCTCGACGGCGCGCGGCTCAAGGGCAAGTGGCATCTGGCGCGCATGCGGCCGCGCCGCGGCGAGAAGACCGAGCCCTGGCTTCTCATCAAGTCGGACGACGAGTTCGCCCGCAAAGCCGGGGATCCGGAAATCACCGATGAGGAAACGACCTCGCGCATCAGCGGCCGCACCAATGAGGAACTGGCGGCGGCGGGGACATTGCGGGCCGACCACGAACAGCGTGCCGCAACGGCGCGGGCGCGAAAGCGCCTGCTGCCCGATGCCGGCAAGGTCCCGGGCGCTCGCAAAGGCCTGTTGCCGGCCTTCCTGGAGCCGAGCCTTGCTTCGCCCTGCGGCAAGCCGCCGAGCGGCCCGAAATGGATCCACGAGATCAAGCACGACGGCTATCGAATCCAGGCGCGCATCAACGGGCGCGAGACGCGGCTCCTCACCCGCAAGGCGCTCGACTGGACCGCCCGTTTTCGCACCATCGCGGACGCGCTCGGCGAACTGGGGCTCGCCTCGGCGCTGATCGATGGCGAAATCGTCGTCGAGGATGAGAAGGGCATTTCGAGCCTCAATAATTTGCAGGCGGATTTGAAGACCGGCCGCCGCGACCGCTTCAGGTACTACGTCTTCGACTTGCTGTACTGCGAGGGATACGACCTCACCCAAGCAAAGCTCATCGATCGCAAAGAGCTGCTGCAAGAGATCGTCACAGGGCTTTCGCCGCGTTCGCCGATTCGTTTCAGCGAGCATCTGGAGGCCGACGGACCCACCATGCTGGAGCATTCGTGCCGTCTCGGCCTCGAAGGAATCATTTGCAAGCGACTGGACTTGCCCTACAGGGCCGGCCGCGGCGAGCATTGGTTCAAGGCAAAATGCCAGCAGAGTCAGGAATTCGTGATTCTCGGTTATGTCCCGTCGACGGCGGCGAGCCGCGCCGTTGGCGCCTTGGCGCTCGGCTATTATTCCGATGGCCAACTGGCTTATGCGGGCCGCGTCGGCACCGGCTGGTCAGCCGCCGCGGCTGCTTCGCTCTATGCCGACCTTAATAAGATCAAGGCGGCAAGACCCGCCCTGCGCGCCGCCCTGCCGGCCGGCGCCGAAAAGGGCGTCGTGTGGACCGAGCCGCGCCTCGTCTGCGCGATCGAATACCGCGACTGGACCCATGACGGACTGATCCGGCAGTCCTCCTTCAAAGGCTTGCGGGAAGACAAGCCGGCGCAGGAAATCAGCCTTGAAAGCCCCCTCGCCGGCAAGCGCGGGAGCGCAGCGAGGGAGCGCAAGAGGGCGCCAGACTCATCCAGGCCGGGCGAGGTCAAGCTCACCCATCCGGAACGAATCCTGTGGCCGGAGGCGGGCATCACCAAGCAAGGATTGGCCGACTATTACGCCGACATCGCCGACTGGATTCTCCCTCATGTCGCCGGGCGGGTCCTGAGCCTGCTGCGGTGTCCCTCCGGAACGAGCAGCAAATGCTTCTTTGCCAAGCATCCGTGGGCGGGGCTGGACGATTTTGTGCCGCGGGTGGACGTCGGCGAAAAGGCGCCGATGATCGCGATTAATGGGCTCGCCGGACTGATAAGCCTCGTCCAGGCCGGCGTGGTCGAAATTCATCCCTGGGGTTCGCGCGCCGACCGTCTGGACCAGCCGGACCGGCTGATATTCGACCTCGATCCCGGCGAGGATGTGCCCTGGAGCGCAGTCATCGCGGCTGCCGGAGCGGTGCGCAGGCAGCTCGCATCGCGCGGGCTCAAAAGCTTCGTCAAAACCTCGGGCGGAAAGGGGCTTCACATCGTGGTTCCGGTCGAACCGTCGGCCAGTTGGGCGGAGGCGAAAGCTTTTGCGGCCTCGGTCGCGGAGGCGATGGCCGCCGGTCAGCCCGACCGCTACGTCGCCACGGCGGCAAAGCGCGCGCGCCGCGGCCGCGTCTTCATCGATTATTTGCGCAACGATCGGGGCTCAACTGCCGTTGCGCCATATTCGACGCGGGCCTCGCCGCAAGCTTCCGTCTCGACGCCTCTGGAATGGGACGAACTTTCGGAAGGATTGCGATCGGACCACTTCACGGTGGGCAATGTGCGCCACCGGCTTCATTTTCTCAAGCGCGATCCCTGGCAGGGTTTTTTCACGGTGCGTCAGCGGATACCGGTTGGAGGAACATGAATGATAACGGATGACATAGGGGCGACCCTTGTGGTCGCCCCGGCTCGCGCACGTGTGCCGGGCCGGATTGGATAAACCATTCATGCCTCCGCCCGGAGCGGGGAGACTACAAGGGTCGCCCCTGCAGCCGGCGACGTCGAAAAACGCCGCTTCTAAGTGCGTCTGGGATTCCAAATGCCGTCTGTCGCCGCAGAGAAACCCGAGCAGGTCCGCGTGGACGTATCGCCGTCCGAACACGTGACCGCAATTGCGCATCGGGCCGCGCCCCGCAGCCGTGCAGGCGCCATCCTGATCCTTGCCCACGGCGCCGGCGCGAACCAGACCAGCAGCTTCATGCTGCGCTTTGCGACTTCGCTCGCCGCGCGCGGAGTAGACACGGTAACCTTTAACTTCGCCTACGCCGAGCAGCGCCGGCGCATGCCGGATCGCAACGACAAGCTGGAAGGCTGCTATCGCACCCTCATCGAGGCCGTCCGCGGCGGCAAATTTCACGATGATGCCTCTCAGCGGAAGCTCGTGATCGGGGGCAAATCGATGGGGGGGCGCATTGCCTCCCAGGTCGCGGCGAGCGGACAAGAGGGCATCGCGGGCCTGGTGTTCCTTGGCTACCCGCTTCACCCGCCAGGCCGCCCCGACCAACTGCGGTGGAAGCACCTGGCCGATATCCGCGCGCCGATGCTGTTTGTTCAAGGCTCGCGCGATGCCTTCGGTACGCCCGATGAGCTGCGCGCCGTCTTTCGCGGATTGGCGACGGCCCCGGACCTCTGCGTGGTGGAGGAGGGCGATCATTCCTTCAAGGTCCCGAAACGATCAGCGACGCCGCAGGAGCAGGTCTATGAGTTCGTCCTTGATGAGATCGTACGGTGGCTGCGCCAAAGCATCGGATGAAGCCGAGAACCCTTATTATCGCGGCAATGTTCGGAGGACCTTGTCGGAGTGGGGCGAGTCGAAGGATCGGAGAATGCTGCTTCATGACGGCATTCACAAGTGCTGAAAAGTCCGTCGAGGAGGCCCTGGAAATCTTCGACGTACCGCGCTCCTATGTTCTGAAACCCGGTGAAGAAGGATATTCTCCCTGCTGCATGGCCGGCGCCCGGCATCGCATTCCAACGGGCGCCGCGATTGCCTACAAACGCGGCCAGCCGCCCGCCGGCGGCCGCTCGAAAAACTGAGCGCCGAGCCCCAGGATCCGGGCCAACCGAGCCGCACATGCGGGCCGTCGCCGCGTCGAGGAGGAAGGCTGAATGAAACATATCACGCATCTTGCGGCTTTTGCGGCCGTCGGCGGGGCCTTGCTCGCGGCAATCAGTCCATTGGCGCCATCTCGAATCGCAGCCCAAGGCGCCCAACAGGCGGAGCTGCTCGAAGGCCGCGCGGCATTCACCGATTGGAGCGCTGACCGGCCGGGCCTGCGCCGGCGCATCCGGCCCTCGGACCTGCCGCCTGCCGATCTTCGCGCTTCCTTCGCGAACGGCGTGCAAATCGTGCGCCGACCGGCAAACCAGAAACCGGTGGTGCCTCCGGGTTTCGAGATCAGCCTGTTCGCCGAAGGGCTCGACGAACCGCGCCTGATTCGCGCTGCGCCCAACGGCGACATTTTCGTGGCGGAAAGCTTTGCCGGAAGGGTCCGCGTGCTGCGGCCCTCGACCCCAGGCACGCCGCGCAATGAAGTATTCGCGTCAGGCCTTGCCGGGCCCTTCGGCATTGCGTTCTATCCTCCCGGCCCGGATCCGGAATGGGTCTACGTCGCCAATACCAATTCAGTTGTGCGCTTTGCCTATCGCAACGGCGACCTCACGGCGCGCGGCGAGTCTGAAACCATAGTGCCCCGGCTGCCGACCGGCGGCCATTCTACGCGCGACGTGGCGTTCTCCCCCGATGGGTCGAAGATGTTCGTCTCGGTCGGCTCAGGCTCCAATGCCGGCGAAAGGATGGGAAGGCTTGATCCGGCCGAACTGGCGGCGTGGAGCGCGCAGCATCCGCTCGGCGCCTCCTGGGGCAACGAGACCGATCGCGCCGACGTGCTGGTGTTCGACCCCGATGGCCGCAACCAGCGCATCTATGCCACTGGCATCCGCAATTGCGTCGGCTTGGCGATCAGCCCCAAGGGCGACCTGTGGTGCTCGACCAACGAGCGCGATTCGATCGGCGATAACGTTCCGCCCGACTACATCACGCGCGTTCGCGAGGGCGCCTTCTATGGCTGGCCGTGGTACTATATCGGCAGCAACGACGATCCGCGCCACAAGGGGGAGCGGCCGGACCTCAAAGACAAGGTCACGGTGCCGGATGTTCTGCTTCAAGCCCATTCCGCTTCGCTCGGGCTGACCTTCTATAACGGGACGCAATTTCCCGCCGAATACCGCGGGGGCCTGTTCGCGGCCGAGCACGGCTCGTGGAATCGCAGCAAGCGGGCCGGCTCCAAGGTGATCCGCGTCATCATGCGCAACGGCGAGCCGACCGGCGAATACGAGGATTTCGCCACCGGCTTTGTGGTCAGCGATGCGTCGGCGTGGGGCCGCCCGGTCGGCGTTACGGTAACGCCGGACGGCGCCTTGTATGTCTCGGA
>JAJPKK010000049.1 GCA_021323775.1 Hyphomicrobiales bacterium
AGCCATCACCATCTACGTCGTCTTCCCCTCCTGGCAACAGCTCATGGCCACCCTCGCCTTCGACAAACCGCTCGCCAGACCCCCATAGGTCAAAATGAGAATTGCTGGGCGCGATCTGGCCGGCGAGCCAGGCCAATGAATGAAGTGATATAGAAGCGCGTTTCGCGCTCGATTTTCGCGAGGTCTTTGGCTGTTGCAGGGGTTTCGCGCTCGCTCTCGACCATGACGACGGAGTTCAATCCCGGCCACTCATGGTTATCCCGCAGCCAAGCCACGTCGTGGATGACGGTACAGGTTCTGGTCTCGGTGCGGCCGTAATCGGCGTCGACGGTCTTATGCTGAGAGATCTTGGTGTCCTTGAAGCCGGTTGCCTTCTGCTCGGCCGCGAACACCTCGACATCCTCGCGCAGGGTGCCCTGGTTACCCTTGAGGGCGAGAATGTAATCGGCCTTCTTATCGATGACTTTCTGGGAGATGTCGCGCTGGCAGCCCATGGCGTCGATGGTGACGACGGCCACCTCGATCTGCAGCATATCGAGAAGCGCCGGGATGGCGATGATCTCGTTCGATTTGTCCGCGACCTTGACCTGGCCGAGCACAAGCCGCTGGCGCGCCGCGAAAGCGGACACCATATGGATCGCCGCCTTTCCCTTTCTCTTGTCGGCGGATCTGCGTGACGTCTTGCCGTCGATGGCAATCACATCCGCCGAGACCCCGGCGATGCTGGCGACCGTAGGGTGGGCAAAGCGAAGCACCCGCCCTCGAAAGGCCGAGCGCTGGCGGGCACGGCGCTTCGCGCCTTTGCCCACCCTACAAGTGATTCCAGTCGCCCGGAAACCGCTATAACGTGCGATGGTCCCTCGCGAGGCTGAGGCGTTTTTTCTCGCCGGGACTTTTGACGCGGCTCATGAAAATCCCCCGTCACACCCGCTCCACAAAGCTGTCCACCACCTTCTTCTCCCCCGCCTTGTCGAACGCGATGGTGAGCTTGTTGCCCTCCACGTGGACGACGTTGCCGTTGCCGAATTTCTGGTGGAACACGCGGTCGCCGATCGCGAAGGCCGAGACGGCGCCGGTTGATTTCGCCACCAGTTCGCCTTCGATGGTCATTGGGCCGCGCCTACGCGCCCCCGCCCCATTCCATGACGCGCCGTCGCGGAAGCCGCTGCCCTTGCGGGCGCCGCCGGAGTTTCCGCCCGATCCGCTGCCTCCGCCGAATCCGCTCCTGCCTTTGGCGCGCTGCCAGCCAGGCGTGCTGTAGGCCGAGCCGAACGTCTCGACCTCGTGGAAACGCGAGCCGCCGACATTGCCGTAGCCCGTGAAGCCGCCGAAGGCGCCCTTGGATTCCTCGACCTCCACGTGCGGCTCAGGGAGTTCGTCGATGAAACGCGACGGCGCCGTCGCAGCCCATGTGCCGCGCATGCGGCGGTGCGACACGAAATAGATCTTGGCGCGTTTGCGCGCCCGCGTCAGGCCCACATGGGCGAGGCGGCGCTCCTCTTCGAGGCCGGCGCGGCCCTCATCGTCAAGCGAGCGCTGGTGCGGCAGCAGACCTTCCTCCCAGCCGGGCAGGAACACGGTGTCGAACTCCAGGCCTTTGGCCGAATGCAGCGTCATGATCGACACCTTTTCGCGCCCGTCGGCCGTGTCGGTGTCCATGACCAGCGAGATGTGTTCGAGAAAACCCTGCAGGTTCTCGAACTCTTCCATTGACCGCACCAGCTCCTTGAGGTTTTCGAGCCGGCCGGCCGCGTCCGCGGAGCGGTCCTTCTGCCACATCCCGGTGTAGCCGGATTCATCGAGCACGATTTCGGCAAGCTCGGTATGGGGGACGGCGGCGGCCTGGATGCGCCAGCGGTCGAACGCTGCGAGAAGATCGCGCAGCGCCTGGCGCGGTTTCGGCTTGAGCTCGTCTGTGGCGATCACGGCGCGCGTCGCTGCCATCAGGGAAATTTCCGCCGCGCGGGCGTGGTCATGCAGAAGCTTGATGGTAGCGTCGCCGAGGCCGCGCTTGGGGACGTTGACGATGCGCTCGAAGGCGAGGTCGTCGCTCTCGGAATTGACGCAGCGCAGATAGGCGAGCGCATCGCGGATTTCGGCGCGCTCATAGAAACGCGGCCCGCCGATCACGTTGTATGGCAGGCCGAGGGTAACGAAGCGATCCTCGAACTCGCGCATCTGAAAAGAGGCACGCACCAGAATGGCGATCTCGTCAAGCGAATGGCCGCTGCGCTGCAGATCTTCGATCTCCTCGCCGATGATGCGCGCTTCTTCCTCGGAGTCCCATGCGGAGGTCACCGTCACCTTGTGGCCGGCGTCACCCTCCGTGCGCAGCGTCTTGCCAAGCCGGCCCTCGTTGTGGGCGATGAGGTGCGAGGCTGCCGCCAGAATATGGGCGGTCGAGCGGTAGTTGCGCTCCAGGCGAATTACCTTGGCGCCCGGAAAATCCTTCTCGAAGCGCAGGATGTTGTCGACCTCGGCGCCGCGCCAGCCATAGATCGACTGGTCATCGTCGCCGACGCAGCAGATGTTCCGGGGCGGGCGCTTCTCCCCTCCCCCTTGTGGAGAGGGGTCGGGGGTGGGGGGCGTGCCAGTGGGCACTTTTGTAGTCAATCCTCCCGCCCCCCCACTCCGACCCTCTCCCACAAAGGGGGAGGGGGAAGGAGCGTGAGGAAAGGCCACGCTCTGCCCCAGGAGCCGCAGCCACAGATACTGGGCGACGTTCGTGTCCTGATATTCGTCAACCAGAATGAAGCGGAACCGCTGCTGGTACTGCCGCAGGACCTCCGCATGCTCGCGGAACAGGCGAATGTTCTCCAGCAGAAGATCGCCGAAATCGACCGCATTGAGGGTCTTGAGCCGGGCCTGATAGGCCGCGTAGAGCTTGATCCCGCGGCCGTCCGCAAAGGCGGCGGCCTCGCCCGGCTTGACCTGATCGGGCGAGAGCCCGCGGTTCTTACAGCCGTCGATGAGGCCGGCGAGGAGGCGGGCGGGCCAGCGCTTCTCGTCGATGTTTTCGGCTTCGAGCACCTGCTTCATCAGCCTGATCTGATCGTCGGTGTCGAGAATGGTGAAATTGGCTTTGAGGCCGACCAGCTCGGCGTGACGGCGCAGGATCTTCACCCCGATCGCGTGGAAGGTGCCGAGCCACGGCATGCCTTCGACGGTCTCGCCGACCATCTCGCCGATCCGCTGCTTCATTTCCCGCGCCGCCTTGTTGGTGAAGGTGACAGCGAGGATTTCCGAGGGTCGGGCGCGGCCGAGGCTGAGGATGTGAGCAATGCGCGTGGTCAGCACCCGCGTCTTGCCGGTCCCGGCGCCGGCCAGCACCAGCACCGGACCCTCAAGCGTCTCCACCGCCGCACGCTGTTCCGGGTTCAATCCGGCGAGATACGGCGGAGCGGCTGCCGCACGGGCGCGCGCCGCGATGCCGCCGGATGCGGCAACGAGGGGCGCAGCAGGTGCTTGGTTGAGCGGGTCGGGCAAGCGTGATTTTCTCCAATGCGACGTACGAAGAGCGCGATTGGCCAAGGGTGATTCTCTGAAGTGACAAAATGGCACTTGCAGCCGGCTTTTGCGAGGCCGCCGCCGTGTCCCATCCCGGTTTTCACACCAAGTGGCGAACAACGTAATGGAAATGCGTCGTGCTCTGGCTGGGCCGTTGGCGGACAGCGCATGTCATCTGCAAGGGGTGACTATCGCCGACATCCGCCGCGATCTTGGCCAAGGAGACTCATCGCCACGCCTGGGGACTCCACCTTAAGCGAATCGAAACAAGCGAATCGAAACCTAAAGCGTACAGCGCAAAGACGCCGCCCGTTCGACAAGCTCGGAGCGCCGTGCCCGAGCCCGTGCCCACCGGGCGCGCGACGTTCGTGAGCGGTGGGCACGCTTCGCTTCGAGCTTGTCGAACAGTGCCCATCCCACTCGCTCTACGGCTCGAGCTCGCTGTCCCAATAGAGATAGTCAAGCCAGCTGTCGTGAAGGTAGTTCGGCGGGAACAGCCTGCCGTTGCGGTGCAAGTGGTGCACCGTCGGCTGGAATGGCATCTGGGCCGGGAACATGCGGGCCTCCTGAGGCGTCAGGTTCCCCTTGCGTAAGTTGCAGGGCGAGCATGCCGCAACCACATTGTTCCACGTGGTCTGCCCGCCTCGCGAACGGGGCAGCAGATGATCGAACGTCAGGTCGTCGTTCGCGCCGCAATATTGGCAGGAGAAGCGGTCGCGCAAGAACACGTTGAACCGGGTGAAGGCCGGATAGGTCGAGGGCTTCACAAACGTCTTGAGCGAAACGACGCTGGGCAACAGCATTTCGAAGCTTGGGCTGCGCACCGCCTTTTCGTAATTGGCCACAATGTTCACGCGGTCCAGAAATACCGCCTTGATCGCGTCCTGCCAGCACCACAGGGACAAGGGATAGTAGCTCAGCGGACGAAAATCCGCGTTGAGCACCAGGGCTGGCCACCCGTTATGTGCCGCGTGAGCGCTCACGCCGACGCTCCCCACACCTCGTTTCCAAACGGTGTTTCCAAACGGTCCGATCCGAACACGCGCTCCACAACTCGCCGAAGCGCCGATCTCCACTTTATAGGGGGACGTTACAGGATTGTGAAGCTTAAGCCAAAACTTGCCCTGCCTGCCCCCCACAGGCGCTCGGTTTGAAGTTCGGGGTTTTGCTGCGGGCTCTCTTCCGCCGTAGGGAAGTCGAGTGTTGGGGGAGGCGTGGCAATTCACCGCTCGCGTTGCGCCCCAGTGGGGCCCGAGCCACAGCGATCGCAAGGCTCGCCCTTCAGCGGCGTCCTACAAGACCGCCCGCCGGAGGGGCAAGATGTCTGGTCGCCCCGATTGTGCTCGCATGGGTTGGTGCAAGAGGCGGCTCCGGACAGCAGCGGGACGCTGGGCAATCTCCCGGAGCGGCGCCGGGGAGGGGAGAATTCGGGCGCCGGGCTGGCTGGTAGATGAATGCGAGGGATGCACCCCGCATCAGAGGCAGGATCTGTTCAAGCATCGCCTGAATCGCGGTAATCTTCGTTGTCCTCGACCGATCTCGCCAAGGTCAACCACATCGAGGCCATATCGAGGAGCTCTGCTTTAACGGTTGCATTTTCTTGCCGGTTCGCCAATTTCATGCACTCGGCCGCATAGCGGCGATACGACCCCACAACTTATAGGAGACTTGCGGAAGAATGCCGCCGTCTGGCGGCGACGGGAACCGAAGAGGATCGACGCATTCTGCTGGAGCATGCTGGCGCTTGGACTGAGCTGGCTGAAGCGGCTGAACGCAAGCAAAAGAAGAAATCCGAAAATGAGTAACGCAATGTTGGATGGCGAACCAGCAAGCATACAAACTTGGCTATAGCGGAACATCCATTGGTGCATCTGCTGCCGCAAACGGTGCGTTTGAGGGCCGCGCGCGACATAGGGCGGTGCAGAAGGTGGCCAAAAGAGCCAAAAGGGGCGAGCTTACGGCGCCTTTGCGCCGAATCGCTTGGCCAGGAATTCGCCGCCATGGCGCAACCCCTCCTGGTCGATTCCATGGCCTAAGCCCGCTGAAAGGTGCCATTCCGTGGGAATTTCCAATGCTGCGAGATATTGAGCTGACGACAGAAGGGCCTGAGCCGGGATGAGGTCGTCGCGGCCGCCGTGTACCAGCAGGACCGGCGGGCGCACCTTGACGTCGCGGGATACGGCGTCAGGTCCGGCCCCGTCCGGCAATACGAACATGCCAGAATACCCCACGATCGCGGCCGGCCGCTCGGCACGCCGAAGCCCGACATGCAGCGCCATCATGGCGCCCTGGCTGAATCCCACCAGGGCCAGCGCGGTGCCGGCCAGGTTGTTGCGCTTGAGCTCCTCGGCAATGAAACGCTCAAGGACCGGGGCCGATTTGTTGACGCCGACCCAACGTTCGTTTTTGTCCCGGAAAGTGAGCGAAAACCATTGCCGGCCCCGGGGCGCCGGACCGCACGGCTCCGGCGCGTGCGGCGACACGAAAGCGGCGTCCGGCAGGAGATTTTGCCAGGCGCGCCCAAGCTCGATGAGGTCGTTGCCGTCGGCGCCGTAGCCATGGAGGAAGATGACGAGCTGACGCGCTCCGCCGCGGGAGCGCGGGGCAAGCCGCGGCCCGTTGAGTTCTCCAGCCATCAATCCTCCCTCATTTGGCGGGTCCAACCGGGATGGCGTCGCGCTGTTTAATCGCCCGGTAGTAGGCCCACAAGAGCCGGGCGGCCACGCCGCGCCAGGGCCGCCAGGGCTCGGCAAGCACGTTGATTTCTTTCGCGTTCGGCCGTTCCGGCAGTCCGAATGCGAGCCGCGCGCCTTCCTGAAGGGCAAGATCGCCGGCGGGCCAGACGTCCGGATGTCCGAGGCAGAACAAGAGGTAGATGTCGGCTGTCCAGGGGCCGATGCCGTGAATTGCGCAGAGCGCCTGATGGGCGGCGTCGGCCGGCATATCGGGCAGGGCCTCGCAATCAAGCGCGCCGTTGACGAGGGCTCGGGCAATCTCCTTGAGGGCGCGGATTTTGGGCCGCGACAAGCCAAGCCGCGCGAGCCGGTCGGCTCGCGCCTTGATCAGGCTTTGCGGGGTCAACGGATCGTAGGCGGCGGCGAGCCGGCCCCAGATCGCGCTGGCGCTCGCGGTCGAAAGCTGCTGTGAGACCACGATGCCGGCCAAGCCGGCAAATCCTCCGGGCCGGCGACGCAGCGGCAGGGGGCCGGCGACCGCAGCCACCCTGGCAAGTCGCCGATCAGCCGCCATCAGGACTTCAAGCCCTGCGGCAATATCAGCCTCAGTGTCGATCCGGTGGAGCATATCGTGGCGGCTTGGGAGCGGGGGCAGGGATGAGCAGGGTTGCGGCAGGGCGGTGATTTGTCAGATTGGACTGCAGACTGCCGAGGCACAAGCGCCGATGAGAACGCCTCCATGACAACGCCGATTTTTCGTTTCGCGCCGAGCCCGAACGGCTACCTCCATCTCGGCCATGCGCTCTCTGCACTGCTGAACTTCGATATGGCGCAACAGAGCGGCGGACGGTTTCTCCTTCGGATCGATGATATCGACCAGACGAGATGCCGTCCCGCTTACGAGGCGGCCATCTACGAGGACCTTGCATGGCTCGGACTTGAGTGGGAGGAGCCGGTGTGGCGACAGTCGACCCATCTCGACGGCTACCTCGCCGCTCTCGAAAGGCTCGACGCCATGGGGTTCATCTATCCGAGCTTTGAGAGCCGCGCCGAGATTGCGCGCCTCGTGGCAGAACGCGAGCGTGCCGGACCGTGGCCGCGCGATCCGGATGGGGTTCCGCTCTATCCGGGCAACGCAAAGGGAATGCCGGTGACCGAACAGCGTCGGCGCCGGGACGCCGGCGATGCCTTTGCGTTGCGCCTCGACATGGCTGCCGCGATGGCGCTTGCGTCGCGACGCAAGGAGCCCCTGACCTGGATCGAGACGGGCGTCGGTCCGAACCGGGAAACCGGCGTCATTTTGGCCGATCCGGCGGCCTGGGGCGACGTCATCCTGGCGCGCAAGGATGTGCCGGCCAGCTATCACCTTTCCGTGGTGGTCGACGATGCGCATCAGGGCGTCACCCGTGTGGTGCGCGGTCAGGACCTCTTCCACGCCACCGGTCTGCACCGTCTTCTTCAGCGTCTCCTCGGGCTGCCGCAACCTGTCTATCATCACCATCGGCTTATCCGAGATGCGGATGGCCGCAAGCTTTCCAAATCGAGCCAGGCCACAGGACTGCGCGAACTGCGGGCGGCCGGCGCGACGCCGGCCGACATCCGGCGGACGGTCGGACTTGCGCCAGAAGGTCAATGATGGCTTCATCCGGCAGGGCCCTTGTCGACTTGCACTGACCATGGAATCTTCGGCTGAAGGACGCAGCGCCGCCGCCGCGATCTGGCGGATCGGCGAGCAGGACCGATGTCGCGATGTCGACGATTGCACCCCCCGTGGCGCCGCTTGATCGCCGCCAATCGCCGACGGCGCTCGCGGTGTCGCGCGGGACGCAGCGTCTCCTGATGACGCTTGGGCTCTCCTGCGTCGCCGAGCTGCCGCTCATGTCCGGGCGCCGGGCCGATCTCGTGGCGCTGGGCGGCGACGGCGAAATCTGGATCGTGGAGATCAAATCCTCCGTCGAGGATTTTCGCGCCGATCAGAAATGGGCGGACTACCGGATGCATTGCGATCGCCTGTTCTTTGCGACGGCTGAGCACGTTCCGCTCGATATCTTTCCGGCCAGCGCCGGGCTTATTCTCGCCGACGGCTACGGGGCCGAGCTGGTACGGGAGGCCCCAGAGCACCGGCTGCACCCCGCGACGCGCAAGAGCGTTACGCTCGCTTTCGCGCGCGCCGCGGCGGCGCGGCTGCAGGCGCTGTGCGACCCCCAGGGGCCGTATGGCAGCGCGATATGAGAAGCTAAGCACGCACGGGGCAGAGCCGCGCCCCGATGGCGTCGAGCAGAAGCGTATGCGCCTGATCGACGATGTCGTCGATCGATGGCGTTCGGGCGAACATGGCGGTTGCGCGGCTTAAGACCTCGCTGCGGGTCGGCATATGCGGCAGCTGCAGGTGCGCCAGCACGTTCGCGGCACGCTGGTGTGTTTCCGAGAGCTTCTCACGCAGCGCTGAAAGGCTCGATCCGTCAAGCGCCGCTCCGATCGCAGCGGCGATGCGGTCGGGCTGGAAGCTTTCGGCGAGCTGTGCGGCAGCGCGATTGATGACGCGAGCGCCCAGCCGATGCTCGTTGCGCAGCACCGCCGCCGGCGGCAACTTTAAATCCCACACCAGCCCGGTCCAGGACAGCAACTTGAGGATGTAGTAGGTCGGGTCATATTCCCACCACCGGAACCCCTGGCGGACGCTGCTTTGATAGGCATGATGATTGTTGTGCCAGCCTTCCCCCATCGTGAAGGTCGCGAGGAACCAGTTGTTTCGCGAATCGTCGCCCGTCACATAACGCTTCTTTCCCCAGACATGGGCAAGCGAGTTGATGCAGAAGGTCGCGTGATAGACGAGAACCGTGCTCCAGAAGAACCCGACAATGAGGCCCGGCCAGCCGGCTACGAGAAAGCACAGCACCGCCAGCACCGTGGCGGGCACGAGTTCGTGCCGGTGCAGCCACATCAGTTCTGGAAAGCGCGCGAAGTCGGCGATCTTGACGAGATCCGTCGTGTCATGCTTGGCGGCAAAGATCCATCCAGCATGGCTATAGAGGAAGCCTTTGTGCCGCGGCGAATGGACATCGTTGATCGTGTCGGAGTGCAAATGGTGATGCCGGTGCTTGGCGGCCCACCATAATACGCTGCGCTGCGCCGTGCTCTGCGCCAGCACAGCGAGCACGAATTGGGCGACACGGCTGGTGGCGTAGGCGCGGTGAGAAAAGTATCGATGATACCCGGCTCCGATGGCGAAGATTCGCAGCCAGTACAGCGCGGCGCCGATGGCGGCCGCGTGCCAGGTGATCCCAGACCAGATTGCGCCGATGCAGGCGAGATGCACGAGCACGAACGGTATGGCGGACGGATAGATGATGTCGTCATGCTCGTTGTCGGCTTTGCTCACCGCGTCAGACATCCCGTCAGCCATTGGATCGGACCCATTTAATTTATTGGACGAGGATACCTTGGCTATTCTTATATCTCTTATTTCGTCTATATCGTCGAAGGCCGTAGCAACGGATGAGCGCAAGCGAAATCCGGGGCCGCGCTTTGCACCGAAAGTCTCCCCGGGTTTGCTTCGCTCGATCCGGCACAAAAGCTGAGGCGGCTTCTTGAAGCATCTCGCGTCCAGTCTGGGGGCGACCAGCGAGGAACCGGCCGCGGGCACTTCATTTGGGGGCGCGCTTGGCAAGAATCCGCTGCAGCGTGCGGCGATGCATATTAAGGCGTCGCGCGGTTTCGGAGACGTTACGGCCGCACAATTCGTAGATGCGCTGGATATGCTCCCACCGCACGCGGTCGGCCGACATCGGATTTGCCGGCGGCTCGGCCTTGTGACCGTCGAGTGCAAGAAGCGCCGCCGCGACGTCATCGGCGTCGGCTGGTTTCGACATATAGTCAACCGCGCCAAGCTTTACGGCGGTCACCGCCGTCGCGATATTACCGTATCCGGTGAGAATGATGCCGCGCGCATCGGGCCGGCGCTGCTTGAGCGCTGAAATCACGTCAAGGCCGCTGCCGTCGCCGAGCCGCATATCGACGACCGCAAAGGCGGGCGCCGATCTTTCCACCTCGGTCAAGCCATCGGCGACCGATTCGGCGGTCGTCACCGTGAACCCCCGCCCTTCCATAGCCCGCGCCAGACGTTGGAGGAATGATTTGTCGTCCTCGACAATCAAAAGCGTGCGATCGCCCGGGATCGCCGCAACGAGGTTTTCCGTCATGATTGATTGCGCCTCAGTCAATGATCGTCGCCAATGCCTGCCTGTTCTGTACCGGAGGGTGGATTACAACCCCGAAGCCCCATCGGGCGAACCGGATGATGAACTCCGCGTAATCTGCCGATCCGCGGCGCAATAAGCTGCGACCCATCGCGCCTTCGCATTCTAGGTATGCGACTAATGAATTTCGGCAAGAGGCGGCGCTTCGCTTTTGTGTGAACCTTGAGGTTCAGGGGCGCCCGACGGCATTGGTTCAGATTCCGGTTCATTTTTCTCCGTGTCTTCTGCATCGAACATTTTGCCGTCTGACGCCTGTGAGATCAACGGCCGCTCGAAATCAGCCCGCTTCCAGCGCACCCGCACGATCGCGCCGCGTTGCGGAAATTCCTTGTTTTTCAAGGAAATCTTGGCGCCCGACCGCGCCAACAGGGTCTTTGCGATAAAGAAGCCTAAGCCAAGCCCCGGCATCTCGCGCCCGCGCATGCGCCGCCCGCGCTCGCTCGTCACGTAGGGCTCGCCCATCCGGTCAATGATTTCCGGCGGAAAGCCGGATCCGTCGTCGCTAACCTCGACTACAACCTTGTCATCCCGCCAGCTCGCCGTCACCTGGACGCGCTCGCGGGCAAAATCGACCGCGTTCTCCAAAATGTTTCCGAGCCCGTACAGGACCGCGGGGTTGCGGGCCCCCACTGGCTCGCGCGGGTCATCCTTGGCGATCTCGACCTCGATGGCGACGCCTGCCCCGCGGTGCGGCGCCACCACTTCCTCGATCAGAGCTGAGAGCTTCATCCGCTCAAACGGCTCACCAGGGGCAGGCAGTTCGGTCAGCTTGCCGAGAATGACCCGGCAGCGCTGAGCCTGCTCGCGCAACAGGCGGATATCCTCGGCAAACCGGGAATCGGGCTCGATCTCGCGTTCCAATTCGCGGGCCACCACCAGGATGGTGGAGAGCGGGGTGCCGAGTTCATGGGCGGCGGCGGCCGCGAGACCGTCGAGTTGCGTCAAATAATGTTCCCGGGTCAGCACCAGTTCGGTCGCCGCAAGCGCGTCCGTGAGCTGGCGCGACTCCTCGATGATCTGCCAAGCATAGATGCTGATATAGCCGATCGCCAGCATGAGGGAGAGCCACACGCCAATCATATAGAGGGGGGGCAGTTCCAGCGGTTCCTCTTCCGGCCACGGCAGCGGGTAATAGAAGCGCAGCAGGATCGTGGCGCAGATGAAGACAAGACCGCCGAGAATCAGCGTCATGCGCTTGGGCAGCGCCGCGGCCGAGATCAGGACCGGTCCGGCCATCAGAAACGAGAACGGATTCTGCAAACCGCCCGTGAGGAACAGGAGGACGGCAAGCTCGACGATGTCGAGCGCCAACAGCCGTGCCGCCTGACGCGGCTCAAGGCGCTGATTCCAGCGAAACAGCAGCCGCAGCGCCACATTCACCGAGGCATAGACGGCAATCACCGCCAAACAGGCCCAGAACGGAACTTCAAGGTCGAAGCCGTCGTAGACGACGAGAACCGCCGCGGTCTGGCCCAGGACCGCGAGCCATCGCAGCCGCACCAGGGTGTCGAGGCGCACGTGGCGCAGCGTCTGCGTCGTCTGCTCGTCGAATACTTCGGACATGATCGTTCCAGATATCAGCCGTCAGTAATCAGATGAAATCCTGAAAAGCCGATCTCTTGACCCGCTCGCCGACCGCTGATTACTCACCTTAGATGTCGGCACCAGGCGGCCGACGATCAAGCGCGCCACGGAGATTTCGAACGCAAAGATGACGATGTTCCCGATCTCTGACATTCTGACCTCCGATTACGGATCTCTGATTACTGCTTATGACACCCCCCGCCATTGACGTCGAGCGGCTTGTGAAAATCTACCAGCGCGGCATGGCCGTCGACGGCGTAAGCTTCACGTTGCCGGTCGGCTCGCTTACCGGCCTGCTGGGCGGCAACGGCGCCGGCAAGACCACGACCATCGCCATGATCATGGGCCTCCTGACCCCGACATCGGGCACGGTGCAGGTGTTCGGCGCCCATATGCCCGGTCAGCGCTACCGCGTGCTGCATCGCATGAACTTTGAAAGTCCCTACGTCGACATGCCGATGCGGCTCACCGTTCGCCAGAACCTCACGGTATTCGGCCGCCTTTATGGCGTAGACGGACTTGCTGATCGCATCGCCGCGCTGGCCGACGAACTCGGCCTCACGGAGCTGCTCGACCGGCCGACCGGCAAGTTGTCGTCCGGGCAGAGAACGCGCGTCTCGCTCGCCAAAGCTCTCGTCAATCGGCCGGAGGTATTGCTGCTCGACGAGCCGACCGCCTCACTCGATCCTGACACGGCCGATTGGGTGCGGGCGCGGCTGCAACGCTACCGCGCCGAGCGGGGCGCCACCATCCTTCTTGCCTCTCACAATATGAACGAAGTCGAGCGCCTCTGCGAGCGCGTCATCATCATGAAAAAGGGACGGATCGAGGATGACGGAACACCGGCGAGGCTGCTTGCGCGCTATGGGCGCCATACGCTTGAAGAGGTGTTCCTCGATGTGGCGCGCGGCCGTCCTCACACGCGGGAAGCCGCGCAGTAAAAGCGCTCGCCATGAACCCTGGCAGCGAAAATCCGATCTCGCAATACACGGTCTCCTGGCGCCGGATCGCTGCCATGATCGAGCGCTACTGGTATCTCCTGCGGTCGTCGTGGCCTCGGCTCCTCGAACTCGTATACTGGCCCGCGGTCCAGATGTTGATGTGGGGCTTCCTGCAGCTTTATATCGGTCAGAATGCGGGCTATTTCGCGCGCGCCGGCGGCGTCTTTATCGGCGCCGTGCTGCTGTGGGACATCCTGTTCCGCGGCCAGCTTGGCTTCTCGGTGTCGTTTCTTGAGGAGATGTGGTCGCGCAATCTCGCCAATCTGATGATAAGCCCGCTGAGGCCGATCGAGTTCGTCCTTGCCATGATGGTGATGAGCATCATCCGCCTGTTGATCGGCATGGTGCCGGTGTCGCTGCTCGCAATAGGCTTTTTCGGCTTCAATCTTTACGGCTTGGGTCTCGCGCTCGCGGCGTTCTTTCTCAATCTCATTCTGACCAGCTGGGCGGTCGGCATATTCGTGTCGGGAGTGGTGATGCGCAACGGCCTCGGGGCTGAAAACCTCGCATGGTCTGTCATGTTCCTCCTGATGCCGCTGACCTGTGTGTATTACCCGGTCGCCGTCCTGCCGCCCTGGCTGCAAATCGTTGCGTGGTCGCTGCCGCCGACTTATGTGTTTGAAGGCATGCGCGCACTCCTCATCGACCATCAGTTTCGGGTCGACCTTATGGTTGAGGCCCTTTTTATGAATATGGTCCTGTTCGGCGCTGGCGCAGGGGGTTTCATGTTGCTGCTGAGAGCCGCCCGGCGTCACGGGTCGCTGATGCAGACCGGGGAGTGACGCACGGCAGCCGGGCGCGGACGGAACTTCTTATTGAAATAGTCGCGGCCGTTCGCCATATGCTGCGGTGCAGCAGGCGCGAGGGATCCAGTATGGCAATTGGTGAGTTCGGCGGCGCTCCGAGTTTGCCCGATGAGGGCGGACTCCTGATGTCCGCACCTTTGTATTGGTTCTACGAGATGAGCCACGCGGCGCTCAATCCGTCGCGGGCATTCGCTGATGCCACCAGAATTCTATTCAGGAACCCGCTGAACCCGCTGGCGCTTACGACCTTCGGCAAGTCGGTTGCGGCGGCCTGCGAAGTGTTCGAGCGCGCCGTCCGGCGCTATGGTCGGCCCGAGTGGGGCATTGAGAGTACGCTGGTCGGCGGCCAGCGGATACCCGTTAATGTCGAAACGCTGTGGGAGCGGCCGTTCTGCCGCCTGCTGCACTTCGCAAGGGTCTTCGATCATGCGCCGCTGCGACCGCAGCCGCGCCTGCTGATCGTAGCGCCGTTGTCCGGCCACTACGCGACGCTGCTGCGCGGCACTGTCGAGGCGTTCCTGCCCAGTCACGACATCTACATCACGGACTGGACTGACGCCCGGATGGTCCCGGTCACTGAAGGACGGTTCGATCTCGATGATTACATCGACTACGTGATCTCGATCCTGCATCTTCTCCGCGGCGACGTTCATGTCATTGCAGTCTGCCAGCCCTCGGTGCCGGTATTGGCTGCCGTCGCGCGGATGGAGGCGGCCGAGGATCCCCATGTGCCCCGCTCAATGGTGCTGATGGGCGGTCCGATCGATACGCGGGTGAACCCAACCCGCGTCAATTTATTGGCGGAAGCCCGTGGGACCGCCTGGTTTCGGCGCAATGTCATCACCAAGGTGCCGTTTCCCCATCCGGGTGTGACGCGCGATGTCTATCCGGGCTTCTTGCAGCTGCACGGCTTCGTCACCATGAACCTCGACCGTCACATCGAGGCCCACCACAACCTGTTTCACCATTTGATTCAAGGCGACGGCGATTCGGCCCAAAAGCACCGCGAATTCTATGATGAGTATCTCGCCGTGATGGACCTTGCGGCCGAGTTCTATCTGCAAACCGTCGAGACCGTGTTCGTCCGCCACGCCCTGCCCGAGGGCGCCATGACCCATCGCGGGCGCCCGGTGGATCTCTCAAAGATCCGGCGGGTCGCGCTCATGACAGTTGAAGGCGAGCATGACGACATTTCCGGCGTCGGCCAGACCAAGGCCGCGCATGGGCTCCTCAGCAGCCTTCCGGACAAGCTCAAAACGCATTGGCTGCAGCCCGGGGTCGGCCATTATGGTGTTTTCAACGGATCGCGTTTCCGGGCCGAAATCGCGCCTCGCATCGCGGACTTCGTACTGACGCACAATTTTCGCAGCGCGGGCGACAAGGTTGCGTCAATCGAAGCCAAACGCGTCACGCCTCTCGATTCCAACTAGCACCAGAGCCGGCCAATTTGCGCTTCGGATCGGTTCGCGCGCTCGCTTCGGCCGGACCGGCTGCTCGACTCGCCCTGCTCGAAGCGTAAGTCCGACGATTTTGCAAGACCATTATAAAATTCGCTAATATGCCCTCAAGCTTCTGAAATGATTAGCTTATTTTGACCGGCGCGAGGGGCGGCCGACCGTCAATAAAGTGAATCCATATTCACGCTTTCGATCCACTATACATTGTGGTTCCCCCCGGTCTAATCTCAAGATGATGCGGTTTTTGAGGCCCAAAAGAATATGCCTTGCCAAGGCGGCGAATATGCCAGTATCGCGCCACCGATCTCCTCCCGGAATTCGCATCCATGCCTTCGCGCGCACTGCTTTACCGCCGCCCAACCGAGCCGCAGGCCATCGAGGTTGTCTGCGACGGCGCTGTTCATCTGGTTCGCCTGCGTCGTCATCGCCAAGCCCGCCGTTACACGCTGCGCGTCGTCGCCGTCACGCGTGAAGCGGTTCTCACCATGCCGCCGCGTGGCAGCTTTCGGGAGGCCCGTGAGTCTGCCGAGAGACACGGCGCGTGGATTGCGGCGCGACTTGACCGGCTGCCGCGGGCAGCGCCGTTCGAGCACGGCACCGAAATTCCCTTGCGTGGCGTGGTGCATGCCATCGCGCACCGCCGCAGCGCCCGCGGCGTCGTGTGGACAGAGACGGACCGCGACGGCCGCCGGCTGCTCTGCGTTGCCGGACATGGCGCGCATGTTGCGCGCCGGATCACCGACTATCTCAAGCGCGAAGCCAGGCGAGACCTTGAAGCCGCCGTCGCGCGTTACGCGGAGCGGCTTAGCGTCAACGTGCGACGGATTTCGATCCGTGACCAGGTAAGCCGGTGGGGTTCGTGTTCGACCAGCGGGGCGTTGTCGTTTTCGTGGCGCCTGGTGTTGGCGCCGCGCTTTGTGCTCGACTACCTCGCCGCCCACGAAGTAGCCCACCTCATCGAAATGAACCACTCGGCGAGGTTTTGGCGCCTGCTTGGCCGCATCTGCCCCGATATGGAGCGCGCCAAGGCATGGCTCGACGTCCGTGGCACGGACCTGCATCGATACGGCATGGCGCATGATGGCCTCGGCGCCATAAAGCCGCGTCGCCGGGCCTTGCTGTGTCATTCGGCCCGAGAAGGCGTCAAACCGGCGCGTGCCCGGCGGAACGGCAGCTTCAGCGCCGCAAAAACAGCCGGTCGATAGCCCCTGCCCTTCCCTGCCCCGCAGGCGGGGGAGGGTTAGGGAGGGGAAGCGGCGGAGGGTAGGGTGCAGGGACGCCGTCGGCAGGCCGCATCGGGCTGGCGCGCCCACCCGGAATGCCGGCGGGCGGCAGCGGTACGCTCGTAATGGGGGGCGGGATCGCCGCAACGCCCTCCCTACCCTCCCCCGCAAGCGGCGGAGGGTAGGGAGGGGGAAGGGGCTTGCCGCGATGGGCGGTCCTCATGAACTGGCTCCAGACCTCGACCGGCAAGCCGCCGCCCGTGATCTTCTTTGTCGGCGTGTTGTCGTCGTTGCCGAGCCAGACGCCGGCCACGAGCTGGCTGGTGAAACCGACGAACCATGCGTCGCGGAAATCCTGGCTGGTGCCGGTCTTGCCGGCGACCGGCCAGCCTGGCAGATCCGCCCGACGCGCGGTGCCGGTCGCCACCGTCTCCCGCAGCATGGCCGTCATCATGGCCACGTAGCGCGCATCGATGACGCGGTCTGGCACACTTCTGCTGCGCGCATAGAGGATCTTGCCCCCATGCGCGGTGCGCACCCGCTCCACGACGTGCGGGGCGACCGCAAGACCGCCATTGGCGAACGGCGCGTAGGCCGAGACGAGTTCCAGCACCGAGACTTCCGAGGTGCCGAGCGCGATCGAAGGATTGGCGTCGAGCCGCGAAGTGATGCCGAGCCGATGCGCCGTGCGCACGACGGCAGCCGGTCCGAGTTCCAAGGTGAGGCGGACCGAGACCGAATTGAGCGAATTGGCGAGCGCCTGGGTCAGCGTGACGGGTCCGAAATATTCGCGATTGAAGTTTTCGGGCCGCCAGCCCTTGACTTCGATGGGCCGGTCATCCCTCACGGTGTCGGGCGTAAGGCCCTGTTCCAGTGCCGTGAGGTACACGAACGGCTTGAATGTCGAGCCCGGCTGACGCCGCGCCGCGACCGCGCGATTGAACTGGTTTTCCGCATAGTTGCGTCCGCCGACCAGCGCCCGCACCGCGCCGTCAGGCGTCATCGCCACGAGCGCGCCCTGCTCGACGCCGAATCGCTGGCCCTTCTGCGTGAGCTGGTCGAGCACTGCCTTTTCGGCTGCCGCCTGCAGCGCGACATCGATGGTGGTGTCAACCACGATATCTTCTTCGACCAGGCCGACGAGATCGTTGAGCACGTCCATTACCCAGTCGGCGACGTAGTTCGACGAACCGCCGCCGCTGGGCCTGACAATGGTGGGACCCAATGCCATCGCGGCCTGGGCGACATCCTTCTTGAGAAGGCCGGCATCGGACATGGCCGCCAGCACGCGCTGGGCGCGACGCTCTGCGCCGTCGTAATTCTTGGTCGGCGCCAGCCGCGACGGCGATTTGACGAGCCCTGCGAGGAGCGCGGCCTCGCTGAGCGTGACGTCGCGCGCCGACTTGCCGAAGTAGCGCTGCGCCGCCGCCTCGACCCCATAGGCGCCGGCGCCGAAATAGACCCGGTTGAGATAAAGCTCCAGGATCTCCGTCTTGGTGAATTTGTGCTCCAGCCACAGCGCCAGCATGATCTCCTGGAGCTTGCGCATGATGGCGCGATTGCGCGAGAGGAACAGGTTCTTGGCGAGCTGCTGGGTAATGGTCGAACCGCCCTGGGAGATGCTGAGATGGAGCATGTTCGCCAGCATGGCGCGGACAAGCCCCATCGGGTCGATGCCGTGATGCCCGTAGAATCGTCGGTCCTCGATGGCGATGAAGGCCTTGGGCAGATAGCCCGGCATTTCATTGATCGGGATGGCGGCGCCGCCCATCTCGCCGCGGGTTGCGAAGATATGGCCGTCGCTGGCGCTGATTTCGATGGTCGGCGGACGCTTCGGAATTTCCAGCGATTGGATCGGCGGCAGATGAAACGCGACCCAGGCTAACAAGCCGCCAAATCCGATGACGGCCCATAAGGCGAGCACAACGCCCCAATAGATCAGGCGGACGAGCCTGAAGCCCTTCTCCGCTTCGCTCTTGCGCGACGCAGCGCCTGCGCCGCGCCCGCCGCCACGCAGGAGGCGGTGCGCCGGACCCTCGCCAGCGCCCCGGTGCGCCTCCGCCAGGCGGCGGCGCGCGAGGAGCGACGCAGCGATGCGATCGTCCACCGTGAGCCCGGCTTCAAGCGCGGCGCGTTTCGAGAGTGTGTCGCGACGCTTGCCCACCCGCGCTCCCGTCGATACGCCCCGAATCAGGCGGCTTCCTTCAGGCCGGCCGTGCGCGGGGTGCGTGGAAGCTACGGGCGCCGGCTTAAGGGCGCGTTAAGATTAAGCTCTGCCATGCCCCAATAGGAGCGTCGGCCAAGGCGAGAACGTTGGAGCGGCGCGCACCAGCCTGAGCCAGCCCGCGGCCGATCCGCCAGTCACGGAATTTTCTTAACCGGCGTCGGATCAAGCCCGAACAGGCGCGCCGCGTTGCCTCCGAGAATATTGCGCTTGGCCTGCTCGTTCAAAAAAGGCAGGTCGTAGATCACGCTCGGCAGGTCGAAATCCCAGTGCGGATAGTCCGACGACCACACGAGCTGCGTTTCGGCGTTGATCATCTTGAACGTCGCTTCCAGGATCGACGGATCGTCGGGCTTCTCCATCGGCTGGGTCGAGTAGAACATCTCGCGCATGTATTCGCTTGGGCGGCGCTTGAGCGACGGGCAGTCCGAGGTGCGCATCATGTAGGAGTGGTCGAGCCGCTGCATCAGGCTGTAGGCCCAGGTGAGGCCGCTTTCGATCCACATCACCTTGAGCCTGGGGAAACGCTCCGGCAGGCCGTTGATGACCCAGTTGGTCATGTGGACCATGTTGAACCACATGAATCCCAGCGCGTGGACCGAGATGAAGCGATTGGTCATCGCCAGCGCCTGGTCGTTCCAATTATAGGCTGCATGAAACGAGATCGGCTTGCCCATTTCCTCCAGCAGCGCATAGGTCTTGACATAGGCGTTGTCGTGCACCGGCTTGTAGCGCGGCGATGTCACCATGAAGCCGACCACGCCCTTGCGGTCGCCGAATTCCTTCACGGTCCGGTAAGCTGCATCCGGATCATTGAACGGCAGATAGAGCATGGAGATCAGCCGCGGCTCCGCGCTCAGAATGCGCTCGCAGAGCCAGCGGTTGTAGCCCTGCGCCATCGCGACCTCCACCTCGACCTGGGGGTGGAGGCCAAGAAACAGCATCGGGGTGGGGAACAGACAGGCATAGTCGACGCCCATCGCATCCATCCACAGCTTGGTCATGGTGATGTCGCGATGGGTGTCGGGGGGCGCCTTTTCGTATTTGCGCAATTCGTGGCGCGTGATGCGGCCGCCGGTGTCCTGATAGCCGACCTGGGAGTTCATCATCGAGGAACGGCCGGGACGCTTGGTCGATTCGATCGCCGCCCGCCGGATCACCGGATTGTCGATATACTGGAACAGGTCCTTGTAGGACTCGTTCTCGTAGTGGTGGGAATCGACATCGACGATCAGGAAATCCTGGTAGTTGCGCGCCCGCGCCTGCGCGGAGGCGTGCTCCAGATGCTTGGCGACCGAGAACTCGTCGAACCGCAGGTCGCGCACTTCCGAGCGGGGCATGTCCATGGGCGTTCTCCGTTAAGCGACAACGAAAACATCCTCCCCACGCTGCACCACTTCGTATCTGCGCAGCTTGAGCTTGCGGTCGCCGACACACTCCCCGGTTTTGAGTTCGTACTCATAGCCGTGCCACGGGCAGACGAAATGCATCTCGTCGCTGAAGGACTGGCCATGATAGGTGCGGTCAGCGGCGATGAGATCGACCACCCGGTTGATCAGCAGCCCCTCGCAGGCCGGCCCGCCCGCATGCAGGCAGTAGTTGCTGTAGGCATAGAACGCGCCGTCCTTGAAGAACACCCCGATCTCATGCGGCCCGGCGGTAACGATTCGCCGGTCGCCGTCGGACATCTCGGCGGCCTTGGCGACAAACCATTCGGCCATTGAACGTCACCCTCTTCCGGCTTGATCTTATGCAGGGAAAGAAACAAGAATGCGCCCTTCCGCACGGCGCCGCAAGCAGTGTAGTCTGTCGCAAAGCATTTACGCCGCTTGGCCGATGCCGCGCGAGCCGCAGAAAACATCGGGGAGGAAATCATGCCGCCTTGTCGAAGCGCAATTGGTGCAATGGCGGTCGCGGCGGTGCTTGCGTTTGCGATCGCCGAGGCTCAAGCATTCGACGAGACGAAATACCCCGACTGGTCCGGGCAGTGGGTGCGGCCGCGCGGGATTGCGACGCAATGGGATCAGGGCAAGCCGCCGGGCCTCGGGCAGCAGGCGCCGCTGACGCCCGAATACCAGGCGAAGCTCGAAGCGAGCCTGGCCGACCAGGCGGCCGGCGGCCAGGGGCTCGACACCAGATACAAGTGCATCACCAACGGCATGCCGCGGGTCATGGCGGCGATCTTCCCGCTCGAGTTCGTCATCCTGCCGAACATCACCTACGTGAACTTCGAAGCCTTCATGCCGCGCCGCATCTATACGGACGGCCGCGGTTTTCCGACGGACCAGGAGCCGAGCTTCATGGGCTATTCGATCGGCAAATGGCTGGACACCGACGGGGACGGCCGTTTCGACACGCTCGAGGTGGAAACCCGCAACTTCAAAGGCCCGCGCACGGTGGAGTTCACCGGCATCGCGCTCCACGAGGACAACCAAACGGTTGTGAGAGAGCGAATCCGCCTCGATAAATCCGATGCGGAAGTCATGCACAACGAGATCACGATCATCGATCATGCCTTCACGCGGCCGTGGACGGTGGACAAACGCTATCGCCGCATCCGCAACGTGATCTGGTACGAGGACAATTGCACCGAGAACAACCACCACATCGTCATCGGCGAGAGCAATTATTTCGTCAGCGGCGACGGCTACCTGATGCCGGCGCGCAAAGGCCAATCGCCGCCGGACCTGCGCTACTTCAGGCAGGCCCCGAAATAGGCCGCGGCCGTCATAGTCTTTTCCGATACCGCACCGCGCGCTCAACCTCGATGAAGCCGAGCGACTCGTGCGCCCGCTGTGACTCAATGTTTTGCAGGAGCGCGTCAGAGGCGAACTCGCGGTATCCGCGCTCGCGCGACCACGCCTCGGCTGCGCGTACCAGTGCGGCCCCGATGCCCTGCCGCCGCATATCTCGATCGACATACCAACCTTCCAGATATGCCACCGGGCTTGTGTCACATCCGTCGGCGTACAAACGGGCGCCGACTTCCGCGAATCCTGCGAGCCCTGGACCCTCCGGCCGCTCTGCGACGAGGACCACTGCGTCGTCCCTCGCAAGCCACGGCGCCATCTCGATCTGGTGCGCCTCCCCGGTGTCATGCGGCCAGAGCGCGCGACGCATCCGCAGCCATTCGGCGTCATCGGACGGCTCGTCAAGCCTTATCCGAAAAGACATTCTGAGATGACTTGCCCCCCGTCCCGCCAATGGTCAGGCATGCTGCGCGCGGCGGTGCTTGTCCAACACGTTGATGGCGCGCCGCGCCGACAGCATCGCCCCTTCCTGCCAGGCGCCTACGTGGCTCAAATGCTCGCCAGCGAAGTAGAACGGGCCGTCCGGCTCGCTGAGCACCGCGTAGTTCGGGTCATGGTCGGTCTTGTAGCGCGCGGCGATGCCCAGGCTGTAGGGCACCTTCGACCACGTGATCGCCATCGGCTTTTCGAGTTCGTGGCTGTGGCCGGGATGCAGGCCCTCGATGGCGGCGCGGCTCAGTTCGATCTGCTCCTGCAGCGGCTTCGCACCAAGCACGTCCGCATCGGCGCGGGTCGCATAGCCTCCGAGCAGGATGCCCTTGGGAGAAAACAGCCGGTCGCTTGGATACCAGACCAGCGCGGTCGGGCCCTTCACCCATGAAATGCCGCCATAGATCTGATCGTCGATTTCCCAGAACCGGCGCGACTGCCACGCGATCTTGACGGCATTGCCGTATTCGATGTCGCGCATCGCCGAGCGGTGGGTGGACGAGAAATCGTTGTCGATCGCCTCCAGAACCCGGAGCGGTATCGTCACGATGCAGTAGGACGCCTCGACCGCCTTGCGCTGGCCGGACCGTTTGTCAGTATACGCGACGGTGACCCCGTTGTTGCGGCGCTTGATCGCCGTTACTTCGCTATTCAGGCGCACCACCGGGCCGAGCTTCTTGGCGAACGCGGCCGGAATGCGGTCCATGCCGCCGACCGGCTGGAACATGGTGGCCTGGAAGTCGAAGCCCTCCTCGAACAGCACGGCGCTCCACAGATCGATGTCGAGCAGCGTCTTGAGCGGCACCGGGTCGCGGCGCGCGCCGGCCTGATCGCCGGCGTCGGGCAGGCTCGTGTAGCCGGATCGCGTCGATCCCTTGAAGACGAGGTCGGGCGTCAGATCGCCGTAGGTCTCAAGAAACGCGATCATGCGCTCCTTGTCTTCTGCGGTCAGCTCCTCATCGAGCGCCCCGCGATTGACGGCCTTGCCGAGCAGTTCGGAAATTTCGCCACGCACGTCATTATGGGCTTGGCGCATCTCGATGGGCTTGCCGCCATTGGCGTCCGGATTGTACAGGCGCGCGCCGCGGCTGGTGTTGATCTCGACCTCAAGCGCGACGCCGAGTTCCTTGCAATAGCCGAGCACCGCCTGATGGGCGCTCGGAATGCGCGCCGGGCCCGCATTCCAGTACATCTCGGGATCGAACTCGCAGACCTGCCGCGTCCCGTCGTTCATCTCCAGCCGCGTGCCTCGCCTGATGCTCCAGTTGCGGCCGCCGACGCGGTCGCGCGCCTCCAGCACAACGCAGTCGTAACCCGCCTTGCCGAGTTCGTAGGCCGCCGACAGGCCCGCGACGCCGGCGCCCAGAATGGCGACCTTGGCGCCGTGACCCTCGCCCTTTTGCAGCATCAGCGGCTCCGCCGCTGCGGTGGCGCTCAGCAAGCCCATGGCCTGCATGGTGAGATAGGTCGCCCGGTATCCCCCGACGCTGCCGACCTGCCGCAGGAAGTCCCGACGCGTGCCACTCATATGACCCTCCCCGGTTTGGTGGACTCGATGGGAACTGAGCCGGCATCATGCCCTGCGGACGTGTGGCTGATCAATCCACACGCGGGCATTCCTATCGGCCGCAGCCTGGTAGCCCGGGTTGAGCGCTATTAGGGAATTTTGGACCGCCGGTCTTCGCAGGATTGGCGGTGAGAGTGCCGGCGTAGCCATGAGGAGATGCCGATAACTGCTTCACGTTCGCCGGTTTGGCGCTGTCGAGAAAAGATTCACTGATTCAGTTAATGTTGCTGCTGTCCTTAGTCCGATCTGCCACTTGCAGCCTGGTCGAGCGGAAGCGAAACCCGGGGAGGCTTCGCGCCAGGGATATGCCGACCCCGGATTTCGCGGAGTTTATCATCGGGCTGGCCAAAGGCCGGACCCGGTGGCCAACCCGCCTACGAGAGGCGCGGCCTGCAAGGACGCGGGACGGATGGCCGCATATCACGTTGCGCCCGGCTCATGGCGAACGTCGTCAGCAGACAACGAGCGGGACTTTGACCAACGGTGCAACAGCGCCGGCAGATTTTCCTGGGTGACGGCGGTGCCTTCAGGTTGAACTTTCCACATCCCCTCGGCGAGTTCGATCATCTCGCCATAAGTGAGAGCCTGCACGAGCATCGCGATCTCATCGAGAGGCTGACGATCCAACTGCTCCTGGAGCTTTCGCAGGTTGACATTTGTCCCTGTGTTCATCGCCACCTCGTAATGGTTTCTCATGCCGAATCGGTTTCTTGCGCCCTCATCAGATGCACCCTGCCGAGCCGCGCCGGCGCCATTGCGCCCGCCGCCATAATCATCGGTCAAGGGAAGCCGGTCGATGTCTCCCACCGCGGAGGCCCTATTCGGAAATTCCTCAGCCACGTTGCACTCCAATTCCCGCGATTCTAGGCTAAATCGGGATCAGTTTTGCGCATATCGTCCGCGCTGGCGAAGCAAAGCGGCGATTGTGGCGGTTATATGATTGATGGCGGTATGAGACCACCGCATCCAGGCATCCTTGTGGACACTCTTTCGGCGTTTAAGCGAGGGATGAGCGGCTGAACTTTAGCACCCGGATGAATATTCGCGATGCGCCGGCCCAACTTGCAATCCAGGTCGGCGAAGAGAGGCAAAACCGCCAAGTTACAGGAGATAGCGGGACAAAGCCCGGCTATGACCCGAACAGGAACTGCCGCGAGTTTTGCCCCTCTTACCTTGGTCGGTTGTGAAGCGGGGCGAAGCGGGGCATGGCTTCCCTCGATTCGCTAAACTGACCGCTCTTTACTGCCGCATCTTCAGGCTGCCGCGCACAGACACCTGTCCAAATGGCGCATTATCGAAATTCGAAATGACGCAGCGGCTCTCCGACAGTCATTTGTGTTTGCCGTCCCGATAGAAGATAATTTTCGCCGGCTGACTTGATCGAAGGTGATTAGGATGGAGGGGTCGGTCTCGCGGCGTGCTGAGAGCGCCCATCCTCCCTGCCCTCCCCGGCAAGCGGGAGACGGTAGGGAGGGGGAAGCCGCGTCGTCAACATTTCGTGCTGTCATATACGCGGGCGCGTTCGTCACCGGCGCCATCGTTATGAGCTTCGAGATGCTGGGCTCGCGCTATCTCAATCCCTATTTCGGCAGCGGCATCTATACGTGGGCTTCGCTGATCTCGACGGTGCTCGCCGCTCTCACGGCCGGCTATTTCGCCGGCGGCCTTGTGGCGGACCGATATCCGTCAGCGCGCGTGCTCGGCGCCGCGGTGCTGATCGGCTCGACCTTCATTTTCGCGCTGCCGTCCTTCTCGACGCCGCTGCTGGAGGCGCTGCTTGACGCCATCGACGACATCAAAGCGGGAAGCCTCGTCTCCGCCTTCGTGCTGATGTTCTTTCCGGTCGCGTTTTACGGCGCCTACTCGCCGTTTGCGATAAGACTCCTCCTGCGCTCGACGCGCGCGTCCGGCGGCGTATCGGGCGGCGTCTATGCGATTTCCACGGCCGGCAGCATCTTGGGCACGCTTGGCACCACGTTTCTTCTCATTCCGGCGGTCGGCACGCGCGCCATCACGTTCATGCTTGGTGCGGCCGGGCTGGCTTGCGGCCTCGCGCTGACCGCATATCCGGCGCGACGGGGCGCTGCCAGGGTGGCGATGCTTGCCGGAACCTCTCTTGCGGGAGTATTTGCGGCGACGTTGATCGCATCATCATCAGCGGCGCAAGCGGCAGAGATTTTCGATCGTGCCACCGTGCTTGCGCGCGAGGACGGTCAGCTCGCTCACATCGAAGGCCAGTACAACGACATCTATGTGGTCAAGCGTGGGAATGAACTCCTGCTGACGTCGCGCCTCAAGGGCTGGAACTATACGGAGTCGCGCATCAACCTGGCGGATCCGGATGTTATTCCGGCCAGGTACCTGCGCCTGATGACGTCTGCGCTCGCTTATGCGCCGCAGCTCGACAAGCTCCTCCTGATCGGGCTCGGCGGCGGCGTCCTGACAAGCTATCTGGGGCGCTTCCTACCTGATGCGCGGATAGACTCGGTTGAAATCGACCCGGGCGTCATCGACACCGCCAAGACCTGGTTCAGCGTCAAAGAAACCGAGCGGATGCGCATCGTCGCGAGCGACGGACGCGTCTTCCTCAATCGCAACCGCAATCTCTACGATGTTGCGCTGATTGACGCCTATATCGGCGGCTCAGTGCCGTTTCATCTGATGACCAAAGAGTTCTACGCTCTGCTAAAGCGGCGGCTCGCGCCCGGCGGCGTTACGGTGTTCAATATTCACGAGCCCAACCGGCTGTTCCCGGTTTCGGTGCGGACGCTGCAATCCGTGTTCACAACCGTCGACGTGTACTACTCCGGATTCGGCGAGGCCGCTGTCGTGGCAACCGATGCGCCGCGCGCGCTCGAAGCGGCGGAACAGCGCGCCATGGAGTTGCAGAAAAAATACGGCTTCCGCCACGCCTTGCCGGAACTGCTCGCCCAGCGCTCACAACTCGAGCCCGGCCCCGGAGAGGTGCTGACCGACGACTTTGCGCCGGTCGATGTGTATGTCGCGGACGGGCCGCAATGGAAAAAAGGCGACGACCGGTAGAGCGCGTTCCAAGGACGCCCCGCAAGAAATCCGTTGAACCGGCATAGGCAGGCGCCCCGATTTTCGGCTATGCTCCTTACATCGGGGAAGCCACGCTTTGCAGCGATCGGCTCTTGTACCGACCAACAGCTTCACACTCGAATTCGAACCTCGTTGCTTTGCTCTTCAATTCCAGTCGTGAGAGGAACGCTCATGGCCAAACTCAACATCAATGGACGCGTGCATAACGTGCAGGTCGAACCTGAAACACCGCTGTTGTGGGTGATTCGGGAGCAGGTCGGCCTCACCGGCACGAAATATGGCTGCGGCATCGCCCAGTGCGGCGCCTGCTCGGTGCACATCAACGGCGAAGTGATGCGATCCTGCTCGATCCTCGTCGGCGACATCAAGGCGAGCGACAGGATCGTCACCATCGAAGGCCTGTCGCCCACAAGCTCGCATCCGGTGCAAAAGGCCTGGGCCGCGCTCGATGTGCCGCAATGCGGCTATTGCCAGTCAGGGCAGATCATGGCGGCGGCGGCGCTGCTGCGCAAGAAGCCCAAGCCGACCGACCAGGACATCGATGAAGCAATGACCAATATCTGCCGCTGCGGCACCTATCAGCGCATCCGCGCGGCCGTGCACATGGCGGCCGAGATGCCGGCCGGCGGCAAGTCCGCTGCCGTCAACGGTCACAAAGCTTGAGGCTCGGGAGGTCTGCCATGAAAGAGATTTCCAGCAAGAC
>JAJPKK010000055.1 GCA_021323775.1 Hyphomicrobiales bacterium
CCCACTCGAAATTCAAAAGAGTTTTCCACCGGGCCTGGCCCGACCTGCAGCGCATGAAACTTCTGCTACCCGTGGCGCGGTCCTGCCGGGTCAGTTTCCTCCTAGCCATAAAGTTCCTCCCCATGGAGCCATTGCCCGGCTTGGCCGGGCGCGAAATGGCGTGGCTCGCCGTTGGGCCCCGCTTGCTAACGCAGCATGGTCCGGATACATCAGGCGTCGATTGAGTCGCTGCTGAACGATGAGCCGCAACACTCCTCCCAAATCCGCCGGCCGCCGCAAGAATGTCCACTGCGACGTCGCTGCGCCGCGGCTGCCCTCAGGTGAGCCGCCGATCCGGCCGACCTTCGCGCGCGAACGCGCCGCTATCAAGCGCGGACTGTTCCCGGTGGCAGGCTGCGACGAGGCTGGTCGCGGTCCGCTGGCCGGTCCCGTGGTGGCGGCGGCGGTGATTCTCGATCCCAACCACATTCCGCGCGGTCTCAATGACTCCAAGAAGCTCACTGCGGTGGAGCGCAAGAGGCTCTATGACCGCATTCTTGCAACCTCCGAGGTGGGGATCGCTTTCGGCTCGACGGCCCGCATCGACCGCGACAATATCCGGCGCGCCTCGCTGTGGGCGCTCGCCCGCGCGGTAGCGGCGCTGGCAGTGCGGCCGCGGCTTGTGTTCGTCGACGGGATCGATCGCATTGATGTTGGCTGTGACTGCGAGCCGGTGGTCTGCGGCGATGCCCTTGTGCTGTCGATTGCGGCGGCCTCAATTGTCGCCAAGGTGGTGCGCGACCGCCTGATGATGCAGATCGGGGCTGCCCATCCGGGTTACGGTTTCGAGCGGCACATGGGATACGCTGTGCCGGAACATTTTCGCGCGCTGTCCGCGCTTGGCCCGACGGTGCATCACCGCCGCAGTTTCGCGCCGGTTGTGGCGGCATATGACGAACGCCGGGACATCGCGGGCGGGCTCGTCGATGAAGTGGCCGCCGACCCGCTTGCGCCGTAGGGTGGGTTGAGCGCAGCGAAACCCACCACCGGCCGGGCCGCCGGGAATCGCCTGATGGGTTTCGCTGCGCTCAACCCATCCTACGACGCCGCCCCCGCGTTGCGCTTCGCTCCGTGCGGGCTACACTCCGGAGCGCGGGCGTCCTGCCCGCGCTCCCGGACGCCGATGCATTACACTCCGCTCATCGTCGAATTGCTGCGTTCGCAGCCACGGCTGGCATTCTGGGCGGCGACGCTCACCCAAGGAGCGCTGTGGTGGGCGGCGGCGTCGCTCTTTTATTCCTCGCCGCCAGGCGAACTTCCTCTGGTGCTTGCGATCGGCCACGAATTTCAGCTCGGCAGCTCGTTTGGTCCGCCGCTCGCTTTCTGGATGGCGGAGATCGCCTTTCGCATTGCCGGCGCTCCGGGCGTGTATCTGCTCGCCCAGGCGTGCGTCGTCATCGCCTATTACGGCGTGTTCACGCTCGCGCGCGCCATTGTGGGCATGCACCATGCGGCCTTCGCGGCGCTGCTGATGGCCGGCATTTTCGCTTTTACGGCGCCGACGCTCGATTTCGGACCGGCCGTCCTGGCGATGCCGTTCACGGCGTTCGCCCTCGTCAATCTGTGGCGCGCCGTTGCAGAGCGCAGGCGCGCGGGCTGGTTCCTGCTCGCGCTTCAACTCGGGCTGCTATTGCTGACCACATATGCCGGCCTCATCCTCGTCTTCGCGATCTGCCTCTTTCTGGCGGCGACGCGGCGCGGCCGGCGGGCGCTGCGCTCCGCCGAGCCATGGCTTGCCAGCATCGTGATCGTGGCGGTGCTGTTTCCCCACCTGATCTGGCTTGATCTCGCAAGCGAAAGGTTCCCGCTCGCGCTGGGTCTGCCGCGTGTCAGCGGCTCATATCCGAGCAATTTGCTCGGCTTCGTCGCCCTGCTGATTCTTGCGCATGCGGGCCTTATCGTTCTTGTGGCGCTCGCCAGCAAATGGCCGTTCGGCGCCCAGGAAAAGGTTCCCGTATTCGCGCGCAGCTTCACGGATCCGTTCGGGCGGCGTTTCGTCTACTTTTTTGCGCTCGTGCCCGCGCTCGCCGCAGCGCTTCTGGCGAGCTTCTCCGGCGAGCGGCACACGCCTGGAAGTCTTGCGCCTTATCTGGCGCTGTCGGGCCTTGCGGTCGTGGTCTGGGCCGGGAATTCGATTCACTGGCATCGGCCGCGTATCACCGCTGCGGCGTGGTCGCTGCTGCTGGCGGCGCCCCCGCTCGGCGTTGGCGCAGCCATCGTCGTACTGCCGTGGTTCGGCGTCCCCGGCTCGGCCGCCGTCGACCGACCCGCCGCTGCGATGGGCCGGTTTTTTGCGGAAAGCTTCGAGCGCCGCACCGGCGCGCCGCTCGCGATCGTGGCGGGAGAACCGCGCACCGCTGCGCTGGTCGCGCTCGGCGCGCCGACGCGGCCCAGCCTCTATCTTGATGCGACGCCCGAGCGCACGCCGTGGGTGACGGCAGATGACGTCCGCCGCAAGGGGGTGGTCGTGGTGTGGCCCAATGACGATACCCGCGCGCAGGCGCCGGCCGACATCGCGATGCGCTTTCCAGGGCTCGTGGCGGACGTGCCGCGCGCCTTCGAGCGCGCGATACAGGGGCGTCTGCCGCTGCTGCGGATCGGCTGGGGGGTGATTCGCCCGCAGGCGGATGCGGCCAGGGGGCCGCCCGATGCGGCGCAGAGCAAATAAAAGAGCCCGGCGGCCGGCCGGGCTGCTTCCAGTTTTGGCGCCGTCCGCGCTCATAGCCCCAGCCCGGTTGAGCGCAGCGGAGCTCGAGGCCGGCTCGCTTTGCTCAATCCAGGCTGGTGCCCATCTCCGCTCAGAACTTCCAGCTCAAGCCGCCCCTGACGACGTCGATATTTTCCTTGAAGTTGTCGCCGACGACGTTCGGCGCCTCCGTCTTGGCAAAACCATAATGCAGATATTCCGCCCGCAGGAGCACGTGGTCGACAAGCTTGTATTCAAGCCCGGCGCCCGCAACCCAGCCGAACTGATTGACTTCGTCGCTCAGAAAACCCGGCGTAGATATCTCTGTATGCCCCCAACCGGCGCCAGCGGTGCCATAGGCGAGCAGGTTCGGGACGAAGAGATAGCCGAGCCTGGCGCGCGCGGAGGCGAGCTCGTCGGTCTTCTGTTCAACGCCGAGGATCGTCTTGTTGATGTCGGCCCCGTCGAAATCCGCTTCCAGACCGGCAACGACCGATCCATATTGCCAATTGTAGCCGGCGTGGCCGCCGATGACACCGCCCGAAGCCGTCGTGTTGAGCGCCGGTGTGAAATCGAACGTCGTGTGGCCCCAACCGCCGCCGCCGTTGATGCCGATATAGAACCCGGCCCAATCGGACACGTAGGCCGGCATCACTGGCGCCGGCGGCGCCTTCACGGGCAGGTCGGCCGCCATCGCGGACCCAGCGCCTGCCACGATCGCAGCAAGCAATCCGATACCACACGAGAGTTTAGTTCGCATGAGCCCCTCTCCTTGTTGATCTTCACGCCTCAAAAGCGTGAGCAGTGCCTAGCACCTGGGCTCGCGGCCGTCCGTATTAATTCATGTTAATCTGTGCGAATTCGAACAGTGAGTTGCGCCTTTACAACGCTTCTGCCCAAAAGGCCGTCAAATCGCGCAAAAAATGCAGCGAATTATGACCTTTTATCGCTATCAATGTGCAAAGTTGTTGCAAAGGCGGCGCAAAAAAAAGAGCCCGGCATCTTGGCCAGGCTCTGCGATTCGAATTTGTTCAGGCCGGATCTTGAAGCCTACGGCGAGAATTTGTAGCTCAGAGCGGCGCGGGCGACATCGACGGTGGTCCTTTCGTTGAAATTGCTGAGGCCGGCCGCGTCCTCGATGGTGGTCCTGCCGAAGTCGTAGTGGAGCCATTCGCCGCGCAGGAGCCAATTGGGAGCGAACTTCCATTCGAGTCCCACGCCTGCCACGACGCCGAACTCGTTGGCGAAGTTCGATGTGGACGTGAGGGATGAGAAGACCCCGGGGATCACAAACGTATCAGTTGCATTGATTCGGAAATGGCCCCAGCCGATGCCGGCAGTGCCGTAGAGCAGCCAGTTGGGAAAGATCACATAGCCAAGCCGCCCGCGGGCGGAAGCCAGCTCATCGATCTTTGCCTCTCGCGTGAACGTGTCAAAAGAGTCTCCAGCGATGAAGAATGTGGATGACTCCTTGATGCTCGCGCCATCGAAGTCGATTTCCAGACCGCCGACTACCGGTCCCCATTGCCAGTTGTGGCCGAACTGGAAGCCGAAAATGCCGCCGCTCGAATTCGCATTGGGCGGTATGAAGGGAGTGGATACAAATCCAGTCGAGTTACTAAAGAAGGTTTGCGGCTCGAAGGACGTGTGACCCCAGCCGCCGCCGCCGTTGATGCCGACATAGAACCCGGCCCAATCCGAGATGAAGGCGGGCGCCGCCGCGGGCGGCGGCGCCATCGGTCTGGCGGCGATATCGGCCGCGCCTGCTGATCCCGCGCCCGCTGCGGCGGAAGCGAGCAATCCAATGCCGAACAAAAACTTGCCACGCATGAAGTCCTCCTTATTGATACTTCACGCCCCTTGTCGATACTGCACGCCTCAGCGGGCGTTGAGCGGTCACTAGCATCTTAATTCATCGTCGTCTCTTTATATTCGAGATAATTTGCTGAATTCAAATGTTGAGTTGCATTTATGCAACGTTTCGATGGAACTTTCTGACGATCGTTGTGGATATCTAAAAAAATAATTAAGTTTCCGTCGCGAAACTAAAAAAATGAAAACCACATGCCTGCGTGGTTTGCGGCCGTGAGCCAATGTTTTCATGGCAATTGTTTTATTCTGTTCGATACCGAACATAAAATCGCGGATCGATAGCGACGCGTGTTGTTGCGGCGAATCAATTGTCGCGCCGCAGTGAAAAAAGGCTGTTCTGAATTTCGAGTGGGGCAGGACGTGAAAAGCGGCCAACCCGCGATCAAGGCCCTCGCCAAGGCCGCGCGCCCTTAAGGCTTCCGCACCCACTCAAGATTCAGAAGAGGCATCTATCTTCATGTCCGCGCCCGGCGCAGGCATATATGTTTGGGATCGGACATAGAGAAACGCGACGTTACGATTTGCCCTCCTTTGGTTTTGCGTTTTGCGGCGCCCTGACAACTGGCGCAAATTCCCGCCGCGTCTGAGCAGATGCGATCCTCTGCGGGACGACAGCGAGAGCACAAGGAGCGATAATCGGGATGGCGAGAACACGGCTGTCACAGCTAAAGCCGGCGCCTTACATTCCATCCAAAGAGAAGAACAGCACGTGTTGAAATGGCGGCGGCTTATTCAGCCAGCGCCGCCTGGATCGCTTGGAAGTCCCGCCACGCGAACCGCTTTTCCAGCGGCGTGCGCAGCAGGTAGGCGGGATGGAAAGTCGCGATGGCGCGAATTTCTCGCGTGCCGGTGTGATAAGCACGCCAGCGGCCGCGGAACCTGCGGATGCCGTCGGTCATGCCAAGCAGCGCGGCGGCCGAAGGGCCGCCGAGGCACACCAGGATGTCGGGGTCGGCGAGTTCGATCTGGCGCTTGATGAAAGGCAGGCAGATCTGAGTTTCCTGCGGCGTCGGCGTGCGGTTGCCGGGGGGGCGCCAGGGGACGATGTTGGCGATGTAGGCTGTGGTGCGGGCGAGCCCGATCGCGGCCATCATGCGGTCGAGAAGCTGGCCGGCGCGGCCGACGAACGGCAGCCCGGCGATATCCTCTTCACGGCCGGGCGCTTCGCCCACGAACATGACCCTCGCCTGCGGATTGCCGTCGGCGAAAACGAGCTGCTTCGCCGTGAAGCGCAGCGCGCAGCCCTCGAATCGCTCAAGGATCGCGCGCAGCGCGTCGAGGCTCGCGGCGCTGGCGGCGGCCTGACGCGCTGCCATGATGGCGGCGTCCGGCGCCGGCGGCGGGCGGCCGCCCTTTCCTTCCCCGCCCGGAAGGGAGGGAGGAGGGCTTGGACGCGAACGCGCATTTGCGGTTACGTCGCCCGCACCGCCGGACGGAGCCCGCGGCTGCCGCGGCTCAGGCGACGGGGACGGTTCGCCGGCGGGCGCATGGGAGGTGAAGCGAGGCTCCCGCGCCTCGGCGGTAAACCGGTCGACCGGAGCCTCCTCCAGCACGGCATCGACCCCCGCTCCGACAAAGAAATCAAGAAGCGCGCGCACATGGTCCTGCCGGTCCAAGCTCATGGCGGAGAATTAGCACATTTCATGCTTTACGGTTAACAAGTGGCGTCCGCCCGGATTGCGCAGGCCGGCAAAACGTTAAAAAAACCGACGCGCCCATCAAGCCGGGAGCATGGAGATTGGTGATGGATGTGCCCGTCCGGGAATCGATGGAATTCGACGTGGTGGTGGTCGGCGCCGGTCCCTCGGGACTTGCCGCCGCGATCCGGTTGAAACAGGTCAAGCCCGACATTTCCGTCGTCGTTGTGGAAAAGGGCTCCGAAGTCGGCGCCCATATCCTGTCCGGCGCCGTGATCGACCCGTCCGCGCTCGATGTCCTGCTGCCGGATTGGCGCGCTGAGGATACGCCCATCAAGACCGCGGTCGCCGACGATCGCTTCTATGTGCTGACCGCCCGCAGCGCGTTGCGCTTTCCCAACGTGCTGATGCCGCCGCTGATGAACAATCACGGCAATTTTATCGTTTCGCTGGGTAATGTGTGCCGCTGGCTTGCCGCGAAGGCGGAGTCGTTGGGGGTCGAGATCTACCCCGGCTTTGCGGCCGCCGAGGTGCTGTTCGGCGAGCGCGGGGAGGTTGCGGGGGTCGCGACCGGCGACATGGGCATAGGCCGCAATGGGCGGCCCAAGAGTGCGCTCGCGCGCGGCATGGAGTTGCGGGGCAAATATACGCTGTTCGCCGAGGGCGCACGCGGCCATTTGACAAAGGCGCTGATCGCCCGCTTTGCCCTCGATCGCGATCGCGAGCCGCCGAAGTTCGGCATCGGCCTCAAAGAATTGTGGCAGGTCGCGCCGGAGCGCCATCGGCGCGGCCTGGTGCAGCACACCCTGGGCTGGCCGCTCGACAACCGCACCGGCGGCGGCTCGTTTCTTTATCACTATGACGACTGCCTCGTGTCGGTGGGCTTCGTCGTGCACCTGAACTATGAGAACCCGTACCTTTCGCCATTCGAGGAATTCCAGCGTTTCAAGACACATCCGCTGGTGCGCGACACCTTCACGGGCGGCAGACGCATCGGCTACGGCGCCCGCGCAATCGCCGAGGGCGGGTGGCAGTCGGTGCCCAGACTGGTATTTCCGGGCGGCGCCCTGATCGGGGACGGGGCGGGCTTTCTCAATGTCCCGCGCATCAAGGGCACCCACAACGCCATGCGGTCGGGCATGTTAGCCGCCGAGCATGTCGCCGCAGCGCTCGCGGCCGGCCGCGCCAACGACGAACTCGCCGCTTATGAAGCCTACTGGCGCCGTTCGGCGCTCGGCAGCGACCTGTGGAAAGTCCGCAATGCCAAGCCGCTGTGGTCGAACCTCGGCACGGCGCTTGGCGTGGGCTGCGCCGGCGCCGACATGTGGGCAAACACCGTCGGGCTGTCGCTGTTCGGCACGCTTCGGCATGGCAAGCCCGACAGCGCCTGCATTAAGGCCGCGGCACAATGTCGCCCGATTTCATACCCCAGGCCCGACGGCAAGCTCACCTTCGACTTGATGTCGTCAGTCTTCCTGTCGAATACAAACCATGAGGAAGATCAGCCGGTTCACTTGCGCGTCAAGGATCTGGAACTGCAGAAGAGGTCGGAGCACGGCGTCTATGCCGGTTTGTCTTCTCGCTATTGCCCGGCCGGGGTGTATGAATGGGTAGAGCAGGATGGGGCTCTAACCTACGTGATCAATGCCCAAAATTGCGTCCACTGTAAGACCTGCGACATCAAGGATCCGAATTGCAACATCGAATGGGTGGCGCCGGAGGGCGGTGGTGGCCCCAACTATCAGAACATGTAATGATGTGCTATAAATCATAATGCTGCCGCCAATCGGCGGCAAACGAGCCCCTACACTACCCTGCCCGGCAAGCTGGGGAGGGTCGTGCGGGGGCGATGGCATGTTCGATCAGGTTGACGCCCGTTTTGCTGTCTTCGCCCTCCCCCGGTTCGGGGGATTGAAGGGCGCTCCAAGGCACGCCGATCGTGAACACTGGATTGCCCGGGCCAATCCACGGATCACGTTCGGAGCCCCCTCCCTACCCTCCCGCCGGCCGGCCGGAGGGTAGGGAGGGGGCGATCAGTCTCATCGAATTTACACGAACGAACTTGCAGCGCGTTCTTGAAAGTGTTGAGTAGGTTGGTTGGAGCCGGACGGCTGGCGGGACCTCCGGCAAAGAATCTGACCCCGCCGGAGAGCAGCGACCCGTGAAACGACTACTGCACCGACCCTTCACCGTGATTGCAGCCGCGACCCTTTGGTCCATTCCGGGAGCTATTGCGGCGCAAGCGCCGGACGCCCACGACGCCAGCCGCTTTTCCCCTGCGGGGAGCTATCTCGCAGCGCGCCAGGCCAATCTGGATCGCGACGCCGAGGCGGCGGCGACCTACTATCGGGCTGCGCTGCGGTCCGATCAACGCAATCCGGAATTGCTGGAGCTGACGTTCTATTCGGTGCTGGCCTCTGGCGACATCAACGAAGCGGTGCGGCTTGCCGAGCGGCTTCTGCAGCTCGATCACAACAACCGCAATGCGCACCTTGTTCTGGGCGTGCGCTCGCTCAAGCAGAAACAATGGAAGGACGCGCGGGCGCATTTGAGCCAGGCCATGCACGGGCCCGTCAACGATCTCATGGCCACGCTGCTTTCGGCCTGGGCCGCATACGGCGCCAACGACGTGAAGGGCGCGGTCGACACGATCGACAAGCTCAACGGTCCGGAGTGGTACAGCATATTCAAGGATATGCACGCCGGGCTGATCCTCGATCTCGCGAACAACAAAAAGGAAGCCGGCAAGCGGCTGGAGCATGCCTACAAGCTCGACGGCAACGCGCTGCGGGTCATGCAGGCTCAGGCCAGCTTCTTGTCGCGAAACGGAGCGCGCGAGGATGCGCTCAAGATGTATGAGGAATACGATAAGCAGCCGTCGCGCTACCCGCCGCTCACCGTCGAGGCGGTGACGCTGCTCAAGAAGGACATTCCGCTCCCCCGCATGGTCGATACGGCGCAGGCCGGCGCCGCGGAAGCGCTCTACGGCCTCGGCGCGGCGCTCGGCCGTCGCGAGGAGGAATTGACGCTCGCCAATCGCGGTCTCGCCTATCTCCAGCTCGCCCTCTATCTGGAGCCCGGCCATGCCTTGGCCCAGTTGTCGCTTGCCGATCTCTACGAGGCGATGAAAAAGCCCGAGCTGGCAATCAAGGTCTATGAGCGCGTGCCGGCTGCTTCGCCCCTCAAACGCATCGCGGACATCCAGCTCGCCATCGACCTCGATGCCCTGGATCGCACCCAGGAAGCAACAAAGCACCTCGAAAAAGTGATTGCTGCCAAGCCGGACGACATGGAGGCGATCATTGCGCTTGCCAACATCCAGCGCGAGCGCAAGCAATACGAGGGCTGCGCCGAAAGCTACGGCAAAGCGATCAACCTTCTTGCACAGCCCACTAAGGCAAACTGGACGACGTATTATTTCCGCGGCATCTGCTACGAACGCGCCAAGCAGTGGCCGAAGGCGGAACAGGACTTCAAGAAAGCTCTCGAGTTGTATCCCGACCAGCCGCACGTGCTCAATTATCTCGGTTCTCATGGATCGACCAGGGCATTCATCTCGATGAGGCCATGAGCATGATCAAGCGTTCGGTTGAGCAGCGGCCGGATGACGGCTACATCGTCGATTCGCTTGGTTGGGCCTACTACCGGCTTGGCAACTACGACGAGGCGGTGAAGAACCTGGAGCGCGCCGTCGAATTGAAGCCCGTCGATCCGACCATCAACGATCACCTGGGCGACGTCTACTGGAAGGTCGATCGCGTTCTCGAGGCGAAATTTCAGTGGTCCCACGCGCGCGACCTCAAGCCCGAAGACGATGAGCTGGCGAAAATCGAGCAAAAGCTCAAGATAGGCCTCCAGGAGGAAAAGTCGAACGCGGCCGACGCCGATAAGCAGGCGAAGCGCATCGGAGGCGGCGGCTGACGCAGCCACTGCGCAGCCGCGAGGGTGGTTCGCAGCGTGTGGGCACTCGACGAGCTGAGAGCGAAACGTGCCCGCCA
>JAJPKK010000060.1 GCA_021323775.1 Hyphomicrobiales bacterium
AAACGCGCGCCAATCGCCCTTGACCGGCTGCCGCCGCCCGCAAGACTGCATCCAAGCGATCAAGGCCCTCGCCAAGGCCGCGCGCCCTTAAGGCTTCTGCACCCACTTAAGATTCAAACTAAATCCGTGAGTAGGAAAGCATTCACCCCCGTAGAAAGCGCTGATAAATCGACGAATCTTTGAAAATCAGTCAGCTGCGGAGCAGCTACAATTCGGCGCCTCCAAGCGTTCTCTTTCTTGCTTGTGGGCCAAGGACATCACGAAAATCAGCGACGCCAACTCACGGATTTAGGTTCAAAAGAGTTTTCCACCGGGCCTGGCCCGACCTGCAGCGCATGAAACTTCTGCGACCCGTGGCGCGGTCCTACCGGGTAAGTTTCTTCCTAGGCAATTTTTCCTGATCACTCGGCGTTGGTCGCGGCGAGCGGCGCCACTTCCTCCCACTTGCGTTGCTCGGCCACAAGGAAGGCGGCGAACTCCTCGACGGTGCTGGGGCGGACCGACGAGCCGAGGTTTTCAAGCATCGTGCGGGTGTCCGCTTGCGCAAGCACGGCGTTGATGGCGCCGTTGAGTTTGGCCACAATCGCGGGCGGCGTCCCGGCAGGGGCCATGACTCCCGTGAATGTCGCAACGATAAAATCCGGCACTCCCTCCTCGGCAAAAGTCGGAATATCGGGGGCTTTTGGATCGCGCGTCTCGCTCGCGATCGCAAGCGGACGAATCTTGCCCTCTCTCGCCAATGGAACGACGCCGGAGACTTCGGTGAAATTCATTTGCACTTGACCGGACAAAAGGCCGGCGATGACCTCGGGCGCGCCCTTATACGGCACGTGCTGGAGGTCGATGCCGGCTCTCAGTTTCAGCAGTTCGCCGGCGACATGGGTGAGGTTTCCGAATCCAACGGAGCCGTAGTTCAGCGCGCCAGGATGAGCCTTGGCGTAAGCTATAAACGCCGGCAAGGTCTTGGCCGGACCTGCCGGATCGACCACCATCACTTCGTAGCCCTGGAGGAGCCTCGCGACGGGCGCTAATCGCCTGAGCACGTCAAAATCGCGGGCGTGAGAAACGGCGGGGAAAACGACGAAGGTGCTCGTGTTTCCAAACAGGAGGGTGTAGCCGTCAGGCTCGGCTGCCGCGACGGCGCGGTTCGCGATCATGCCGGAGGCGCCGGGGCGGTTCTCGATGATGATCGGGCAACCCAGCACTTCGCTGAGACGCTTCGTAATGATTCGCGTTATCACATCGGTGGGTCCGCCCGCCGTGTACGGCACAATCGCCTTGATAACCCGGCTCGGGTAGGGCTGGGCCGCACCAGCGCTCGCGGTCCCGATGACAATCGCAGCCGTGACAGCCGCAATGCTCCACTTTGTCATGACGGGCCCCCCTTCCACGACGGGCCCCCTCCCTATCCTCCCCCGCTCCCACCCCTTTCCTCCCCCGGCCGCGGGGGAGGAAAGGGGTGGGGGACGAGGGAGGACAAGAAGGAGCAACGCATCACAGCGTCGACGCCCTATCGCCAGCCGGCTCGAGTGCCGTTACCTTATCGCCTGGCTCGATTGTCGCCGCCGGCGTCCCCGGCGCTTTCGTCAGGATACGACAAAGCCGCGAGAGCGTAGCACGCAAATTGTGGCGATGCACGACCATGTCGACCATGCCGTGCTCCTTCAGGTATTCCGCCTTCTGAAATCCTTCAGGCAGCTTTTCCCGGATCGTCTGCTCGATCACCCGCGGGCCGGCGAAACCGATGAGTGCGCCCGGCTCGGCAATATGAATGTCGCCCAACATAGCATATGAAGCCGTGACGCCGCCGGTGGTCGGATTGGTAAGCACCACGATATATGGCTTGCGCGCCGCCCGCAGGTTCTGCACTGCGATGGTGGTGCGCGGCATCTGCATGAGCGACAGGATGCCTTCCTGCATGCGTGCTCCGCCGGATGCCGCAAATAAAATGAACGGCGTGCTTTTTTGCACGGCCGTTTCAAGCCCCTTGATGATGGCCTCGCCGGCCGCCATGCCGAGCGAGCCGCCCATGAAGTCGAAATCCTGAACGGCAATAACGACCGGAAGGCCATCGAGCTTGCCGAGGCCGAGCTTGACCGCGTCCTTCAGTCCGGTCTTGGCGCGTGCATCCCGCAATCGGTCCGCATAGCGCCGCTCATCCCGGAATTTCAGCGGATCAGACGGGACGTCGGGTAGGGCGATGTCGAGCCAGGTCTCCCCGTCGAAGACTGATTTGAGGCGCGCCGTCGCGCCCATCCGCATGTGATAATTGGAAACCGGAATGACAAACTGATTTGCCTCGACATCTTTGTAGAACACGAGCTGCCCGGTATCGGGGCATTTGATCCACAGATTTTCCGGCACGTCGCGGCGCAGAAAGCCGCGGATCTTCGGGCGGACGACGTTGGATATCCAGTTCACGATGCTACTCTGCCGCTTGCTGCCGCGCGTTTCGCACGCCGGCCGCGAGTTCGGCGACCAGGGAGGCGACTGCCGCGACGGTGGCGGGCGTCGCCTTGCCGGCGGCATCGAGGCTCAGGCGCACCTTCTCGACCAGGGCCGACCCAACCACGACCGCCTCCGCGCCCCGCGCGATGGCGGCGGCGCTCCCCGCGTCCCGGACGCCGAAGCCCACGGCCACCGGGAGGCCGGTGTGGCGCTTGATCCGCCGCACCGCCTCGACGACCACGCCCGTATCCGGCGCTGCGCCGCCGGTAATGCCGGTGATCGAGACGTAATAGACGAATCCGGAGGTGTTTGCGAGCACGGCCGGAAGCCGCCGGTCGTCGGTCGTCGGCGTCGCCAGGCGGATGAAATTCAATCCTGCCTGCAGCGTCGGAAGGCAAAGCTCGGCATCCTCCTCGGGCGGCAAATCCACAACGATCAGGCCATCAACGCCGGCGGCCTTGGCGTCGACAAGAAAGCGCGCCACCCCGTAAATGTAGATCGGATTGTAATAGCCCATCAGCACGATGGGCGTCGCCTGGTCAGCCGAGCGGAAGTCGCGCGCCAGCTCCAGGGTCTTCACAAGATTCTGGCCGGCGCGGAGGGCACGCAGGCCGGCCGCCTGGATCGCGGGCCCGTCCGCCATCGGGTCGGTGAACGGCATGCCGATCTCGATCACGTCGGCGCCCGCCTCGGGCAGCGCTTTCAGGATTGCGGCCGAGGTTTCGTGGTCCGGGTCGCCCGCCATCACGAAAGTGACGAGGCCGGCGCGGCCTTCGCGTTTAAGCGCTGCAAAGCGGGCGTCGATGCGGGTCATGTGCAGCGCTGCAAATAATCGGCGACCGTCGCCAAATCCTTGTCGCCTCGTCCCGAGAGGTTCACGACCATCAGATGATCCTTGGGTTTCTGCCGCGCAATGTCGATGGCGCGAGCCAGCGCGTGGGCCGGCTCCAGCGCCGGGATGATGCCTTCAAGCTTGCTGCAGAGCGCAAATGCTGCCACGGCCTCGTCGTCGGTCGCCGAAAGAAATTTCACCCGGCCCAGGTCATTGAGCCAGGCATGTTCAGGACCGATGCCCGGATAATCGAGGCCGGCTGAGATCGAATGGGCTTCCTCGATCTGGCCATCCTCGTTCATCAGCAAGTAAGTGCGGTTGCCATGGAGCACGCCCGGCCTGCCGCCCGCAATGGAGGCCGCATGCTTGCCGGTCGCGAGGCCAAGCCCTGCTGCCTCCACACCGTAGATCTCGATCGCGCGGTCATCGAGGAACGGATAGAACAGCCCCATTGCATTGGAGCCGCCGCCGATGCAGGCGACCAGCGAATCCGGCAGGCGGCCTTCGGCGGCCAGCATCTGCTCGCGGGTTTCCTCCCCGATGATGGACTGGAAATCGCGCACCATCGCCGGATAGGGATGCGGGCCAGCGACCGTGCCGATGCAATAAAAAGTCTCGGCGACGTTGGTCACCCAGTCGCGCAACGCCTCATTCATGGCGTCCTTGAGCGTGCGCGAGCCCGATTCGACGGCGCGCACCTCGGCCCCGAGCATCTTCATCCGCAACACATTCGGCTTCTGCCGCTCAACGTCGACGGCGCCCATATAGACGATGCAGGGCAGCCCGAACTTGGCGCACAGCGTTGCGGTCGCAACGCCGTGCATGCCGGCGCCAGTCTCCGCGATGATGCGTGTCTTTCCCATCCGCAGCGCCAGCATGATCTGGCCGAGCACGTTGTTCACCTTGTGGGCGCCAGTGTGGTTGAGCTCCTCGCGCTTGAAATAGATCTTTGCGCCGCCGCAGTGGCCGGTCAGGCGTTCTGCGAAATAAAGCGGCGACGGCCGGCCCACATAGGTCGCAAGATGGCTATCCATCTCCTTGCGAAATCTTGGGTCCGCCCTGGCGTCCGCATAAGCCTTCTCAAGGTCGAGAATCAGCGGCATCAGGGTTTCAGCCACAAAGCGGCCGCCGTAGATGCCGAAATGACCGTGCTCGTCAGGACCGGTGCGGTACGAATTGGGGTGTGGCAGCACGTTCATGGCTCAAGTCTCACCGGTGACCTGCTCGTTTGCCGTTCCGCCCTTACCCTGCGCTCCGCGGCCAGCGGACGAAGCCTTGACTTCACTCTTTGCGGCTTGTGGCGGATGCGGGCTGGGGCCGCGCGCCGCATGGATGAAGCCGCGAATGAGGTCGGGATCCTTTTCGCCCGGGACGCGCTCGACGCCGGACGAGACATCGACCCCGTCCGCAGCAGTCATTTCGATCGCCTCGGCCACATTGTCGCGATTGAGCCCGCCTGAAAGCATGAACGGGACGCGCGGGTCAAGGTTCTTCAGAAGCCGCCAATCGAAAGGCTTACCAAGGCCGCCCGGGCGGGTGGCGTCGCGCGGCGCCCGTGCGTCGAAGAGAAGCCAGTCCGCCACCTCGGCATGGTCGGGCACGCATGCGAGATCGTCCCGGGTTTCGACCGCAATCGCTTTCATGACTGGCAGCTGAAAACGCCTCTTCACTGCAAGCACCCGCTCCGGCGTTTCCTTGCCGTGAAGCTGGAGCAAATCCGGCGCAAGCGCCTCAATGCTCGCGGCAAGCCATTGGTCATCGGCGTCGACGGAGAGCGCGACCTTAAGGGCCCGCCCCTCGACCCGCGTCCCCAACCGACGTGCGGTCGCGAAATCGACGTGACGGGGCGACGGCGGGAAGAATACGAATCCGACCATATCGGCGCCCCCGTGCAGGGCGACATCGAGCGCCTCCGGGGTCCGCAGGCCGCAAATTTTGACTGTGAGGCGCATGCTCAGATGAAACCTTTTGATGCTTCTGGAGCGCGGGCGTCCCGCCCGCATCTTCGCTGATGGCAACGCTGGGGCAACTTGCACGATCCGGTGGGGGCGGGACGCCCGCGCTCCCAGGCACGTTGCTATGCCGCAGGCAGCGTCTTGTTGGCGGGTCCGGCCGGATGAGCGGCGGAACCGCCTTCTGGCCGCGCCATCTGTCCTTTCAAATGCGCCAATTCGGTTCGAATCGCGACCACTTCGGCCGCGAGCCGGGAACGAATCCTACGGTGCTTGCCCTGCGTAAGCCAGGTCGCGAAGCCGCCGAGCACCACGCCCGCGATGAGAACCGCAAACCCCGCAAGATAGAGCGGAACCGTCACTGCAAGGTCCGCGTCGGACGGGTCGAACGGGTCAAAGGACACGGTGACTTGCTGGTGATTGGCGATCGCCAGAGCCACGAGCACGGCGAAGGCCGGAATCGTGACGATTGCCCACAAGAACCTGCGGATCATCGGCCTCTCGCCCGCATCGATCGATGTGAGCGGCGGCCGGCCAGATTTTGAAGCTTCCTGCGCTGCCTCGCCAACACCGCTGCGCTCACTTTGCCGCAACTTCAGGCTGCGGCCGGTTCAGGCGCTCGCGCATTTCCTTGCCGGTCTTGAAGAAGGGGACGCATTTCTGCTCGACGGCCACATGCTCCCCGGTCCTCGGGTTGCGGCCAGCGCGGGCGCGGCGATTCTTCACCGAAAAGGCCCCAAAGCCACGCAGCTCAACGCGATCTCCCCGGGCGAGCGCGGCGACGATCTCACCCAGTATTGCGTTCACGATATTCTCGACATCGCGCTGGTAGAGGTGGGGATTTTGTCCCGCGATGCGCTGCACGAGTTCTGATTTAATCATGCTGAGATGCCGTCTTTGAAAGGACACTTCGTGCGGGCTGCGCACGATCCTCAAACCCCACAACCGGCCCTGTTCCCTCCCCACCCTCCCCGCTTGCGGGAGGGGTGGAGCGGCGCCGAAACCCGAGGCGCGTTGCCATCCGCCAGCTCCGGATTTCGCTGCGCTCAATCCGGGCTACGCTTGCTTAGACCCTACAACCTGGCTCGACTCAATTCACGGCTAATTGCCGGCCGAAGGGTGCCAAAGCATTAACAGCCCGTCAAGATTGAGCTTTTCGGCGGTCTGGAGGGCGCCCGTTAATTCTAACTCGGAGGCCAGCGAAGCCAGGCCGAGAGTGTCGAGCACTTTGGCGACGCCGAGATGGAGGAACGAGAGCTGGCTGAAGCGGGGATGGAGCCGCCAATCGCGCACCGGCGTTTTCGGGTCGATGTTGTTCGACTTGGCCAGCCAGTCGATGGCCTCCTGCTCGCGGCCGATTTCGTCGGCAAGCTTAAGTGAAATCGCCTGCCGACCGGTAAAGACGCGGCCGTCGGCGACCCGATCCAGATCCTCGCCGTCGAGCTTGCGCCGATCCCTTACGATGTCCTTGAACCATTTATAGGAATCGGCCACCAGCGCCTCGATTGCAGCGCGCGCCTCCGGAGCGGTCGGCTCAAGGCCGTTGGGAGCGGCCTTGAGCGGGGAGGACTTGATCTCCTCGAACTTGACGCCGAGCTTGCTGAGGAGATCGGAAAGGTTTGGGTACTGGAACAGCACGCCGATCGAACCGACCAGGGAGGAGTTTTGGACGATGATGTGGTCCGCCGCCATGGCCGCCATGTAGCCGCCGGAGGCAGCCAGACCATCGACCACAACCACGGTCGGTTTCTGCGCCGCAACCCGGCGCAGCGCCTGGTGAAGCTCTTCGGATCCGGCCGTAGTGCCGCCGGGACTGTCGATATGCACGATCACCGCGCGCGTGTTGCGCGATCGCGCCAGACTATCAAGCGCCTCGGTGCGCTCTCGGTCTCCAAGTATGAGACCCTGGATGGTCACGCGCGAGATCTGCGGCGTCAGCGGTTGCGCGAGCGACGTGTCCGAACGGCGGGCCACCAGGGCTGCGCCCACCACTCCCATGACGGCGATCAGCACCGCCGCGACGCGCCAGAAGGCCAATTTGCGGCGCAGCCGGCGCCGATCGACGATATGGTCTGTTTCGAGCGACATGGAACTGCTCGATCATTCCTTCTTTTCGGTAGCGCGCTTGAGCGCGGTGCCGAGAATATCGCCAAGCGTCGCGCCGGAGTCGGAGGAGCCATATTGGGCAATCGCCTCCTTCTCTTCGGCGACTTCCAGCGCCTTGATCGAAACCGTCACTTTGTGGGCCCGGCGGTCAAACTGAGTGACGCGGGCATCGACCTTCTCGCCGACCGCGAAACGCTCGGTGCGCTGTTCGGAACGGTCACGCGCGAGTTCAGAGCGCTTGATGAAAGTGGTGAGGTCAGTCCCGACCAGCTTCACCTCAAGGCCGGACTCCTTCACCTCAAGGATCTCGCACGTCACCACGGCGCCCTTCCTGACGTCGCTTGCCTCTGCAAACGGATCGCCTTCGAGCTGCTTGATGCCGAGCGAAATGCGCTCCTTCTCGATGTCGACGTCAAGCACCTGTGCTCTGACCTTATCGCCCTTCTTGAACTCGTCGATGACCTGCTCGCCCGGGCGCTTCCAATCGAGATCGGAAAGGTGGACCATGCCGTCGACATCGCCGTCGAGACCGAGGAACAGCCCGAACTCGGTCTTGTTCTTGACCTCGCCCTCAACGATGCTGCCGGGCGGATGTTTCTCGACGAAGACCTCCCACGGATTGCGCATAGTCTGCTTGAGACCGAGCGAAATGCGCCGCTTGACGGGATCGACCTCGAGCACCTGAACCTCGACCTCCTGGGAGGTCGACACGATCTTGCCCGGATGGACGTTCTTTTTAGTCCATGACATTTCGGACACGTGGATGAGGCCCTCGATCCCGGGCTCAAGCTCCACGAAGGCGCCATAATCGGTAATGTTGGTGACGCGGCCGGTAAGACGGGCGCCGACCGGGAACTTCGCCTCGATGCCCTGCCACGGATCGGCCTGAAGCTGCTTCATGCCGAGCGAAATGCGGTGGGTCTCGTGGTTGATCTTGACGATCTTGACCTTGACCTGCTGGCCGATGTTGAGCACCTCGGAGGGATGATTGACCCGCCGCCACGCAATGTCCGTGACATGCAAGAGACCGTCGATCCCGCCGAGGTCCACAAAGGCGCCGTAGTCGGTGATGTTCTTGACCACGCCGTCTATGACCTGCCCCTCTTCGAGGTTTTGCACGAGTTCCTGACGCTGCTCGGCGCGGGTCTCTTCCAGCACGGTACGCCGTGAAACCACGATATTGCCGCGGCGGCGGTCCATCTTGAGGATCTGGAAGGGCTGCGAGACGTTCATCAATGGAGTGACATCGCGGATCGGCCGGATATCGACCTGGGAGCGCGGCAGAAACGCCACCGCGCCGTCGAGATCGACGGTGAAGCCGCCCTTGACCTGATTGAAGATGACGCCCTGGACCTTTTCATTGTTCTGAAATGCTCTTTCGAGCTTGCCCCAGCTTTCCTCGCGCCGCGCCTTGTCACGCGACAGCACGGCCTCGCCGAGCGCATTTTCGACGCGCTCCAGATAGACCTCGACGGTGTCGCCGACCTTCAGTTCGCTCTGGCGGCCCGGACCATTGAACTCACGCAGCGGCACGCGGCCTTCGGTCTTGAGGCCGACATCGATGACGGCGAGGTCTTTTTCGATCGCCACAACGGTGCCCTTGACGACGGCACCCTCGTGCAAATTGCCGTGAGCGAACGAATCCTCGAGCATTGCGGCAAAGTCTTCCCGCGACGGCGCGGCGGCGCTAGCTAAAGCCATGCATTCTCCTGTGTGGCGCACCGGCGGCTGGACCAAGGGCGCATCAGACGCTCGCGGCCGGAGGTCCCACATACCTCCGGCACACCCCCACCCCTCCCTCTCCGCTTGGGGGAAGGCTGCGGGGCCGGCGCAAACCGAGCGTTTGGCGCGATGCTATCGTCGGGTTCCGCAACGAAACTTGCGAGCGGGCGATCCTCCACACGCGAAGGCGGTGTTGATCACGCCTCCGGCCCGCCCGGACCGCTTCGACCATAATGGGCGGCTCCGAACCCAAGGGATATAGCGAAAGGCCGGCAGCGCTGCAAGAAGCCAATAATTGACCGATCGGCGGCCCCTCCCTAGCCCTCCCCCGCGAGCGGGGGAGGGGACTGCAGGCAGCCGCAGTTATTCTTCACCAGCGCCTAAGACGTGCCGCGGGAAGTCGGGCGGCCACCAATCAGCCTCCCAATCGTCGTCGGCGCTGGTGTCGCGCCAGATAAGCGGGGCAAGCGGAGAGCTTTCGTGTCGCTCGCCGTCCTCGTCTTGGAGCCATTGCATTCCGGGATATCGTCGCAATGCCCAGTCCAGGATCGAGCGCGTGTCAACCTCCCGGTCGCGGATGATCTCACCGGCCTTGACCCTGATGACGCGCTCGCGTTCGAACCAGTGCGACCAGCCGTGGTGGCTATAGATCAGACGTCGGCCAACCGCGATTCGGAGCACGCCGTTGAACCAGCGGGCTGGCGTCGGAAGACGGGCACAAGGGATGGCGCAGAGCAGCTTTGTCAGCGTCTCGTCAGGTATCGGCACCTCGCAAGTCCCGTTCTCGTATCCCATCCAGTTAAGATGAAGGAGGAAAAGCGTGCGCCCTCTTATCTGCCATGTGCCGATGTAGCCTCGATAATTCCCCGTGCTGCGGCAGTGCGGGTTGCTGAGGTCCAGGCCGTGTGACTGCAACAGCGGGTAGAGAGGATCGGCGTAGAGCGCACGAGGTCTGCCGTCGGTGATGATGCGTTCGGGGGCCTGTGCCGTCATCTCGCGCACGCATTGAGGAGGTGATTTTCGCGAAAACAAATATCACAGGTTGCAGTCGATGTCAAATCAATTCAATTGCAAGTCTTTGATTATAAATCAGCAATATGAAAAACTCTGGCCGCAATTGAAGCGCGTCATTACAACCTGTCGGTGCCGCCTTCAGCCAATTTGATTGGCTCGGGACATCGTGCGAGACTGTGGTGATGACTGGTGGCCGATGCGACCCCTGAAGCCTTTATTCTCGCTGAAGCAGGCGGCTACTCCCCCCTGATATTGGCCGCCTTGATGATCGGCCACCACTTCTCGGCTTCGGCCTTGTGGAACGCAGCGAGCGCCTCGGGCGTCTGTTGCTCGCGCGGCATGATCTCCTGGCCGATGTCGGTCAGCCGCCGTCGCACCGTGGCGTCGGCGAGCGCATCCACCACGGCGGCATTGAGCTTGGCGATGATCTCTCCAGGCGTGCCCTTGGGGACCCAAAGCCCGTGCCAGAAGGTGAGGTAAAGTCCCGGCACGCCGAGTTCGTCCACGGTGGGCACATCAGGCGTCGCGAACCAGCGGGTCGGCGCCATGACCGCGTAGGTCTTGACCTGGCGGCTGCGCACGGCCGGGAGCGCCGTCGTGCCCTCGGAGAACAGCAAGTCGACCTGGCCGCCGACCAGGTCCTGCATGGCCGGACCGCCGCCCCGGTACGGCACGAAGTGGAAGCGGGTTCCGGTCACTTTCTCGAAATAGACGCTGCTGACGTGGGCCGCGCTGCCGACGCCGACGGTCGCGGCCGATGCCTTGTCGGGATTTGCCTTGAGCCAGGCGATCATTTCTTTCAGGTCGTTCGCCGGGAAGCTGCTTTTTGCGATGACCAGGACCGGGCTCGCCGTCAGGAGCGACACCGGGGCGAAATCTTTCAAGACATCGTACTGGACCGGATAAACCGCGCTGGCGCCGACGTGGCTCAGCCAATTGCCGATGCTGAGCGTATAACCGTCGGGCGCCGCCCGGGCCGCGCGAGCGACCCCGATGCTGCCGCCGGCGCCGCTCACGTTCTCGATCACCATCGGCTGGCCGAGCTTCGCACTCATATGGTCGGCGAGGATGCGGGCGATCGGGTCCGCGACGCCGCCGGGCGGCACAGGTACGATGATGGTGACCGGGCGCGACGGATAGACTTGGGCGATCGCGGGTTTTGCAATGATGCCGGCACAGCAGGTCGCGACAAGTGCGAACAGGATTGCGCGCAGTTCAGTCATGTTCTTTCCCTGCCGCAGCAACGCACAAAAACAGCATCTCGCCGCGGAGGTTGTCAGCGATACCCCCTCCCGACCCTCCCCCGCAAGCGGGTGCCGCGGTTCGTCGCGGTGGGGGCTTTGTCCTACCGGGCGCCGCTGCGCGCTTTGTCCACAATAGCGATGGCGTGTCGCAGGACGCCGTCGATGTCGAGATCGGATGTATCGAGGATGTGGGCATCAGGCGCCGGTTTGAGCGGCGCGACTGTGCGTTTGGAATCGCGTTCGTCGCGACGCCGGATATCGGCGAGGATGGCGGCCTCGTCCGCAATCTGGCCCAGGCGGCGCATCTCGATGGCGCGACGCTTTGCCCGCACCTCGGAAGAGGCCGTTACGAAAATCTTGACGTCGGCGTGCGGACAGATGACGGTTCCTATGTCGCGTCCGTCCAGTACCGCGCCCGGCGGAGCGGCAGCGAAATCCTGCTGCAGCCGCAAGAGAGCCGCCCGCACCTCCGGTATAGCCGAGACGACGGAGGCTGCCTCGCCGGCCGCATGGCTTTTGAGCGCCGCCTCGTCGAATTGCGTCGGGTCGAGCGCTTGCGCGGCGGCCACTGCACGCGCGACATCATCGAGCGCGTGGCCGGATTCAAGCACAGCCTGCGCCACCGCACGGTAGAGCAACCCGGTATCGAGATGGCGCAGACCGTAATGGGCCGCAAGGCGCTTGCCGAGCGTGCCTTTGCCGGACGCGGCCGGGCCATCGATGGCGATGATCATGCGAGGTCGCCTCCGAGCCCGCGCATCACATTGGCGAAGCCCGGAAAGCTGGTCGCGATGAAAGCGGCGTCATCGACTTTCACGGGGTTATCAGCCGCAAGGCCAAGCACCAGCGCCGCCATAGCGATACGATGATCCATATGGGTCGTAACGAGGCCGCCCCCTTTTACGTAGCCGCGCCCATGCACCGCAAGGTCGTCGCCGGAAATCTCGACATCGACGCCGTTAACGCGCAGCATTTCGGCGGTCGCGGCCAGCCGGTCGGATTCCTTGACCCGCAGTTCCTTCAAGCCGCGCATGACCGTGGTTCCGTCCGCGAATGCCGCTGCTACGGCCAGGATCGGATACTCGTCGATCATGGCGGGAGCGCGTTGCGGCGGGACCTCGATGCCCCGCAATCCGCTGTGCCGGACCCGGAATGCCGCCATCGCTTCGCCGCCCTCCTGTCTCACCTCCTCCTCGACGATCGCTGCGCCCATCTCGCGCAGGGTTGTGATCAGTCCGGTGCGCAGCGGGTTGGTCATGACGTCGTCGAGGACTATGTCGGAGCCAGGCACGAGTAGCGCCGCCACCATCGGGAAAGCCGCGGACGACGGATCCGCCGGCACTGCGACGCTCTTTGGCGTCAGCTCCGGCTGGCCGACAAGCGAAATTCTGCGCCCGTGAACGCCCTCTGGCTCGGACCTCACGTCAGCGCCGAAATGCGCCAGCATGAGCTCGGTGTGGTCGCGGCTCGCCTCGGTTTCGATGACAGTTGTGGTGCCGGGAGCAGCCAGGCCGGCCAGCAGCACGGCCGACTTGATCTGTGCGGAGGGGACCGGCGTGCGATAAAGGATCGGCATCGGATCGCGTGCGCCGGCAAGAGCGACCGGCAGCCGGCCGCCGTCAGCGGCATGCGTCACGCGTGTCCCCATCAAGGCGAGAGGGTCGAGCACGCGCCGCATGGGCCGCTTGCGCAACGAGGCGTCGCCGTCGAAGGTTGCGGTGATCGGACATCCTGCGACCGCGCCCATCGCCAGCCGGCAGCCGGTGCCGGAATTGCCGAAATCGAGGGGGCCGGCAGGCTCGGCAAAGCCCGCCACGCCGACGCCATCCACCTGCCAGGCGCCGACGCCGGTCCGCTCGACCCGGGCGCCAAGCGCCTGCAGGGCTTTTGCGGTGTTGAGCACATCCTCGCCCTCGAGCAGTCCAGAAATGCGCGTGCGTCCCACCGCGAGGGCGCCAAGGATCAAGGCGCGATGGGAAATCGACTTGTCCCCTGGCACGCGCACGCGCCCGAGGAGCGGCCGGCCGCGGCGCGCCGTCATGGGGACGAGGGAGAGTGGGTTGTTCAAAGGTCAATCCGATTGAGTTTGAGCAGATGTCATTGCGGGGCCAGCACGCCTTAGGTCGGCTCCTATGAGGCCAAGGCCAGGGCTAAACCCTGCGCAGATCTATAGGTCTGCAGGGCGAGTTGGCCCAGCGCAATCTGCCGCTTAACGGAGGGCGGCGGGTTGCGCTTTGGCTAAGGCGCCCTACCTCGTGAATGCCCGCGGCGGTTCCAGGATGAAGTCCGGGAACGGCGCGACAGCAAAAGGTGACTCGCCTCTGCCTATTCTCTCGCAAGCCGGGAGGCGGGGCAGGCGGCTCGAAGGATGCCTCCTAGCATGCGGCAAAAGGCCGGTCACGCGTCGCTTATAGAGGCATCAGCGGGAGCGCACCGCGTATCACAGAGACGTGAAAGGTCTATTGACAGAGCTGTCGCGAATCGCCAAGGGGAGGACCGCTTTCAGCAACCCTTGAGGATCTCGACTCCGTGGCAAAACCTGAGCTGGGTACAAAGCGCCTGTGTGCACATTGCGGCGCGAGATTTTATGACCTGAACCACGCCCCCATCACCTGCCCCAAATGCGGCACGGTGTTTGAAGCAGTCGCGGCCCCACGCGGCAGCCGTCCGGAGGCCGCGCGGGCCTCGGTCAGGGAGGTCGAAGCGGTGACGCCGGAGACCCGGGAGGCCGAATTCGTGTCCCTGGAAGAGGCCGATGCCGAGGCGCAGGGCAAGAAGAAGCCTGCCGGAGCGCCGGTCGATGTGGATGAAGACGTCGAGATCGATGACGAAAGCCTCGACGATGCCGCCTTCATAGAAGAGACCGAGGAGGAGGATACCGACGTCACTGAGATCATCGGCAACGACATCGAGAACGAGGAAGAGACTTGAGGTCTCCCTCGATCTGTGATTTCACCATATGATTTGAGGACCTGCGGGCGACGCGCTGCCCCCGCCCGCCCTTCGGGCAGGACGGCCGGAAGCGATACGGGGCAGCGGGCAAAAGCGATGCCCTTCACGCAGGTGGGCACTCTTCGACAAGCTCAGAGCGAAGACGTGCGCACCCGGCATACAGGGGAGGGGGTGGACGCGGACGTGCGGGCTGCGGCGGAACATTTGCCGTTCCGGCGGAGCCGGGTGCAAGAAGAACGCGCGGGGTTCCCAATACCGTGCGAAAAGGGGCCATAGCTCAGTTGGGAGAGCGCTTGAATGGCATTCAAGAGGTCGGGGGTTCGACTCCCCCTGGCTCCACCAATAAAATCAAGCACATAACGAAATGACGCCTGAAGGCCTTCCGATCGCCTATGAGGTGTTGCCCGGCAACACCGCCGATTGCAAGTCGCTGCGCGACATGCTTGGCAAGATCGAAGCCCAATACGGCAAAGCGTGCGCGATGGCGGTGGGCGAGGCGTTAAGGCAGATCGGCAAATTGTAGGATGGGTTGAGCGCGGCGAAATCCATCAACAGGCCGTCCCAACGCTGCCTGCCGCCGGGGTCCACTTCATCCGTGTCGAGTCGCGCCGCTGTTACAAGCCGGGCCAGTACGCGGCAGCAATTCTCATTTTGACCTATGGGGGTCTGGCGAGCGGTTTGTCGAAGGCGAGGGTGGCCATGAGCTGTTGCCAGGAGGGGAAGACGACGTAGATGGTGATGGCT
>JAJPKK010000120.1 GCA_021323775.1 Hyphomicrobiales bacterium
CCAAGCCGGGGCGTCCACCGCTTCCAAACCGGCCAGGTCACCCTAACCCAGAAGCGGACATTTGATGTGCTACCAAAACCGGACATCTTGAAAAGCTACCGACACCCCGGCGCCAGGAACATGTTGGGAATATGAATAAATTCAACGAGGCCGCCTTTTCCTGGGAGTGCGGGCGTCTCGCCGCTCTCTTTCGATGCACGCGGCTTTCGTGCGGGCGGGACGCGCCTGCAGTCCCCCGGGAAGGGCACTCCGGCGCTCCCAACCCGTTATTCACCGCGTTGAGGTAGAACTTTGCCTTTTGGCGGGCCCAGTCTTGACACGGGCGTGAGCAAAAAACCAAATCCCGGCGCTGCGATACCCGAGCCCCTTAAACCTGAACTGCGGAACCAACCGAAATGACGCTTTCCCAGCCTTCCGAAAAGCCGCAATTAAAAGTGCTGCTGTGTTCGCCCCGCGGCTTTTGCGCCGGCGTGGTGCGCGCAATCGATACGGTTGAGCGGGCATTGGCCATATATGGCAAGCCGGTCTATGTGCGCCATGAGATCGTTCACAACCGCTATGTCGTCGAAAGCCTGCGCCAGAAGGGGGCCGTGTTTGTCGAAGAATTGGACGAGATCCCCGATTCCGATGTGCCGGTGATCTTCTCCGCCCACGGGGTGCCGAAATCTGTGCTCCTCGACGCCGGCCATCGTAAGCTGCTGGCAATCGATGCAACCTGTCCGCTCGTCACCAAGGTCCATCGGGAAGCCGAGATTCATTTCAAGCGCGGCCGCGAGATCGTGCTGATCGGACACGAAGGCCATCCGGAAGTGACCGGGACTATGGGCCAGCTCCCGCCCGGCTCGGTCCGCCTGGTGCAGACGGCGGAGGAAGCGGCGGCGTTCGAGCCGAAAAACCCCGACGCTCTTGCCTACGTGACGCAGACCACGCTTTCGGTGGACGACACCGCCGAAATCGTGGCGACGCTGCAAAAACGGTTTCCCAACATCGCCGGTCCTCATAAGGAGGACATCTGCTACGCCACCACCAATCGCCAGGAGGCGGTCAAGCGCGTCGCCCCGGTGGTCGACGCCCTCATCGTGGTCGGCTCGCCTAATTCCTCAAATTCCCAGCGGCTCAAGGAGGTGGCGCTGCGCAACGGCTGCCCCCACGCCGAGTTGCTGCAGCGAGCCGGGGATATCAATTGGGAAAAGTTCGGCGCGATAGGACGTCTCGGGTTGACGGCCGGCGCATCGGCGCCGGAAGTGCTGATCGAGGAGATCATCGACGCATTCGCAGCGCGCTATGAAGTTGCGGTCGAGACCGTCTCGGCGGTCGAAGAATCGGGAATCTTTTTTCAGTTGCCCCGGCAAGTGCGCAGCGGCGAAGCCGCACAGTAAGTAGAAAATGGCCGTCTATACCGATGTCAGCGACGAAGAACTGCAACGCTTCCTCGCCGGCTACGATATTGGGACTCTGCTCGCCTACAAGGGAATTGCCGAAGGGGTTGAGAACTCCAACTTCCTTCTGCATACGACCAACGGCTTTTTCATTCTTACGCTGTACGAGAAACGCGTTGCGGCTGGCGACTTGCCGTTTTTTTTAAATCTCATCGAGCATCTGGCGGCGCGCGGCCTCACCTGTCCGCAGCCGATCCGCAGCCGCGCCGGCGAGGCTTTGGGCCGTCTCGTGAACCGTCCGGCCGCCATTTTCACCTTTCTTGACGGCATGTGGATCAGGCGGCCGAACGTCAAGCACTGCGGCGCGGTTGGCGATGCTCTGGCCAAACTCCACCTCGCCGGCGCCGATTTCGGCATGACGCGGCGAAACGCGCTCTCGGTCGACGGATGGCGGTCGCTGTTCGATACGGCTCAGGGGCGCGCCGACACTTTGCAGAAAGGGCTCAGCCAGGCCATCGGAAGCGAACTTGCGTTGCTGGAACGGGAATGGCCGCGCGACCTTCCGCAGGGGATCATCCACGCAGACCTTTTCCCTGACAACGTATTCTTTCTGGGCGACCGTCTCTCCGGCCTGATCGATTTCTATTTCGCCTGCACGGACGCCCTCGCCTATGACGTAGCGATCTGCCTCAACGCCTGGTGCTTCGAGTCCGACCATTCCTACAACATCACCAAAGGACGCGCGCTGCTCAAGGCCTATATGCGCTCACGAGGACTGACAGAGCGCGAGATTGCCGTGCTGCCCATCCTGTGCCGCGGGGCCGCGATGCGCTTCCTGTTGACGCGGCTCGTCGACTGGCTGGAGGTGCCGCCGGGCGCGCTGGTCAGGCCCAAGGACCCGCTCGAATATTATCGCAAGCTGCGATTTCATCAGGCAGGTGTAAGCGCACGGGATTACGGCATTGACTGACCTGCGGACAAATGGCCGCGTGACCATTCATACCGACGGCGCCTGCTCGGGAAATCCAGGGCCGGGCGGCTGGGGCGTCATTTTGCAATGGGGCGGTCATACGCGGGAGCTCAAGGGCGGCGAGCCGCACACCACCAACAACCGCATGGAGCTGATGGCCGCCATCATGGCGCTCGAGACGCTCAAGCGCCCGTGCGAGGTCGACCTGCATACCGACAGCCAATATCTACGCCAGGGAATCACGGACTGGCTGCGCGGCTGGAAACGCAACAGCTGGCGGACCGCCGACCGGAAGCCGGTCAAGAACGTCGATCTTTGGCAGCGGCTCGACGCTGCAGCGAGCCGCCACACCGTCCACTGGCATTGGGTGCGCGGGCACGCCGGTCACGATCTCAACGAACGCGCCGACGAGCTCGCCCGCCAGGCAATTGCCGAGATCAGAGCCGCGGCGCAGGGCGAAGAGTGATCGCCTGCGCGCCGGGGCGGCACGTGAGAAAAATTAGATAGCCCTCATCCTTCGTCCTTCGACAAGCTCAGGACGGCCGCGCGCAGGGCGCGCGGCCTCCCTCAGGATGAAGGCTTTATTCCTTCGCAGCCCTGCCGATCCGCGCGGTGCAGCGATCACAACTGCCTCAGCAAAGTCTCGGCGCTCGATGTTTCTGCCTTGCCGGGCGCGTCCTCGATGTTGAGCTGCTTCACCACGCCGTCTTCAACCAGCATGGAATAGCGTTTGGAGCGCAACCCCAGGCCGCCTGCTGAGCCGTCCATGGTGAGGTCGAGCGCCTTGGCGAAATCGCCGTTGCCGTCCGCAAGAAATTCGATCTTTCCTTCGGCGCCGGACGCTTTCTTCCATTCCGTCATGACGAAGACGTCGTTGACCGCCGTCACCGCGATCGTATCCACGCCCTTGGCCCTGATGGCATCGCTGTGCCGCAGGAAGCCCGGCAGATGATTCCGGTGACAGGTCGGCGTGAAGGCGCCGGGCACCGCGAAAAGCACCACCTTCTTGCCCTTGAAGACCTCGTCGGTGGACTTCCAGCCGGGGCCTTCGGCCGTCATCACGCGAAACTTTCCTTCGGGAATATGATCGCCCACCTTGATGGCCATGGTTTTGATCCTCGTTACTTTCGGCGGTTGGAAAGACGGCGCCGTCCGCACACCAGGCATCAGCGATCAGATATCAGGCATCAGGCCTACCCTCTTGATGCCTGATTACTGATCCCTGGTCCCTGGGAGGGAGCGCGCGGGGAAGCTTATAGCACCACCTTCCGGCGATGCGGACTCGGTTTTGGGGTAGGAAGAATGCGCTGGCCGGTCGCTCTATTCCGGAACGGCCGTGACTTCGACGGCGCTTCCGCCTGACACCAGGGTGAAACGTAGCCGAGCCCCGACCGCCTCGACGCCCGGCGGCGCGCCGTCAAGGTCGAACGCAAACCGCCGCTTCCCCGGCGGGGCGCCAGGAACAGGCTCCGGCAACGGCAAGGACCAATCGGCAGTCGGTCCCTCGGCAAACAGATCGAGCGGCGCCGCCGCAGGCGCTGTAACCTCCACGATCACGCGCGGGTGGGGCTGTCCGGGCTCGAGCCGCACGGCTGCAATACCAAGGGGCGCGGCGTCGCCGACGCGAGCCTCCTTCGGCACCTCAAGTTCCGCCGCTGCAAGTCGCGAAGCGTGCTGGGAGGGCGTCGACGAAAGCTCCAGCTTGGCTTGCCCTCTTGCAGGAACGCAGAGCTTCTCACAGATCGCATAGTCGAGGGCCAATCGCAGCGTCGTTGGCCGCCTCGAATTTTCAGGGACGACATGGATCGGGAACATGACGCCGCCCTTGTAGCCGATCGAGGCCCCGCCCTCGTCGGTGAAGCGATGCGGCGCCGGCCACAGGATGGAGACCGCCTTGACGTTTTCGGATTTCGAGAAGTCAAATGCCGGCGGCACGCCGCTGTCACCCGGATACCGCCAATAAGTCTTCCATCCGGTGGCGAGCCGGATCTCCACGCCCGCGCGCAGCACGCCGTTCGCGCCGGAACTGCCGGCGACGAGCCGCACCGCCGAACGTGCATCGCCATCCCACAACGAGGAGTCCGCCGCGCGCGCGGCGAGATTCGGGGTTGATGCGAGCAGCACGCCGAGTGCCGCGGTCGAGACACATTGTCGCAATATTAATGCAGCCATGACTGATGATCTAGCTGACGTGGAATCCAATGACCATTGAATTCCTCGTGACTGAATTCCTTGCGACCGAACCACGTTCTCGCATTGCCGTTCACCCTGGATGAGGTTACGCTAAAATCATGAAGGCACCAGGTTCGGCCATGAAGGCAGCACGCAAAAGTATGAGGGCAAATTCCCCATTGGGGCCCTCGCGGCGTGGATATCTGGACGGCCAGATGCTGATTGCGATGCCGAGCATGCGCGATGAGCGATTTGCCCGCACTCTGATCTATATTTGTGCGCACTCCTCAGAAGGCGCCATGGGCATTGTCGTCAACCAGCCGGCAAGCAACATCAAGTTTCCGGACTTGCTGGTGCAGCTTGACGTGATCTCCGACCGCGACGTGATCCGACTGCCGCTGAGTGCTGGTTCCGTGCAGGTGCTCAAAGGCGGACCAGTGGAGCCGGGCCGCGGCTTCGTGCTCCATTCGAGCGATTACTTCGTCGAGAATTCGACTTTGCCAATCGATGACGGCATCAGCCTCACCGCGACGCTCGACGTGCTCAAAGACATCGCAAAGGGCAACGGTCCGGGGAACGCATTGCTGGCGCTCGGCTACGCCGGCTGGGCGCCCGGCCAGCTCGAGACCGAGATTCAGGAAAATGGCTGGCTGCACTGCACGGCCGATACCGACCTCATCTTCGGCTCAGACATTGGCGCCAAATACGACCGCGCCCTTCGCAAGCTCGGCATTCACGCCGGCATGCTGTCGAGCGAAGCCGGGCATGCATAGCCATCAAATATCATTGACCTCTGATCATTGACCTCTGATCATTGATGCCGGGTCTGGCCGCCTCCAGCCGTTTGCCGAGAATCAAGTCCTGGGCTTGCTCAGCCAACATCGGGCGCCCGAAGGCAAGGCCTTGGGCGAACTCGCAGCCAAGATGATGGAGCACAACCGCATCGGCTTCATTCTCGGCGCCTTCGGCCACAACGTCCATGCCAAGGTCATGCGCCAAACCGATGATCGAACGCAGGACGACCGGCCGCGCTCCTTTGGCGTTGGCGCGCACAAATGATCGGGCGATCTTGATCGTATCAAACGGGAAGCGCGGCAGATACACGAGCGACGAATGGCCAGTGCCGAAATCGTTGAGCGCAAGGCCGGCGCCAACATCTCGCAGCCGCTTCATGACTTGAGCCGCCTGCTCGGGATTTTGCATCACAGCGGACTCGGTGAGCTCAAGCTTGAGCGTGCCGCGCGCCAAACCACCGCGTCCAAGCACGGCGCGCAAACCATCAACCACGTCGCTCTTGAGCAGTTGCCGTGAAGAGACGCTGACGCTTGCGAAAAGCGGCACGCGACTGCGCACGGCGCGCTGCCAGATCGTGAGTTGTCGCGCGGTGCGTTCGATTGCGAACAGCGCGATTTCCGCGGCGAGACCGGTTTCCTCCGCCATCGCAATGAATTCGAATGGCGAAAGGCGGCCCATTTTCGGATGGTCCCAGCGCGCCTGCGCCTCGAAGCCGGCGATCGTGCGATTTTCAAGCCGCACAATCGGCCGGTACAGCATCACGATTTCGTCGCGACTGAGGGCGCGGCGCAGGTCGGATTCGAGATTCAACCGATCCGGCTTGCGCGCCCGCATGGTAGGCTTGAATATTTCGAAGCGGTCGCCGCGAACGCGCTTCGCCGCGTACATCGCGAGCTCGGCACTCTTGATGAGCTCGTCGGACGCCGCCGGCTGCGCGTCCGAGAGTACGACGCCGAGGGAGGCGGTCACGGAAATTTCGCGCTCGTTGAAGGTAATGGGCGCGCGGACCGCCTTGCAGCTTGCTTCCGCGAAAGCGAGGATTCGATTGGCATCCTTCTCCGATACCAGAATGATCCCGAACTGGTCGCCTGTCAGGCGGGCAAGGGTGTCTTGCGGCTTGAGCAGGCGGCCAAGCCGGCGCGCGAGCGTCAACAGGATCGAATCTCCGACCGCCATGCCGACGGAATCGTTAACCTGCTTGAAGCGATCGAGGTCCATTAGCATTACGGTCGGCCGAAGATCCGAATGGCTCTTGGCTATCGCCAGCGCTGCGTCGAGGCGATCCGCGAAGAGCTGGCGGTTCGGCAGGCCGGTCAGGTTGTCATAAACCGCGTCATGAAGCAGGCGCTCTTCTGCGATCTTGGCCTCGCTGACATCCGACAGAGTCCCGACCAGCCGGATCACCTCGCCATCGGAACCCACCACTGGCCGCGCCTTCAAAGCGAACCATAGCGAATGGCCGTCGGGATTGCGCAGGCGAAAGTCCTGCGCCACGCGGCCCCGCCCCTGCTCGACAACGCTGTCGAGCGCAGCACGAAACCGGTCGCGATCGTTTGGGTGAATGACCTCGATCCATTGCGCCGCGGGACCATCGAGCGTGCCGCGTGCGAGGCCAAGCAGGGATTCCGTCTCCGGGCTGGTGAACACCCGGTCGGCCGACACATCCCAGTCCCAGATGAGATCGCCGGCGCCTGTAAGCGCCAGCGCGCGGCGTTCGACATCCGTGACGATGCCCTGCGTCACGCCGCCCGCGAAGGCGTGCTGCATGACGGTGAAGCCGATCAACAGGACAATCAGAACGAGACCGCCCAGCAGGGCCGGCGCCACGATATCGTTTGTCACCCATCCGCCGACCGCAAGCCCCGCTGCAATGACCCAGCACACCAGCAGGAACCAGGTCGGAATCAACAGGACCGCGCGGTCGAATCCTTGCACCGCGAGATAGATGATGACGCCGAAGCCGCCGATGGCCACGAACAGGAGCGACAAGCGAGCAATGCCGGAGGCGATCGATGGATCGACCAGCGCCACCGCGACGAGCGCGCCGAGAAAGGCGAGCCACGCAATCGCGATATGGGCGTAACGAACGTGCCAGCGATTGAGATTGAGATAGGCGAACAGGAAAACGAGGAGCGTCGCCGCAAGAATGGCCTCGCCGGACGCGCGCCACACCCGCTCAGCGCCGGCCGACATGTCAAACACCTTGCCCCAGAATCCGAAATCAACTCCGATGTACACCAGCACCGCCCAACCGAGCGCGGCAGCGGCCGGGAACATGAAACTGCCCTTCACGACGAAAAGGATCGTCAGGAACAATGCGAGCAGGCCGGCAATGCCGATCACGATGCCATGATAGAGCGTGAAGCTGTTGACCTTGTCCTTGTAAGTGTCCGGCTCCCAAAGATAGATCTGCGGCAACCTGTCCGTGCGAAGCTCCATGATGTAGGTGACCACGTTGCCGGGATCGAGGGTAATGCGGAAGATGTCCGCGGTGGCGCTATCCTGGCGGTCGGGCCGATCGCCCGCGCTCGGCGTCATGTTGACGACGCGTGAAAGCCCCAAATCTGGCCAAAGAATTTTTGAGCCCACCATCTGGTAGTGCGGAACCACGATGAGCCGATCGATCTGCTCGTCGCTCGAGTTGGCCAGCGCCACCACCGCCCAATTGGCGCCGACCTCGCGGGCCGGAACTTCCATGCGGCGCACGATTCCGTCGCTGCCCGGCGCAATGGAGACCTGGATGCGGCCGCCTTCGCTCTTGAGCCGCTCTACCGCGTCCGTAAGATCAATTGCCGCAATGTCGACACGCACGTTGACGGCCTCCACGGCAAGGACCGGAGACACAGCCAACGACATGATCCAAATCGCCGCCGCCAACGCGACGTGCAGAACCCTCAAGCGGCAATCCTCCTGCCTGTTTCCCAACCCCTTACCGCCCAGCCGGCCCCATTCTGAGTATCGGACTGAACTGCCGGGCGCAAGAAATCCACGTCCGTGAGACGTGCATCGTGCATCCGCGGCGCATATCAATCGACGCTACCCCTCCCGACCCTACCCCGCAAGCAGCGGGCAATCGCATGCCGCCCCCTGCCGCAGGGAGGGCTCAGGAGAGGATAGCGAAATTGCATGTTGGCGTCGCTCACATAGCGAGCATGATCTTGCCGATATGGATGCTCGATTCCATCCGCGCATGAGCTTTCGCGGCTTCGCGGAACGGAAAGACTTTGTCCATGACCGGGCGCACCTTGCCGGCGGCGATCAGCGGCCAGACATTGCGCTCGACGGCTTGAGCGATGGCCGCTTTGTCGGGGACCGAACGCGAGCGCAACGTCGAGCCGGTATGGTGCAGCCTCTTGAGCATGATGCGGCGGAAATCGACGCTGGCGCGCGGCGAACCCTGGAATGCGATCTGCACAATGCGGCCCTCGACCGCGGCAGCCTCATAATTGCGTTCGATATAATCGCCGCCGACCATGTCGAGGATCACGTCAGCTCCGGCGCCGGCGGTCGCGCTTTTCGTCAGCGCAACGAAATCCTCGGCCTTGTAATTGATCGCAAGGTCGGCGCCGAGGCGGCGGCAGGCGTCGCATTTCTCGGCGCTGCCGGCGGTCGTAATCACGCGCGCGCCGAACGCCCTGGCGAGCTGGATCGCAGCGGTGCCGATCCCTGAGCTGCCGCCGTGCACCAGCAGCGTCTCGCCTGTCTTGAGGCCGCCGCGTTCGAAGACGTTGTGCCAGACGGTGAAGAAAGTCTCCGGGATGGCGGCGGCCTCAACGGCCGTCAGGCCGCCCGGGACAGGCAATGCATGCGTTGCGTGCGCGACGCAGTATTGCGCGTAGCCGCCGCCGCTGACCAGAGCCGTCACCTCATCGCCTTCTTTCCACCGGTCCGCTCCGGGGCCGCATGCCGCAACGACGCCGGCAACTTCCAGCCCCGGGATGTCGGTAACCCCTGGCGGGGGCGGGTAGACGCCCTTGCGCTGGGCGACATCGGGGGGGTTGACGCCCGCGGCTGCCACCTTGATGAGAATTTCGCCCTCGCCGGGGCGCGGCGCCTCCCGCTCCTGCGGAACCAGCATCTCGGGACCGCCCGGAGACGCGATGCCGATGGCGGTCATGGTGGCGGGAATCGACATCGTGGCGTCCTCATCGACTGGGCAGCGAATCGAGGCTGCCTGTTTACTGGTCCCTGCCGCGGGTGACAACGGCGCCTATACATTAAGACCTGACAAATCGCGGCCGCGCCACTATGTTTGCGCGTGCCAAGGAGACCAGTATGGCGGCTCTCGAAGACGATGACCGGCCGAAAAAGAAGCTTGTCCACGAGATCGGACAGGACCTGGCGCTGCTATCGGTCGAAGAGCTCCGCGATCGCATTTCGCTGCTGAAGGACGAAATGGCCCGTCTGCAGGCTGAGCTGGAAAAAAAGCGCGCCTCGCGCTCCACGGCCGATCAATTCTTTAAGCGATAGGGTGGGAGGGCGCAAAGGCGCGGGAATGGCGTGCCCGCTTGCATGGCGTCGGCCTGCGCCTGTGAGCCTGCCGAAGACTGCCGACGCCGGACAGCCGGGGGCTTCGCGGCGGGCGCTCTCCGGCAGCCTCAGTGGCGCGCTATAGGCCGCAGAAGCTCAATGCAGGCCTCGCACGCGCCTTTGCTCATCCTGCGTGCGCTCACCAGAGATCGGACCCGCGATGAGGATCTGGTTTGTGGCGGAAAAGCGGCCTCGGGATGCTGTGACGAAAGGCGGTTCGTTTTCGCCGAAATGTGATGAGATTTACAGCCCATTAAGATTTTTCGTCCAGCTTCGTTGCATGTCCATCAGCGGACACCGAGTGGCTCCTGTCCACTCTGTTTGACGCCTCCCTGTTCATGACTGGGGGCCGCCGGTCAACGGCGGCCCCTTTTCTTCTGCTCACACGGGTCGCGTCGATTGCGGCCCGCAAACCATCTCGCGAAGATTTTTCCGCTCGCGCCTGGACACGGCCGCGGCGCACGGGCATGCTTTTGCCGTTGTGAGGCGCAAGATGTCCGATCGATCGGCCGATGGGCGGCAACCGGTTTTGTTCAGCGAGCGGCTTGCGGCGTCGCAGAGTTTTTCGCGATTGTTCCGCGACGGCATGAAGCTCGTGGAGGACACGGCAGCCTATCTCGACGGCCCCGGCCGTCAGGAATCCAAGCTGCTCGACTGCGCCACATCGCTCGCCTACGCGACCGAGAGCATGCGGCTGACGACGCGCCTCATGCAGCTTGCTTCATGGCTCCTTCTCCATCGCGCCGTCAACGAGGGCGAGATATCCCTGGCGCAGGCCAACAAGGAGCGCACCCGGATCAAGCTTTCGATCGAGGATTCCCCACCAGGCCCTTACCCGCAAACAGAGGACAACAGGGAGCGAGAGACGCCGCTGCCGGCCAGCCTCCGCGACCTTATTGCGCGATCTAAAAAGCTCAAGGACCAGATCCGCCGCCTCGACGCCACTATTCACGCGCAACCCCAGCTCGCGTCAGCGAGCCGCAATCCCTTCGAATCTCAACTCGGACTGTTGCGCGCTGCCTTCGAGCGTCGCCCGTAGGGTGGGTTGAACGCAGCGAAACCCGCGACGGCCTGGGACGGCCATAATGGTTTCGCTTTTCGCTCAACGCATCCTGCGCCGCCTTCGAGCGTCGCCGTTGTTCGGGGCAGCCTTTCTATTTCTTCTTCGTCAGGCCAAGCCCGGAGAACCTCTTCTGGAACCGCGACAGGCGGCCGCCGCGATCGACAAGCTGCTGAGCGCCGCCGGTCCACGCCGGATGGGACTTGGGATCAATATCGAGGTGCATGGTGTCGCCCGGCTTGCCCCAGGTCGAACGGGTCAGGAACTCGGTGCCGTCGGTCATGACGACCTTGATCGTATGATAGTCGGGGTGAATTTCGGCTTTCATGGCTTACGCTTCCGGCGCGCGCAGCGGCGCACCTGCAAGTTGCAGCAAGGGATGACGGCTCTATACCCCGGCACTCCAGGAGATACAAGATGCCACAGGTGCGCTGTTTGGCGCGTCGAGCGTGCTGTTGTCAGGATCGCGTGGGCGCGGCATTGTCCGCCCGCGTGCAGCCAAGGCATCTCCTATGAGCGTTGCGACCGAATCTGAAGTTGAACCGACTGCTGCGGGACTCCAAGCCGCCGATTCCGCCGCGCGGCGGCGCAGCCTGCGACCGCTCCTAGGGCTCATCCCATTTGTGGCGCGCTATCAGGGACGCGCGACTGCGGCCCTCGTTGCTCTCCTGGTGGCGGCCGCTGCAACGCTTGCGGTCCCGATCGCGGTGCGCCGGATGATCGACAACGGCTTCGATCCCGCCCGCGCCGGGCTGATCGATGAGTATTTCGGGGTGATGATCCTGGTGGTCGCGATTCTGGCCGGCGCCAGCGCCATGCGTTACTACCTTGTCACCACGCTCGGCGAGCGCGTCGTCGCCGATCTGCGCGATGCGGTGTTCGAGCGCGTGACCAGTCTATCAGCGTCGTTCTTCGATACCGCGAAAAGCGGGGAAATCGTCTCCAGGCTCACCGCGGACACCACCCAGATCAAATCCGCGGTCGGTGCATCGGTTTCGGTGGCGCTGCGCAACCTTGTGCTTTTTTTCGGCTCCGCCATCATGATGGTGGTGACGAGCCCGCGGCTTTCCGCATTCGTGCTTGGCGCGATACCGGTGATCGTCATGCCGCTGGTCGGATTCGGCCGCATGGTGCGCAAGCGCTCGCGAGCCGCCCAGGATACGCTCGCCGACGCCTCCGCCTACGCATCCGAACTGATCGGGGCAGTTCGCACCCTGCAGGCTTTTACCAACGAGAAGCTTGCGGTCCATCGTTTCGCCGAGGCGGTCGAGCGCGCCTACGCGGCGGCGGTCTTCTCGACCAAAGCACGCGGCATCCTGACGGCGGTGATCATTTTTCTTGCTGCCTCGAGCGTCGTCGTGGTGCTGTGGGTCGGCGCCCAGGACGTGCTGGCTGCCCGCACCACCGCCGGAACATTGAGCCAATTCGTGCTGTTTGCGGTGCTCGCGGCGACCGGATTGGGCCAGCTCAGCGAAGTATGGGGCGAGCTTTCCCAGGCCGCGGGCTCGGCCGAGCGGCTTTTGGAGCTGTTGCGCCATGAGCCTGACATCAAAGCTCCCGCTGCCCCGGCGCCGTTCCCGTCGCCGCCGCGCGGCGAAATCAGCTTCGATGCGGTCCGGTTCGCCTATCCGACGCGGCGTGAGAGCGACGTTCTCGACGGAATAAGCTTCAAGGTCCTCCCCGGCGAGAAAGTCGCGATCGTTGGCCCTTCGGGCGCCGGCAAGAGTACGATCTTCCATCTCATTTTGCGTTTCTACGACCCGAAAGCCGGCGCCATCAGGTTCGACGGCGTGCGTATCGCTGACGCCGACCCCCGCGCCTTGCGCGGGCGGATTGCGCTCGTACCGCAGGAGGCCGCAATATTTGCGACTTCGATCGCCGAGAATATCCGGTTCGGACGGCCCGAAGCCACGGCGGATGAAATCGCTCGAGCGGCCGAACAGGCAGCCGCAGCCGAATTTATCGACCGCCTGCCCCAGCGATATGACTCAATCGTCGGCGAGCGCGGGGTCACCCTGTCGGGTGGTCAACGTCAGCGCATAGCCATCGCCCGCGCCATCTTGCGCAACGCGCCGCTGTTGCTGCTCGACGAGGCGACCTCCTCGCTCGACGCCGAAAGCGAAACGCTGGTGCAATCCGCACTTTCGCGACTCATGCAGGAGCGCACCACGCTCGTGATCGCCCATCGCCTCGCGACGGTGTTATCATGCGATCGCATCCTGGTGATGGACCAGGGGCGCATCGTTGAAGAGGGCACGCACGAGAGCCTTACGGCTCAGGGCGGGCTCTATGCCCGATTGGCGCGTTTGCAGTTCCAGGCGACTTGAAAGCGGCCCTCAGCCGGGACTCCCGATTGAACCGCCCGGTGCTCGCCCGTTCAGGATCCGGAAGGGTGGAAACGCCATGAAGACGCATACGGCCAGATCGCGTACTGGTCCTGGCGGCCTTCACCGCTCTGTCAGCTTAAGCTCAAGCCGGCGGTTGCGGCGGAACGCTTCCTCGGTCATAGCCGGATCGAGCGGCTGAAATTCGCCAAAGCCGGCAGCGACGAGGCGCTGGGGCGACACGCCCTTGGAAATGAGATACTGCACGACGGAGATCGCCCGCGCCGCCGACAGGTCCCAGTTCGAACGGTATTGCGCCGTCACAATCGGCCTCACATCGGTGTGCCCATCGACGCGCAGGACCCAGGCGATGTCGGATGGTATCTGTTTTTCCAGATCGAGGAGCGCGACCGCGAGCTTGTCGAGTTCGCTGCGGCCCTCGGCGTTGAGGACCGCCGAGCCCGAGTCGAAGAACAGCTCGGACTGGAACACGAAGCGGTCGCCGACCACCCTGATGTCGGGCCGCGTCCCGAGAATCTCCCTCAGTTTGCCGAAAAAGTCGGAGCGATAGCGCGACAATTCCTGCACCCGCTGGGCGAGCGCCACGTTGAGCCGCTGGCCGAGGTCGGCGATGCGGGTCTGAGCCTCCTTGTCGCGCTTTTCCGAGGCGTCGAGGGCCTGCTCGAGCGCCGCCAACTGGCTGCGCAACGCCGCGATCTGTTGATTGAGGACTTCGACCTGAGCCAGCGCCCGCGCGCTGACGCTTTTCTGCGCATCAAGTGCGCTGGTGAGCGTGTTGATCTTGTTCTGCGATTCCGCGATGATGCCTTGTATCGAACTCGCGTCGCCTGCTCCCTCGACTGCCGCCTTGAGGCGGTCGCGCTCGCTCTCGACGCCGGAAAGACTCGCACGCAGCCGCGCGATTTCCTCCTCCATGTCGACCTTGCCGGTTTTTTCCAGCGCCAATAAATCGGTGAGCTGCGCGACCTGCGCGTTGAGGCGATCCAGCGCCGTATCCTTGCCGGCGACTTCCTGCGAGAGAAAGAACTGCACCACCACGAACACGGTGAGCAGGAAGATGATGCCGAGGACGAGCGTCGAGAGAGCGTCGACGAATCCCGGCCAGTAGTCGACGCCTCGCTCGCGTCGGTATCGTGCGGTAGCCATCGCGTTTCAGTCCCTTTGTACCGGGGCGTGCGCCAGGATTTCCAACAGCCGCCTGATTTCCCGATGCTGCACCGCCTGCGCATCGACCCATTCGCGAATCAACTGCTGCTCGCCGCGCATGTGAACGACCAGGCCCTGGATGGCTTCGGCGAGGTTCGCCATCGCGCTCGTTGCCCCCTTGCTTGGGCCGCTGTCCGCCATGACGTCGCGCAGACGCTCGATCACCGCGCGGATTTCTCCGCTCGCGTTCCCCATCGGGGCGGGCACATCGGCGGACGGGCCGCTGAGATCGCGCACCGTGGTCGCGAGCCAGTCCTCCAGATCCGTGTAGAACCGGTTCTGGGCCTGGCTGGTTTGCAGGTCGAGAAAGCCCAAGACCAGCGATCCGGCGAGACCGAATAGCGAGGAGGAGAACGAAATTCCCATTCCGCCCAGCGGCGCCGCCAACCCGTCCCTGAGAGCATCGAACATGGCGCCGGCATCGCCGCCGACCTTCAGCCCCTTAATGACGGTCCCGACCGACCCCACAGTCTCAATCAAACCCCAGAACGTTCCGAGCAGCCCGAGAAATATCAGAAGCCCCGTCATGTAGCGCGACATGTCGCGGGCCTCGTCAAGCCGCGTGCCGACCGAATCGAGCAGGCTCTTCATCGTCTGCGACGAGATCGCCATCCGGCCCGCATGATCGCCGAGAATCGCCGCCATCGGGGCCAGGAGAACGGGCGGGCGCTCGATCGCGAGGCCGGGGTCTGCGAGGCGGAAACTGTTCACCCACGCGATTTCAGGAAACAACCGGATCACCTGCCGAAACGCCAGCAGGATACCTATCAGGAGCACGCCGATGATGAGGGCGTTGAGCCCCGGATTCGCCAGAAAAGCCGCCCAGATCTGGCGGTTTAGAATGACGACGAGCAGCACGCCGAGGACAAGGAAAACCAGCATCCGCACGAGGAAGATACGCGGAGATGATACCTTGAATGGGTCGATGTCGTGTTGGTGCTTTGCCATGCAAAATTCCCGCCCGCGACCTTATGCTTTGATCCCCGTACATATAAGTCACAACTTATATCAAAAACACGGGTAAGTGGGGCGGCGGATGCAGAATTGAGGACAGATTGCGGTGCATTTAGGGCCTTCCCGAAATACTGATTTCTGAGGGGACCTTCATTTGCCGAGGGTGTTCATTTCCGGGTTTCTTTGAGGACTTGCAGCAAGGCCTTGTGCAAGAACTCGTTGCTGGCGATGACTTGCCGCTTGGTGAAGAAGCCGTCGCCGCCGTCGAGGTCCGTGGCGAACCCCCCTGCCTCTCGCACCATCAGAATGCCCGCTGCCATATCCCAGGGCGACAGGTCGCGTTCCCAGAAAGCATCGAATCGCCCGGCGGCCACCCACGCGAGGTCGAGCGCCGCAGCGCCAAACCGCCGCACGCCGGCCACCTGCTCCTGAACAGCCGCGAGTTCGCTGCGGAAAATGACCCGATCGCCGCGGCCCATATGTGGCATTCCGCACGCCACCACCGCGTCCGACAGCCGCCGTCTTGCGGCGACCCGCAGACGCTGGTCGTTCAGGAAGGCGCCCTTGCCGCGTTCGGCTGCGAATAGCTCCTCGTTGGCGGGATTGTAAATGACGCCCGCAACGACCATGCCGTCGCGCTCGAGCGCGATCGAGATCGCGAATTGCGGGATGCCGTGCAGGAAATTCGTGGTTCCGTCGAGCGGGTCGACGATCCAGCAATGGGATTTGTCGCTGCCCTCCCGACGGCCGCCCTCCTCGCCAAGAAAGCCGTAGCCAGGCCTCGCCTTGGTAAGCTCCGCGTGCAGAATCTCTTCGGCACGCCGGTCTGCTGCAGTGACGAAATTCGCCGGGCCCTTCATCGAGACCTGCAGATTCTCGACTTCGCCGTAGTCGCGCTTGAGGCTGCGGCCGGCCTTCCGCGCTGCGGAAGTCATGACGTTAAGCAGTGCAGAGCGAAGCATGGCAGGTGATGTGCATGCGGGATGGCGCAGCGTCAAGCGCTAATAAACCTGCAAGGCCTGCTTGGAAAGAACCTGCTCAGATTGAGACGCTGCCGCCGACCGAATACGCCACTCTCCTCGAACGCGCAGCCAAGAACAATGCTCAGTTCGATCAAATTGTCGAGCGACTGGGAGCAGACCGCAAGCTCAAGACGGCGGACATGCGCGAAATTGCTCGGCTGCTTTTGGGCTACGAACTCGCGAAGAAGAAAGGCCGTGAAGCCGCCTTGGCGGAAATCGTCGCGAAGCAAGCGGTCGAGGCCCGGCAAGAAGCGAGAGGTTCTGTCCTTGATCGCTTGAAGCCTTGGTAGTCAGCGCTCCGTGCGGCGTACAATCGCAAGGGCAATCTGGGATTTCTGCCCGGTTGGCGTCTTTTCGTCAGGACCGCTGTCAGCGGCCGGAGGCCTCCGCCACGGCCTTCTGAATAAGGTACATCAAGCCAACCGACAGCAGCGTCGTCGCAATGACGATGTAGCCGAGCCAGTCGAAGCGCTCCAGCTCGCCGGCCGGACTTTGTGCAACGACAGCGCCGGCGATGATCGAGGCGACGCCGCCCGATACTTGCTGCAGGGAAGCGCTGACGGCATTGAAGGAGCCTCGTTTCGAGACTTCAGGGATCGCGGACATCAGCGTGCGTGACGGGATCATGCGCGAAAATATGCCGACGAACAGCGCCACATTGATGACGATCAGGACTGCGAGCGGCACGTGGCCAAGATGCGTATAGACGAGCACCATGACGATCGTCACAGCGCAGCCGAATAGGAAGGTCCGGAAGTTTCCGAATGCGTCGCTCGCCCTCCCGACCAGCGGACCCGTAAAGATCGTGAACATTCCCGACACGAGATAAATTGTGGGCAGATCGGTCAGCGGAATTCCGAGATTGTTCACCGTGTAGACGCTGGCGAACGGCATCAGCATATAGCCGCCGGTCACAAGCAATCCCGTCGTGGCAAAGGCTATTGCGTGCCGCGGCTCCAGAAGGGTGGCGGTCAGATGGCCCCAAGGGGTTTCGTGCTGCTTGAGCGCGAGATGAGCCGTCACAGGCCTCATGTAAAAAATGATAATCAAGCTCACCGGCGCTGCCGCGAGGAGGATCGCGAGGAACGTGGCGTGCCAGCCCCACAGGTTGCCGACGTAAAGTCCCGCGTAACTGCCCAGGTGGGATAGCCATCCTTTCGATGTTCTGCCGGTAAGATTTTTCTAGACAGCGGAATCGCGTTTCGATTCAAGGATTCATGAATGGCGATTCGCA
>JAJPKK010000303.1 GCA_021323775.1 Hyphomicrobiales bacterium
CACAATTCTCTCGCACCGAATGTGCTCTGATGGATGCCGTCATGAAGCGTGCCATTTTCGCCGTCATTTTTTGCCTCGCAGCGGCCGGTACGGCTGCGGCCGCCGATGACACCCTCGCCGGTCTGATCCAGGCCGGTCATCGGGACGCTGCGCTCAAGAGGATTGCCGCCGGCGCCGATGTGAACGCAGCCCAGGGAGACGGTACAACGCCGCTGCACTGGGCGGTCTACAAGATCGACGCGGATCTTGTCCGCGCGCTACTCGAGCGCGGGGCGAAGCCCGATGTCATCAACAATTACGGCTCGAGCCCTTTGGCGGAGGCGGTAAAGGTTGCCAATCCTCGCTTGGTCGAAATGCTGCTCGATGCAGGCAGCAATGTAGAGGTGCCGAACCAGGAGGGCCAGACCGCCTTGATGCTGGCCGCGCGCGCGGGATCCTTGGAGGTTGCCGAGCTGCTGGTGCGCCACGGCGCCAATGTCAATGCACGAGAAAAATGGCGCGGACAGACGGCGCTGATGTGGGCGGCGGACGCACGCTCAGCCGAGCTGACGCGGTTTCTCATCGACCATAAGGCGGACGTGGATGCCCGGGCGCTGGCCAACGACTGGCCGAGCCAGATGACCGGCGAGCCGCGCAATCAGTATCGCCCGACCGGCGGCCTGACACCGCTGCTCTATGCGGCGCGCTCGGGATGTACGGATTGCGTGCGAGCGCTGCTGGACGCCGGCGCGGATCCCAACCGGCCGAACCCCGACGGTGTGACGCCGCTGATGGTGGCCATCGACAATTTTGCGTTCGACACGGCAAAGCTGCTGTTTGAGCGCGGCGCCAATCCGCATCTGTGGGATTGGTGGGGCCGCACCGCGCTGTACACAGCGATCGACATGAACACGTACAGTCTGGATGCTTACGCAGAACGCACCGGGCCGCCCATCGTGACGACGAAGACCACCGCGATCGAGCTCGCCCGGCTGTTTCTCGACGCCGGCGTCAACCCCAATCCTCAGTTGAACATGCACCGGCCCGGGCGCGGCGGCAACTCCGGCCGCTTCGCCGATGAGATCATAACCACCGGCGCCACGCCCATGTTGCGCGCCGCCGCGGGACAAGACAGCGAGGCCGTGCGGCTGTTGCTGCAATACGGAGGGCGTGTCGATGTGCCCAACGTGATGGGCGTGACGCCGCTGATGGCCGCCGCGGGGCTAGGCATGGAATTCAGCCCGCGCTTCAATCCCAACGCCAAAGATGCGCAGGATCGGTCGATCGCGACGCTCGAAATCCTGTTGGCGGCCGGCGCCGATGTGAATGCGCGGATCACCGACGTCAAGAGCAGGACCGCGCGCATGGGGCGTGGCAGCACGCTGCCGGAGCGGGGCGGGCAGAGCGCGTTATTCGGCGCGGTGCAATGGGCCTGGCCCCGCGTGGTCCGGTATCTGGTCGATCACGGCGCGGAAGCGGCCATCGTGGACGACCGCCGCGTATCGCCGCTCGACGCGGCTTTGGGGCGGGCCGGCAGTGCCGACAATCACCCCTCCCCCGAGGTCGCCAAGATACTCCAGACGGCAATCGGCCATTAGACTGTAGGAGTAAGTACCATAAAATGCGATTCCTCACGGACGGCTTGGCGTCCTCAGGCACAAAGGCCGCCGCCTGTGCCGAACCCGTTCGCACCAGAAAGTCCGGGAATCCCGGCCATGCATCTTTGCTCAAAGCGCCCTGATAGATCAGCGCTGCTCCGCGTTCGATCGCATCTCGCGTCAGGCTGGCGCGATCGCCGAAGCTAGCGTCAGGTGGAATGCGTTCGGCAGGGCCATGCAGCTTTTCAAGCCGCGCGAGAACAGCCATCTCATGTTCGAGGCCGTTGTCGCGAATGAGCTGCAGCGGGGGGGCGGGAGCGCCCTTGGCTTCGATCCCGGCAAGCCACAGCGCCGCCTGATGAGGGCAGCCGAGAAAGTCGTTGAGGCGTGAAGCTGAAACGGGACGCATGCGGTTGAATGAAAGAAATGCCCGCTGCGGCAGAGTCGGACGTAGCGTTCCTCCTTACGACGCTTTCTTGCTGTCGATGCTCTCTGTGAAACGCAGTCTTCCTTCGTGATGAGCGAGGGTGTTCTGCAATTCGGCTATCATCTGCTGGCGCAACGAAGCCGGTTGGAGGATTTCGATCTTGTTGCTCCAGGAGAAGAGATGCCACGCCAATTCCAGCATGCCGCTGGCGCGAAAGCGCACGATCGCGCCGCCATCGGGATGCGCTTCGACGCACTGGCTTGAGTGGAAGCGATAATTCTGAAAGTCCTCCATGCCGCGGGGAAGAACGTGCAGCACCACGTCTTCCTGCGGCCCTTCGAAATAGGCGAAAGCTGTATTGGAAAACGCGGCCAGGTCAAAATCGGCCGGAGGCGGCGCCGGCTCATCCAGGCATTGGAGTTTCTCGACGCGGTCGAGCCGCCAGTGCTTCGGCTTCGTTGTGCCGGCGTCGGCGCCGATGAGATAGTTGGTGCGGCCGAAAATGATTCCGAAGGGCACCACGTCGCGTGACGCGCCCGGCCGCGATCCCCCGTGGTAGATGAATCGCAGCATTTTCATACGGAGCAGCGCCTCTCGCATCATCATCAGCACCGCGGGGTCTTCCGCCGGCCGGGGTCCGGCTTCGACGGCAATGCGTTCCGCCCGCAACAGCGCTTCGACGTCGGTCTCCGTCGCGCGGCGCCGGCCATGACGCATCGCTGCGCGGATTTTCTTTTCCAGCTCCGCAAGAGATGCGGCGCGCGCGGTCGCACCTGCCTCGCGCAGCTCCGCGATCACAATGCCGAGATCGCTCAACTCCGCCGCCGTCGGGTCCTGAAAGAAGCCGTCGAGCCCCCGCGGTATGCGAAAGCGCTTCGTCGGGTGATCGATGACTTCCTCCAGTTGCGGAAAGACTTCGCGAATGGTGTCGCGCATCCGCTCGACTGTGCGGCGGCTGCAGCCGGTCAGGCGACACATGTCGTCCAATGTTAAGCCCTCCGCGCTGCTTGCGAGCGCGCGGGCCAGCTCGAGGATTTTCCTGGTTTTGTCATAACGCATGGCTACGTCCGGTTCTGACGTAGCACGTTAATAAATTCCTCTTGCCAATCACAACAGTGAAAAGCCGTCGTCGAGCACCCCCATGTCCGCGCAAGGTTGCGAGACACAGGGCACGCTCTGCCCGCCATGTCGGAACCACGCGCCGCCGCTAGCTGTTCGAATTTGCCGTCCCCGGCCACTGCGAAGCCAACATTGATAATTGTCATTGACAGTAATGGACGAATATGTCAATATATAACGACAATGACAACAGAGACACGCAACGTTGGGCTGGACAGACAAATACCGCGCCTGGGAGGGTACCGCCGCCGAGCTCGCCGATGTCGCTGCCGCTATTGAGGCCGAGATCGGCATTCCCGAAGGCGATACGCGCCCGAACGAGCGACTTGTGCGCCATTACGTTCACGTCGGGATCATCGAGCGGGCCGAGCGTCGCGGCAAGGAAGCTTATTTTGGATTTCGCCAGATCGTCGAGCTGCTGGCTGCTCGCGTGCTGCTCAATGATGGGTGGCCGCTTGCCAAGATCGCGGAGTTCGTCCGCATCTCTGATCTCGACGGCCTCCTCGCGCTGCTGCCGAAGGGCACGCCGCTCACGCCAGCGCAGGAGCTGGTCAGGAGGTTTCAACGCCGCGCATCAAGCGAACAACATCCGCGTTCCAAATCCGGTTCATCGGCCGTCGAGCCGATGCGTCGGTCCGTTGATCTGTTCAGACAGCGCCGGGAGGCATTCGGCGACGGTGTGCAGCCCGAGGTCAACACTTGGCTGCGCATAGAACTCACGCCCTGGTGTCACGTCTACGTCGAACGGGAGGCCGCGCAACGCACGCCCCCTGAACTGATCGAGCGGCTCGGCCGCGTCCTTGCTCAAACATTGATCGACTTTATTCGCAAAGGAGATAGGAAATGACTAATCCGACCGTTTTGATGACGCCGCGCCGCCCCGCGTTGGTTTCCGGGTTTGACAACACCGTCGATCTTCTGGTGCGCGTGCAGGCCCCCGCAACGCCGAAGGCGACCTCGGAGCGCCCACCGCTCAATCTGGCGATTGTGCTGGATCGCTCGGGCTCGATGTCCGGCCAGCCGCTGGACGAAGCGAAGCGCTGCGCCGGAATGATCATTGACCGCCTGGGGGCCAAGGACCGCGCTGCCCTGGTCGTCTACGATGGCGACGTCGGCGTGCTCGTCCCCACAACACAGGCGGCAAGCAAGGCCACGTTCCACACGGCCATTGCCTCCATCCACAGTGGCGGCAGCACGAATCTTTATGGCGGCTGGCTTAAGGGCGCAGAACTCATGGCAGCAGTGGCGAAAGACAACGCAACCACACGCATCCTGCTGCTTTCCGACGGACAGGCGAACGAAGGCATCACCGATCTCGATATGATCGCCCAGCAATGCGCCGAGCTCGCCGGAGTGGGAGTAACGACGTCGACTTACGGCCTTGGGAGGCACTTCAATGAGGAACTGATGATCAGGATGGCGAACGCCGGTCACGGGAACTCCTACTATGGCGAGACGGCCGAGGATCTCATTGATCCATTCGCCGAGGAGTTTGACCTGCTCGCCGCCTTGTGTGCCAAGCAGATTCATCTGCATGCGGACCTGCCTGAGTCCATTTCGTTTTCCGTGCTCAACAAGTTCAGCCCGAACCAGGACGGGAGCTATCGCCTGCCTGACCTCGCCTACGAGGGAGAAAGCTGGGCGGTGATCCGGCTGAGAGTCCCCAAGGCTCATACAGGCGGCGGCGCTGGTGCGCTCATTGACCTCGGCTCCATTGCGATCCGCTATCTCGATCTGGATGGCAATCCCCACAAGCTCTCCCCGCTCCAGGTGTCTCTCCCAAGCCTGTTGCCTGTGGCGTTCGGCGCAATCGCGGAGGATCCGCTTGTGACGCAGCGGGTGCGGGAGCTGGAAGCGGCGAACATCCAGGATCGCGCTCAGAGTGCCGCGCGAAGGGGCGATTGGGGTGAAGTGAACCGCCTGCTTGGCGAAGCCAAGAGGAACGCGAAAGATAACGAATGGCTCGGGAAGGTCGTCGAAAAACTTGAGGAGCTTGCAGGCCAAGCCGATGAAGCGATGTTCTCGAAGGAGGCGATGTACGCTTCGCGTAAGATGCGCAGCCGGCTCGCCGGTGTCTCCGAGTCAGCGTCTCCCTCAGAGCCATCGCCCTCCTACCTTCGACGGAAATCCGAGCAAGGGAAGGGTCAGCCGCGTAACGATGCGTAAAACTCTCCATCCGCTGAATGAGCCAAGGGATCTCATTCTCGGCATTATCGAGTTCTTGGCGGCAACTCGCACTGCACTCACCACGCTTACTGGTTGTTTCAGTGCGATAAAGATTTCGGCGTGACCCATCGTGAAGACGACTTGCTAATCCCATCTCGCGCGCCAGCCCGCTGCCTGACGCGCACTAAATAGGGCTTTATCGTGTGTGCTTGGCCTGAAGGTAGTGAGGACCCGGCAGCTGCGACCGTTGAAGTGGACCGAATCCACACCCGCATCCTCGGATCCGCCCATGTCGTGGTGATTACAGATCCGGCGTCATTCTCCCTGTCCGACAGGGTCGGAAAGGAGTTCTCTGTTTTTCGTGGCGCGGTTCGAACGTATCGCCCCGGATTCGACATTGCGCTTGACGAGCCATTCCGGCATCCGCTTGCATTACCGGATCGAATATTGGCGTGGCCCGTCGGAGGTCGCGAGAGCTACGAAAGACTTCTAATTGGACAGACTCTCGCTCGTGCGGCAGCCGGACGCGATGCCGACAAGCAGTTGCCCCCTTTCACCGAGGCTAGGCGCGTTGCCGCGCAGCTCGAGCTGGCTTCGGCTCGAACTGCCGGATCGTCCGATGCCGATCTCCTGAGGCTTGCCGAGCAGAACATCGAAAGGATGGCTATCCCACCTGGGCAGTTACTCCGCTGGTTTTAAGTGAAATTCAAAACGCTGGTGACATCCAACAGCTCGCCAATACTCGATTTCAGTCCGTGCACTATCGCGGCGCCGCCCCATTGATGCAGGATTTGGTCGCCGGGCAGATCGATATTAACATCGATTCACCGGCCATTTCCTTGCCGCAGGTACGAGCCGGGGCATCAAGGCCTACGCCGTCACGGCGAGGACCCGCCTCGCGTCAGTGCCCGACATCCCGGCCGTGGACCAGGCGGGACTGCCTGGTTTCTGCCTCACGGCCTGGTTTGCGTTCTTTGCGCCCAAAGGCACATAGCTCAGCCCAATCGCGGTAGCTAAAAATGCCGCGCGCGGGTGCTGTCCGGGCCGGGCGGGATGGTCGACTCGACCGTGCCCATGCGCCCGCCGAACCAACCGGCGATCGCGCCAAGGAGGAGGGTGATGAAGCCCAACCATGCGGCGGCTGACACTGTCTTAGCCGCTTTCTCTGCGGCTTGCGTCGCCTGCTGCTTGGCCTGATCCACCGCCTGCCGATACTCTTGCTCGTATTGTTGAACCTGCCTGCGAGCATCTTCAACGGAGATATTCTGCGCATGTGCTATCGCTTGTGCTGCACGCTCGCGCGCCTCTGTCGCCTGCTGCTGATCGCCCGCGACGGCTGCACGTACGGCTGCGATTGCTGCATCTCGCAACGCGGCCGGATCGTTCCCGGGACTTGCGCTTCGCAGCGACTGTTCGATTGACGAGAACGGATCGGTCATGTGCGAGACGCTTGGGCCCACCAGCTGAGCGGCCGTTTGCGCAGTCGAGCCTACGGCACCGGCGACGCCACCGAGCACATTCGTCATACCGCGATAGGCTCCCCCCAGGATTCCGCCGAGCGTTGAACTCAAGAGATAAAAGACTACCAGCGTCGCGAGTGCCCAGGTCGTCAAACCATGCCAACCTGCAATCGACTGATTCGGAGCGCCAGCAAGCCTTCCCGCGGCGTAGCCTCCGGCAAGCGCGGCCAAAATGCCAGAAACCGCAAACCATATCGCAGCGCCTATGGATAGCGATGCCGCTGAGGGGCTATCGCCCCCCACAGGGTTGAGCGCGCCCGCACCAACGCCCATTCCGAGGAGATTGAGCAGGAGTTGAGTGGCGAGCGCTAGAAATGCTCCAGCAAAGACCGCGCCCCAAGATATCTGACTGAGCGTTATGACGCGCACATCCTCAGTCGGGATTGTGGGGCTGGTGGGCGGGGCGTCACGAATGCGCGGCGTGTCGGATTGATATACGTCTGGCATCGGGAACTCCGTTTAAACGCGTATCGATGAAGATGCATTGCAGCGCTTTCGCTGTCTCGTTGAAAGAACCTGTTTGAGCAGCGGCGGTTCCCCGTCATGTGGATCGCAAACTCAGCGGAATGGCTCTCCAGCTCTCCGCGCCGGAGAGCTTCTTGGCAGTGCAGATCGTGGTCATTCGCGTTCAGTCGCGATACTCGCCGTGACGCCGTATACGGACCCGGACGTACGGTGGTGTGGGAGGGGGTGGCGCTGTGAGGCGCCCCTATCCCGATTTTTCACGGTTGCAAAACGCTGCAACGGCAAAGGGCGGATACGACCCCGAGCTATCTACCCTGCCCTACCTGCGACCTTTCGGCCGTCGACTTAAATCCTTTGATCATACGGCAGAACGCGCTACGTCCGGAACCGCACTTACTCTCAGATGTTTTCTCCGCGAGATGCACTAAACACCCTTGATAGTGGAGAAAAACGATGGATCGCGAACATATCAAAGGCGCCACCGAAAAGGCCAAGGGCGCCGTCAAGGAAACGGTCGGCAAGCTGACTGGAGACGAAAAGCTGCGGGCTGAGGGCAAGTTAGACAAGGCAAAGGGCGCGGCGCATAAGGTTGCTGGCGACGTGAAAGACATGGCGCATCGCGGTTCGAAGCGCCAAGACAAGTAGGGAAAATGTTCCCAGGAAACGAGGGACATACGCCGCGATTGCCCCCTGAGGGTGGCCGGAGTGTAATCCTCATGCGGCGTACAGCCAAGCCTGGACCGTATCGACGCTTTGGTGCTCAAGACGAACCAATGAAGTGAAGCAGTTATTGTTGTGGCTATCCTAACGCCAATGAGGGGCGCCCCCACGATCATTTCCTTCGGGCCGACACAGCAGCGCCGCTCGCATTGAAGTCCTGCAACCCTGCTCTAAGTCCGTACGCGGCTGAACGCCGGGAGCCGGGTGCGCCGCGCCGTAAGACCTTGGTCATCGGCTCGGCCGTAGAGCCGTAAGCCCCTCACGGAATTAGGGAAACGCCTCCATGGCGTCATTGTGACGCAGGCCGGTTCAAGAATTGTGACCGACGCCTGGGGATATAGAATTCTGCTAAGTCGGCGACGCGGGGTGAAAACGGCGAGCAACGGGAGGAAACAAATGTATGGCCTTCACTCGGAACGAGGGGCCGTGTCGGTAAGCCTTCGCCATCTCAGGCTGTTTGAGAGCGTTGCGCGCCTGTCCAGCGTTCGTCGCGCGTCGGAGGAATGCCACCTCTCCCAGCCTGCCGTCACTCAAGCCATTGCGAAACTTGAGGAGCAGATCGGCATCAGCCTCCTGGAGCGAGGCGCCAGCGGGAGTTATCTCAACGAACTCGGCGTTATTTTCCAGCGGCGAACCGAGCGGTTGTTTACGCAGATCGAGCAGGCGCTCATCGAACTCGGCGTGCCGGCTGGTCAGGCGCCGATGATGGCAAGCCGCATTTCGAGGTCGCAAATCCGCAGCCTGATTTCAATTGTCGAAAATGGGTCATTTGCCCAGGCGGCGCGCGCGCTCGGCGTCTCGCAGGCGACGCTGAGCCGCGCCGCCCGTGATTTGGAACGGGACCTCCGCAGGCCGCTCTACCATCGGACAGCCTCGGGGGTCACTGCGACCCCAGGAGGGGCAGAATTCGCGCGTAAGCTCAAGCTTGCTACCCGAGAGATCGAATGGGGCATGGAGGAACTGGACTCCGCGAGAGGAAGTCTCAAGGGTCAAATTGCGATCGGCGCGATGCAGCTTGCAGGCAGCTTCCTGCTCGCGTCGGTTCTCAATGAATTCATCTCGACCTATCCGCACGCAAGCGTCCGAATCTCGAATGGCAGCTCTGCGGCCATGCTCAGGAGTCTGCGGGACGGCGACGTTGATGTTGTGATTGGGCTTCTCAGAGATCCGGTTCCTGAGGACCTGGTGCAGGAGCGTCTCGCCGAAGCGCCCTACGTGATCGTCGCTCGGCAAGGGCATCCTCTCTTTGCGAAGAGGAAGGTCACGCTCGATGATCTTTCGGCTTACGACTGGGTGGTTGGAACCCCGGGAGCGTGCCGTCGTGTCTGCTTCGACGCTCTGTTTGCAGATCGGCGTAAGCCACAAGCGCGGGTGGAGACATCGTCGCTCCCAACGATCCGGCTCGTGCTTGCGCGCAGCGACTGCTTGACACTGCTCACGTCCTACGAACTCACCTACGAAGATGACGTATTGGCTGCGGTTCCCTACGGACCGATCGAACCGATCCCTTGGATCGGCGTGACAATGCGGAACAACTGGCTGCCGACCCAGCTCCAGGCGAATTTCCTGCGCCTCATTCGCAAACGAATGACCGCGTCTCTGATGCCGATAAAGGAGCTGCTAAGAGCGAGCTGATCTCTCGTGTCAGCCATCCTGAAGGGATCGGACGAAGGTGATGTGGTGCGACCCCTGTGGTTCGCCCCGTCGCCCCCGGACGCAATCGGTTGTCGGCCAAGGATAATATGGGCGAGGGGTCGCGCCCTCGGCGCGACCAAAACTTATGGATGCTGTGGCAGAATCAATTTCCACTCTCGGAGTGGCGCGTCCATAATTGTTGAGGGCGCTCGCCGGGCGAGCGACGCTTCGCTTAAGCTGCGCGCCGGGTGGGGTGGGCCGAGCATGAAATTTTGCGAGTAAGCGCCTGATGCCAAGCAAGACGATCGACATTCATCCGCATATCATCGCTGACGACAAGAAGCGCTATCCGCTGGCGCCGCTTGGCGGCCATCAATCGGATTGGTCGCGACAGCGGCCCGTTACCATCGATCAGATGATCGCCGCCATGGACGAGGCGGGCGTCGACAAGTCGGCCATCGTACAGGCGTCGACCTGTTACGGCCACGATAACTCCTACCTGGCAGACGCGATTGCGGCTCACCCGAACCGCTTTACCGGAGTGTTCTCGGTGGATGTGCTGGCCGCCGATGCGCCAAAGCGCATGCGGTATTGGTTTGGCCGCGGATTGACCGGCATGAGGCTGTTTACGATCGGCAGCACCATGACGACTCAGGCGGACTGGATTGACGATCCCCGCGTCTATCCGGCCTGGGAGACCGCCGCCGAACTCGGCATTCCGATCTGCATGCAGATGTCCAAGCAGGCCTTCCCGCAGCTCATCAATCTGATGAAGCGCTTCCCGCAGGTGAAGGTGATTCTCGATCACCTGGCGCGGCCGGTCCTCGCGGATGGGCCTCCCTATGCTGCCGCGGCGAGCCTGTTCGAGCTTGCCCGATTTCGGGCCGTCTACCTCAAGGTGACGCCGCGCACATTCGATGAATGCCGCAACGGCAAGGCAACGCCGGAGACGTTCTTTCCGAAGCTGGTCGCCGACTTCGGCGCTTCCCGCATCGCCTGGGGGTCCAACTACCCAGCTTCGGAGGGCCCGCTCAAGAACCTGCTGGCGGTTGCGCGCGCTTGCCTTGCGTGCCTGCCGCAGTCAGATCAGGACTGGATTTTCGCCAAGACCGCACAATCGCTCTATCCGGCATTGCGGGACAACCAGTAGACTGATTCCATGGAGCCAATAGCATCGAGCGATCGAGTTCACACCCTCGGGACCTCATCCTGAAGAGGCCGCGCTCTTTAGCGCGGCGCTCCTGAG
>JAJPKK010000082.1 GCA_021323775.1 Hyphomicrobiales bacterium
CAGCACGCGATCGGAGAACCCATGCGTCCGAGCAAATTCGGCGTTTCGCAAGGCCTGACCCGCAAGGAGGATGATGCGCTCATCCGCGGCAATGGCCGCTATGTGGCTGATATCGCGCCGGCCGGCGCCTTGCACGCCGTGCTGCTGCGTTCGCCCCATGCCCACGCACGCTTTCGCATCGCCGACATCACGGCGGCACGCGCTGTCAGGGGCGTACATCTCGTGCTCGCCGCAGCGGATGTAGCGGATCTCGGCGATCTTCCTTGCGTGGCGATCCCGGAGGGGGTGACGGTGAATGCGCCGCCTTACCCGATCCTGGCGCGCGACGAGGTGCGGCACGTGGGCGATGCTGTCGCTTTCGTGGTCGCCGACACGGTGGCGCAAGCTAAGGATGCGGCCGAGGCGATCGTCGTCGACTGGCAGCCGCTGCCGCATGTGGTGTCCGCGATCGAGGCGCTCAAGCCCGGCGCGCCGCGGGTGTGGCTCAGTCACAACGGCAATGTCGCGTTCAAGCAGACGCTGGGCGACGAGAGAGCCACCACGCAGGCGCTCGCGGCCGCCGCCAGAACCGTCTCACTCACCGTCGTCAATCAGCGGCTTGTCACCAACTATCTCGATACCCGCGCGGTGGTTGCCGAATACGAGGAGGCCGCAGACCGCATCACGCTGACGCTGGGCAGCCAGGGCTCGCACCTCCTGCGCGACCTCTTAAGCCAGACGATCCTCAAGATCGCGCCGGACAAGCTGCGCGTGATCACGCCGGACGTGGGCGGCGGATTCGGCACGAAGCTGTTTCCTTATCGGGAATATGCGCTTGCCGCCGTCGCTGCGAAGCGCCTGAAGCGTCCCGTCAAATGGGTCGCGGAGCGCAGCGAGCATTTTCTCGGCGACACGCAGGGGCGTGACAATTTCACGACCGCGACGCTCGGGCTCGATGCCGACCATCGCTTCACGGCGCTGTCGATCGACATGACCTGCAATATGGGCGCGTATCTGTCCGCATTTGCGCCCTATATTCCGTATGTGGGCGCCGTGATGTTGCCGGGTGTCTACGATTTCCCAGCCTGCTTCATCCGCATCACCGCGGCCTTCACCAATACGCTTCCGGTTGACGCATACCGCGGCGCCGGCCGGCCGGAAGCGGCCTATCTGATTGAGCGGCTGGTCGACACCGCCGCGCGGGACATTGGCATATCTCCAGAGGCGCTGCGGCGGCGCAACTTCATCAGGCCCTCGGCGATGCCCTATACGACGCCGACCCAAAGGGTCTACGACTCGGGCGACTTTGCCTCCCATATGCGGCGCGCTCAGGAGATCGTTGACTGGACCGGATTCGGCAAGCGTGCGGCCGCTTCGAAAAAAATGGGAAAGCTGCGAGGGATCGGGCTTTCTACTTATATCGAGGCGTGCGGCAGCAACGGTCCGGATGCCGCGACCGTGCGGCTCGAGCGCGACGGCACCGTTACGGTTCTGGCGGGATCGCAGTCGACCGGGCAGGGGCACAAAACCGCCTATGCGCAGCTCGTCGCGGATCATCTCGACGTGCCGCCTGAGCGCGTGACTGTCATCCAGGGCGACACGGATGTGGTGGCGACCGGGGCCGGCACTGGCGGCTCAAGCTCGATCACCTGCGGCGGCGCCTCTGTCGAGAGCGCATCGCGCAAGCTTGCCGCCAACCTGAAGTCGATCGCCGCGCACGAGCTGGAAGCCGCGGAAGCCGACCTGGAAATTGAGAACGGAAAGGTGCGCATCGTCGGTACCGACCGCACGATTTCGTTTGCCCGGGTGGCGGCATCGGGGCAGGCAAAATCCGAGCTCCTCTCGGTCAGCGATTCGGTTGGCCCTCCGCAGCCGACCTATCCGAACGGCACCCACATCGCCGAAGTCGAGGTTGATCCCGACACAGGTCATGTCGACATCGTTTCTTATGTGGTGGTCGACGATTTCGGCGTGACGCTCAATCCGCTGCTGTTGTCCGGCCAGGTCCAGGGCGGCGCCGTGCAAGGGATCGGCCAGGCGATCATGGAGAACACGGTCTATGACAGCGCATCCGGTCAGCTCGTGACCGCCTCGCTTATGGACTATGCGCTGCCGCGGGCGGCCGATACGCCGCCCTTCAGGTTCGAGACCCGCAACGTGCGATGCACGACCAATCCGCTGGGCATGAAGGGCGCAGGTGAAGCCGGCGCCATCGGCTCGGCGCCGGCCGTGATGAATGCGATCGTTGACGCCCTCTATCGGGCCCACCGGATTCGCCACGTCGATATGCCCGCCACGCCGGAGCGGATATGGGCGGCTATCCGCGACGCGCGGCGGATGCATACGCTGTAAGCGGCGTCGGCCCATAACCGGGGAATCGGGTAAAAAAATCGACCCCCGACGAGACTTGCCAAGTAGTCGTCGTCCCAACTGGCGACCTTGCGGCGGACACGGAGGGAATCTTTCTTGCCGGATGATTTTCGTCGGATCAGGTTGAGGGCCATGTGTTTGATGGTGGTGAAGCTTGCGGGTGCATTATCGGTGCGGCCGCGGCATTCGTCGTCACGGAACATCCTGTCCATGATCCAATGAAGGCCGTTCTCAACCATCCAATGGCCGCGGATAGCTGGCGCGATCCAGCAATTCTCATTTTGACCTTTCCGCGTGTCGGGCCGGGTTGGCGAGGCGATTTTGGTGCGGCAAGTTGACTCGGGGGACGGTTAGCGGGTTGCGTTGGAGATG
>JAJPKK010000072.1 GCA_021323775.1 Hyphomicrobiales bacterium
CCGGGCGTGGCCCGACCTGCAGCGCATGAAACTTCTGCTACCCGGTGGCGCGGTCCTGCCGGGTCAGTTTCCTCCTAGGCATAAATGGCAAGATGATATATCATGGCAGAGGGATTGTTGCCCCAACTTCATACCCTCCGCCGGGAACTAAGCTATCGCGGCTGTTCTCAGAGCAAAGCCTTTCGGCCGGCGCAAGCAAGCTTATGCGGGATATCTTTTTATCCCGCAACTCGTTTCCCCGATAATACGGCGACCCGCGTGTCTTTCGGACGACTCGGCGCGTTCACGCAGAAATCGAGATATCAGAAGTGTGCGAGCGCAGACATCAAACATCCAAAGTCAAACACCAAAAACGGCTTGTTGGTGCACAGCAATCCAATATGCACCTTATGCGTGCAACACCATGCAAAGTCCACCACTCACACATCTGACGGGAAAACCTGCCTTACGGCGGCGATCAGAAAATTTGCCGGCCCAAATCTGCTCGGTCGTAAATTCCGTCATTATTTGCGCTTGGCGCGCACCTTTCTTTTCACTGGCTTCGGCGCAGAATCCTTACCAACTCCACCGATCTTAAAATCATCGAGCTTCTTGCCCGCCCTCAGAGCAGCAGCGAGCCATCGCGGTTTCAGCCCACGTCCTGCCCAAGTTTCGCTGGGATTTTCCGGGTTACGGTATTTCGGGGCGACCTTTCCCCTTACGCCACGCCCGAAGGCGGCTTTCGATCGACCACCCGCCATCTCGACCCGGGAAAGCTTGGCAAGCTCGGACTCCAAAGAACGGCGCTCCTCAGCGACCTTGCTTCCCAATACCGCGTCGATTCTACCACGGAGATCGACAAGTTTGTCGATCGACATCGATTTCAAATTCATAACGAGGCTGCTCCATCTGACGGATTACTTGAATTATATCGATCCGGCCGCAAATGCAAGTCAAAAGGACCGCACCAAGTGTGGATGTAGCATCTGAACCTTTTGATATCCACGTACAAGCAGAAAATAAATCCGCGTCATGCGCCTGCGCTGGCGCTGCACAGTTTGAAAATAAGCGCATAAACGGTAATTCAACCAAAAAGACTGCGCCCGCCTGACCCGCTGTAAAGGCGGAGATACCAGGGCTCGGCGTAAAGCGGGGCTTGTCGACTGATCGTCTGGACGCAAACATCTCAAAGCGGCAGTTGAATACTGGCCGCAGTACAGGGCAGAGCGCCATCCGATTTGGCGCGCGGCGCGAAAGATTGCGTCGGGCGCACGCGATAACGGGCGATGAATTGGAGGAAATTTAACCGAAAAGTTTCTCGGTGATTGACCGCTTGCTGTGACACCGGCCGGCGTGCTGGCCGAAAACCGTTCGATCTGCGGATGCGCCGCCAGGCTCGCGCGCCGCAATGGCATGGCGGCACGGGCCGCCTTACCTTCGGAACCGGCGATGCCCCGGAGTTGTTCGACCTAACATCCGATGCGCCGGCCTTCATCAACCCCCGGAACCATGGCGCCGCAGTTCAAGCCTCTTGGCCTCCGCAACAGTTAAGCGAGCGTGGAAACGTTCATGTTAGAAGGATCGGTCGCAATCATATTGTACCGTTTCCGCAGTCGAGACGGCATCCGAACACTCATCTCTTGAGCTGAGCGCCGAGTTTCGACAAAGGGCCGCGACACCCGCAACAAGCGCCTCACCGAAATGCGATGCGCCGGTTCGCCTTTCCCACGAAATCTGTCCGCGAGAGCAAGGGCCAGGTCGGGCAGGATGCTGCAAATGATACCCGGGCGCACGTCAGCGATGAGCTCGGCCGCGACGGCATTTTCTGCGGCGACCGCGAGTCGCGCGCCCGCCTTCAGCCGCCGCGGCTTTCAGGGTAGGTCGAAAAGTCGCACGAAAGGTCATTTGGCAGCAAGCTCACTCATTGTATCGACTGGGAACCTTCATCGTCTCAATTTGTGCAACGCAGCAAGCATGGGATTGGCAACGCCGCAGCCCCTCTTGCAATCTGCCGCGATGTCGGTCATGCGACACACGGCACGCACGGGGTCTAGCGAACCCTCAAGTCAGCAACGAACTGGCCGAGCGACGATTCCGAGTCTTCGATTCCAATTCGTCGCTCCGGCCGTAATGCCAGGAGCTTAAGAAAATGGCGCTCGTCGTAGCACGCGACCTGGTCAAACGTTTTGGCAGTCTGACCGCGGTCGATAAAGTTTCGTTTTCAGTAGACCGGGGCGAGGTTGTCGGTTTTCTGGGGCCAAACGGCGCCGGCAAATCCACCGCGATGAGGATCATCAGCGGTTTCATGGAGCCCACCTCCGGCCAGGCCTGGATTGACGGACACGACAGTCACACCGACCCGATTGCGGCCAGGCGACGCCTCGGCTACCTGCCGGAAGGGGCGCCGGCCTATGCAGATATGACGGTCGGAGCGTTCCTCGAGTTCATCGCCGCCATGCACGGCATGTCGAAGGCGAAGGCCAATGCCCGGCTCGCCGAACTGGTCGAACGCGTCGATCTCGCGGAAGTGTGGAACCAACGCATCGAATCCCTCTCCAAGGGCTTCAAGCGCCGGGTCGCCATCGCCCAGGCGCTCGTTCACGACCCGGACGCGTTGATCCTTGACGAACCAACCGACGGCCTCGATCCCATTCAGAAATACGAAATGCGGGATCTGATCCGCTCTATCGCGTCGAGAAAAGCGATCATCATATCGACCCACATTCTGGAAGAAGTCGAAGCGGTCTGCACCCGGGCCATCATCATCGCCAAGGGCCGCTTGCTTGCGGACGCGACGCCGGCCGAGTTGCTGGCCCGTGCGCCCAGCAACGGCACGCTTGCGCTCGCGCTTGCCACTGCCGATCCGCAGGGCGCGATCGATATCCTTTCGAAGCACCCGGGCGTCGGGCAGGTCGATGTCGTCCAGCGGGTCAACGGCGTCACCCGGATCGCCGTCCGAACTTCAAAGAGTCGTCCTTCTCCCGCCGAGATTACGAGCTTGCTCGGCCGATCGAACATCGCGGTCACCGAATTCTACATGGAACGCGCGACGCTCGACGACGTGTTCCGCCAGATCACGGGCCATGGTGCGGAGAACTGACATGCGGGAGGTGCTTGTCGTATTTCGACGTGAATTCGCCGCCTATTTCGCAACCCCGGTGGCGGCGGTATTCCTCATCGTCTTCCTGGCGCTCGCGGCCGGCATGACATTTCTGGTCTCCGGCTTCTTCGATCGCGGACAGGCGGATCTGTCGGGATTCTTCTTCTGGCACCCGTGGCTCTTCCTGGTGCTGATGCCGGCCATCGCCATGCGGCTATGGGCCGAGGAGCGACGCAGCGGCACCATCGAGATCCTGATGACGCTGCCGGTCCAGCCTTGGCAGATCGTCCTCGGCAAGTGGCTCGCAGCCTGGGCCTTTGCGGCGCTCGCGCTGGTGCTGACAATGCCGCTGTGGATCACCGTCAACGTGCTCGGCTCGCCGGACAACGGCGTGATCCTGTCTTCCTACATCGGCTCTTGGTTGATGGCGGGAGCATTCCTGGCGCTCGCCGCCGCCATTTCGGCGCTGACAAAGAGCCAGGTGCTGGCTTTCATCGGCGCCACCGCGGTGAGCTTCCTGTTCGTCATGGCGGGGTTCGACCTCGTCATCTCAGTGGTGCGCCAATGGGCGCCCGGCTTCATCGTCGACGCCGTGCGCTCCATGTCGTTCTTCGCGCATTTCCAGCACATCACCGACGGGGTCCTGGAACTGCCGTCGATCGTCTTTTTCGTGTCGCTGATCGTGTTCTGCCTCTGGCTCAACGTTCGCGCCATCGAAGTCAAAAAAGCTGCATGAGATATTGCCATGTCCGACCAGACCCAACCGGAAACACGCAAACCGCCCGCAACCGGCCGCATTGCGCTCGTCGCCGCGCTGCTGGGCGCCGTCGTCTTCGTTTGCATCAACATCGTCAGCGCGCAGATCTTCCGCAATGCGCGCGTCGATCTTACCGAGCAGCATCTCTACTCGCTGAGCCAGGGCACCCGCACGCTGCTGGCCGAGCTCAAGGAGCCCGTGCGTTTCCGCTTGTTCATGTCATCCGGCCTGACCAAGCAGGCGCCGCAGCTTGCCGCTTTCGCGGGGCGCGTGCGGTCGCTCCTGGACTCTTACGTTGCCGCCGCCAAGGGCAACATCATTCTCGAGGTTATCGACCCCAAGCCGTTCTCCGAAGAAGAGGACCGCGCGGTGGCTTTCGGCATCGACGGGTTCACGGGCGTCGGCGGCGAGCGGCTGTTCTTCGGCCTTGCCGCCACCAATTCCACCACCGGGCGAGCCACCATCGGCGTGTTCGCGCCCGACCGCGAACAGTTCCTGGAATATGATCTGACGCGACTGGTGTCGGAACTCGGACGGCGCGGCAAGCCGGTGGTAGCGCTGCTCGACGGGCTTGGCCTCGCGGGCAATCCGATGATGCGGATGCCTGAGCAGCAGGTGTTGACGCAGATGAAGCAGTTCTTCGACGTCCAGCCGGTCTCCGGGGACGTCGAGAAGCTGCCGGACGATACCCGCGTCCTGATGGTGGTCCACCCTCAGAATCTCAGCGAAAAGACACTCTACACCATTGATCAATGGGTGATGGCCGGCAACGCCACGATGATCTTCGTGGACCCGTTCGCGGAAAATCAATCCGGCCCGCGCCCCGGCTTACCGTCGCCGAACCCGACCTCGAATCTCGAACCGTTGTTCAAGGCGTGGGGCGTGAAGTTCGACACCACGCGGGCCATCGGCGATCCGGACTATGCGCTGCAGACCGAACGCAACGTCAACGGCCGCCCGGTGGCCTCGCAAAACCTGCCGTGGATGGCGTTGCGCGGCGATGCGCTCGCGCGCGATGAGGCGATCCTGGCGCAGTTGTCAGCCATCGTCATGACGACTGCGGGCGCCTTCGAGACCGCCAAGGACGGCGTGACGTTGCGGCCGCTGGTACGCGCGTCGAGCGCCGCCGTTACCCTCGACGCGTCGCAGGCCGGCGATCGCTTCGGTGATCCGCGGCGCCTTCTGGTCGGCCTCACCAAGGCCCCCAAGCCGCCGATTCTCGCGGCCCGGCTGATGGGCACGCTCGACAGCGCCTATCCGGACGGGCTCAAGACGGAAGAGAAAAAGCCGGACGAAGCAAAGAGCGACGAAAAGAAGCCCGACGAGGCGAAGCCGGACACCGCGAAAGCCGACGAGGCGAAGAAGGAGGAGACCAACGCGGCCACGAACACGCTCAAGAAGTCGGCGAAACCGGCGAACGTCATTCTGGTTGGCGACGCCGACATGCTGATGGACCGCAACTGGGTCCAGATGCATACTCTGTTCGGGCAGCAGGTTGCGCAAGCATTCGCCAACAATGCGGATTTCGTCATCAATGCGATCGAGCAGATGGCCGGCGGCGCCGCCCTTTCGGACCTGCGCGGGCGCGGCGTGTCGTGGCGGCCGTTCGAGCTGATCCAGCGCATGGAGGCCGAAGCCGACAGCCAGTTCCGCGCCAAGGAGCAGGAACTCACCAACCAGCTCAAGGATACGGAACAGAAGCTGTCGCAGCTGCCCAAAGCTGCCGAAGGCTCAAACGAGGTGCTGACCGCCGAGCAGGCGAAAACCATCGAAGGCTTCCGCACCCAATTGCTCGCCATCCGTTCTCAACTGCGCGACGTGCAGTTTGCGCTGCGCCGCGATGTCGACAATCTCAAGAACCTTGTGACCGCGCTTAACGTCGGCGTCGTCCCGGTGACGGTCGGGGTGATCGTGATCGCCTTCGGAATGCGCCGGTCGCGGCGACCACTACCGAAGAAGCCGTCGGGTGCGACGGCGTAGCAGTGGGCCCAGTCGGAGGGTGGGCGCTCTTCGACAAGCTCAGAGCGAAGCGCGCCCACCACCGTTGGTGGGCGCGGCGCGCTCCTTCGGCAGGCTCCGGCGCGCGCCTTTGCCGACCCTGCAATCTGCAGTCTGCTCGACAGGATTCGAATTTTTCAAACGCTAGCCCGAGACGGAGCAGCATCATGAACGCGAAGCATCTCACTACGCTCGCCGTGCTTGCGGCGATCAGCGTCGGCGTGACGGCCTGGGTCTTGCAGACGAGCGCCCCCACCGTGGCGTCAGACCGGCGCGGTGAAACGGTCGTCCCCTCGCTCGTGGCCAAGGCAAACGACATCACCGGCCTTTCGATCCGCGACAGCAACGGCTCCCTCGTCATCGAACGCCGCGATAATCGCTTTGTCGCCGCTGATTCCGGCTATCCGATCAAAACTGACGCTGTACGCGACATCGTCGCCAGCACCGCCGAGCTGTCATTCCAGGAAGCGCGCACCAGCGATCCGGCCCGCTACGGCGATCTCGGCCTCGCCGATCCCGAAGCCAAGGATGGCGGCAAAGAGATCACATTCCGCACCGCGGCCGGAGAACTCGCAAGCCTTGTGGTCGGCAGGCGCGACACCACTGTCGGCGGTCCGACCGGCGGCGTTTTCATCCGCGTCAAAGGCCAACCGCAGACCTTCCTGGTGCGCGGTGACGTTCGGCTCCCCGTCGCCCGCTCGGACTGGTTCGTCGGATTTGATCTCGACGTCAAGCGCAACGAGATCAAAAAGGTCGAGCTCGCCGGCGGCGGGCGCGACAGCATTGCGGCGTCCGCAAGCGCCGACAAGCCCGGCGAGCTGGTGCTCGCCGATGTGCCGGAAAACCGCAGCCCCGACAACTTCAAGGTGAGCCGGCTCGCGACGCTGGTCGAGAGCTTCACGTTCCAGGACGTGCGTAAGGCCACCAAGCCCGCGGACGACGCCCGTCGCCTGGTGGTGGACGCCGGCGACGGCCTGCGCCTCACCTTCACGGCGCTGGGCAATATTACCGACGGCTGGGTGCAGATCGCAGCGGAAGCCACGAGCGACGCCGCCAAGGACAAGGCAAAGCTGATCGCTTCCAAGGTCGATGGCTACGATTTCCGCCTGCCTTCCCATCAGACCGAAATCTTGACCTGGACGATCACGGATGTGACCGACGAGAAGAAGGGTTGAACGTGCGGGGGAGGGGTAGCGTGGGGCGTCGCGCCGATCTCGGTGCGCCCTCGCTGCGACTGCCGGGCGCCGCGATCCGCATGCGGTCCGGCCTCGCCGTTCACCTGCGTGGCAAAATCGCCTCCGCGGCCGAGCGCGCAGATCGGTCGAACCGGGCGATTTTGCCACCCTGCGCGCGGACGCGTAGATATTACGCGCCTTCCAAAAACTACGACCCTTCCAAAAACGGCTCCACCGTCTTGATGAAAAACTCCGTCTGGTCGTGGTGGACCCAATGGCCCGCGTTCTCCACCATGACGACCCGTGCATTCTTGAAATGCCGGGCGCGGCCGTCTTCCTCCGGGTTCGAGGCCCAGCTTTCCTTGCCGTAGACGAGCAGCGTCGCGCAGGCGACGTTCGCCCACAGCTTCTCGACTTCCTGCACCGGCAGATCGACGGGCGGGAAAACGTGAAGGTAGGGGTCGAACTTCCAGCTATAGGTGCCGTCCTCGTTCTGATTGACGCCATGGCGGGTGAGATGGTTCGCCTGCACGAGGGAAAGATGCTTGTTGGCGGCTTGCATGCGAAGAACCGCATCCTCTATCGACGCATAGCGGCGTGGCAGGCGGGCGGCGAGGCCGCGCTGTGCCTCGATCCAGGCGCGCAGGCGCTCGGCCATCGGTTTCGCGAGCCGCTCGGCCATAGCCTTGGGCGATAATCCAAGGCCCTCGATCGAGACGAGCCGCCTCACGTTCTCCGGATAGATGCCGGCGTAACGCGTCGCGATATTGCCGCCGAGCGAATGGCCAATCAGGGTTACGGGCGCAAGCTGGCGCTGATGAATGAGCTGCGCGAGATCGTAGATATAGCCGGGCATGGCGTAGCCGCCGTCTTGCGACCACTGGCTGTCGCCGTGCCCGCGCAGGTCCGGCGCAATGATGTGCCAGCGGTCGCATAGGCGCTCCGCTACCCAGTCCCAGCTCCGCGCATGATCGCGGCCGCCATGGACGAGCACCACCGGCGGCGCGCCGGGATTGCCCCAATCGAAATAGTGCAGACGCAGGCGCTGCGAGATATAGGTGTGCGAGGTCGGGCTGGGCATGATCAAAACGCCACGCGCATTAGGCTTTGTCAGCCTGACCGCTGGCGCGGCGTTTGGCGCGCACGCCGCGCACTGCATCGTCGACGATGCGCTGCAATCCGCTTGGGTCGGTCTTGGCGCTGCCTGTTTTGATGTCTTGAACGGTGCGGTGAAACGCGCGCCAGAGCACGGCTTTTTCCATTCGGCAGCACACTTAGGACGGCAGCAACATTAAGTGAATCTTTTGTCAACAGCGCCAAACCGGCGAACGTGAAGCAGTTATCGGCATGACGCCGTTATCTCCCTTATGGCTGCGCGGGCACTCTCACCGCAAATCCTCCGAAGACCGGCGGTCCAAAATTCCCTGAGAACAGGTAACTGCCCAGGTGGGATAGCCATCCTTTCGATGTTCTGCCGGTAAGATTTTTCTAGACAGCGGAATCGCGTTTCGATTCAAGGATTCATGAATGGCGATTCGCA
>JAJPKK010000052.1 GCA_021323775.1 Hyphomicrobiales bacterium
CTGGTCGAGCTTGAGTTGCTTGCGCCGGCCACGGATGACGGCGCCGAGATCAGCGGGTGTGCGAACGAGCATCGTCTAGGAGGAAACTGACCCGGCAGGACCGCGCCACCGGGTAGCAGAAGTTTCATGCGCTGCAGGTCGGGCCAGGCCCGGTGGAAAACTAGCCGGTAAAAATGTCATCGTTCGCCTACATTAACGCATGTCAACGATCGTCGACAATGGAAAAATGTCAACGATCGGCAACAATTGCAGATGTACACGATCGATGACATATGGGCTGCACAATGGCCGATCTTAATAGGTCATAGCATATTGGAGCTGGCTGCCGTGTGCTTGACCGAGGGCCGGCAAAGCGCGAAAGGTATGCGGCCGGTGCGGGTGTAGCTCAATGGTAGAGCAACAGCCTTCCAAGCTGATGACGAGGGTTCGATTCCCTTCACCCGCTCGCCATTTCCCGACAAACGGCTGATGACGCCCCGACCTTCGTCAGCACCGTCCGCGCTTCTTCGTGATTGCCCGCCACAAATTCACGCACAGCGTTTCCACATCACGCAAGGCATTCGCCCGCGATGCGACGGCCGTATGCGGCATGAGAATGACGTTGCGGTCGCGGTAGCGCAGAAGCGGCTCCGCAGGATCGGCAGGCTCGCTGTAGAGCACATCGAGCCCCAGGCCCCCAAGGCGCCCGGCTTGAAGGGCCTCCACAAGGGCGTCGTGGTCGATCAATTCCGGGCGGGCGACGTCGATCAAGACAGCGCCCGGCTTGATGCGGCTGAGCGCATCGCGCCCGATCAGGCCGCGCGTCTTATCATTGGAGGGCAGTTGCACGAGGATATAGTCGGCCTGCTCCATCAGGCCATCGAGCGGCAGGTAGCGGACGTCAAGTTCCCGCTCGACCGCGGCGGCGAGCTGGGTGCGCTGGAAATAAACGATTTCCATCTCAAACGCGCGGGCGCGTCGCGCCACCTCGCGGCCGACCTCGCCGAAGCCGACGATGCCGAGCGTGGCGCCGAGCAGCGTCTTGAGCCCGGTGACGCCGGCGAAATTCGAATAGCCGATGTAATGCGGCTGTCGCGGCCGCACCCGCAAGCCCGCCTTGCGCAGCGCCGCCTCCTCCACCACGCCGTTGAATTCGCCGATGCGCTTGGCAAGCGCCAGCATGAGCGCGCAGGCCTGCTCGGCCACCGCGACGTTCACCACGCGGCGCAGGGTTGACACCGGGATGCCCCTCCTGGCGCAGGCCTCAAGATCGATGTTGGTTGTGATGGTGCCGAACTTGTGCACGACGGCGAGCCGCGGCGCTGCCGCCAGAACGGCATCGTCGATGCGGAAACTTTCAACCACGACTCCGTCCGCATCCCCGATCTTTGCCGCAAGATCGGCCTCATCGGCGGCGAATATCACTTGGGCCGGATAGAGACCGCCGAGCCGCTGCTGCAGCCGGCCGCACCAGCCGAGAAAGTCGGGCTCGTCATGCGAAAAAAAATCCGCGACCGCGAGCCGATGCGCCTCTGGAGTCGCCGGGTCGAGGACGACCGGCACGATCTTCAGGAAATGATCCTCTTCGATGATGATGCGGGTCATGTGGCGGAAATGGTGGGCGCGACAGGGATTGAACCTGTGACCCCTACCGTGTCGAGGTAGTGCTCTACCGCTGAGCTACGCGCCCGGATGGGCCGGGTCGATCCTATATCGGCTTGCAGCGAGGCCCGCAAGCGGATCGCCTCTGATCCCTCCCCGCCTTCGGGGGAGGGCGGCCGAGCGCAGCGAGGCCGGGCGGGGCTAACTAACGGGCAAAACCCGGGCGGTGAAAGAACCCCACCCCGGCCACCCCCGAAGACGGGGAGGGAGTCACGCCGCCAGCATCTTGCCGACCTCGCTTACGAGGTCGCGAAGATGGAACGGCTTTGAGAGGACCTTCGCCTGCCTGGGCGCGGAGGAATCCGGATTGAGCGCCACTGCGGCAAATCCGGTGATGAACATGATCTTGATGTCGGGGTCGAGTTCCGCGGCCCGCCGGGCCAGCTCGATCCCGTCCATTTCCGGCATCACAATGTCGGTGAGCAGCAGCTCGAAGGGTTCTTCGCGCAGGCGTTGATAGGCCGACAATCCGTTGTCAAAGGAAATGACATTGTAGCCGGCCGTCTGCAGCGCCTTGACGAGAAAGCGCCGCATATCGGTATCATCCTCAGCCAGAAGAATCTTGGTCGCCATGCGATTCGCCAGCTTGCTCAAGTGATGGGCTTGGGGTCGGCCACAGGCGACCCTTCCCCGCCAATGCCTACCTTTCCATAAGCCACACTCTTGGTAAATATGGCGTGAATGGTGACGACCCCTGGGGCTTCACGGAGAACTTTATGGCATTCCGGCAGCAGGAAGCTTAGAACCGAGACGCGGCGCCCCGATTGAGTCATCAACGTGCACCCTGACGAACTCGACCCCCCGTTCGAAATCCTGGAGCCAGCCGAATGGCGAGGGCCAGTCGCCTTCAACTCGCCCCATAGCGGTTGCGTCTATCCCCGCGCCTTCCTGGCGGCGGCACGCCTCGACCTTGCAGTCCTGCGGCGCTCTGAGGACTGTTTTGTCGATGAATTGCTGGTTGGGGTCGTCCCGCGGGGCAATCCGCTGATGCGCGCACATTTCCCGCGCTGCTTTGTCGATGTCAACCGGGAGCCCTACGAACTTGATCCGCGCATGTTCGACGGCCGGCTGCCGTCATTTGCCAATACACGCTCCATGAGGGTGGCTGGCGGATTAGGGACGGTCGCCCGCGTTGTCGGCGACGCGCAGGAAATCTATGACCAGCGCATTCCCGTCGACGAGGCGTTGCGCCGGATCGAAGGACTCTACAAGCCCTATCACCGGGCGCTGCGCAAGCTCATGACCCGCATCCACCGCGAATTCGGCACTGCAGTTCTGGTGGATTGCCACTCCATGCCCTCGGCTGCCGGCCCGAAGGACGAGCGTCCGCGCTCTGATATTGTGATCGGCGATCGCTATGGCACCAGTTGCCTGAGCGTCATTGCGGATACAATCGAGGGGACGTTGCACGAACGGGGCTACTCAGTGAGCCGCAATAAACCCTATGCGGGAGGTTTCATTACCGAGCACTATGGCAATCCTGCCGCCGGCCTTCATTCGGTTCAGCTCGAGATCAACCGCGCATTGTATATGGACGAGCGCCGCTTGGAGCGGTCAAGCTCATTCTCCACGGTCGCAAGGGATCTGGAGGCGGTCTCGGATCGGCTTAACGAGATTGCTCTCCAGGAACTGCACCCCTATAGGTCTGCCGCAGAATAGGCCGGCGCAATCCCGCAACGAGAAGTCAGCAGGTCGCTGAAACCAAGAAAAAAGGTCACCAGCATCGCCGGTGACCCAAGTCTAGGGAGGAAACGCCCACAATCGGGGCCGCAGCAACAGGCGTTGCCGCAGTGCGAAAATTGCCACTGCAATGCACAAACTTCAATGGCTAAATGGCGGCAGCCGCTATGCGTGGCTCGCAGGACTTCCGGAGCCCAATGGGCCGGAAAAAAAGGCCGCTGGCTTCCCAGCGGCCCAAGTCTAGGGAGGAAACGCCCAAGGAGGGCGGCGGTAACGCAGGACGCGCTACCGCACGGCTCATACATGTCATCAGGCGGCATAAAATGCAAGAGGCAAATCGCAGCTTGTTAACCTAGTCTCCAAACTTTCCTTTTTTGACCCTGGCCGCCACCCATGTCTCTCACGCATGTGAGGGAGGGGTAACAGGTACCTCCGGATGTGTTGCGCGGGCAGGCCCGCGACACCGCACGAAGGGGCGGAGAGATGACTGCGGTGGATTTTGAGGCTTTCGTGGGCGAGCTTGCGGCGGTGTCGGGGGATGCCATCAGGCCGTTCTTCCGCACCTCGCTCGGCGTCGAAGACAAGAGCTGCGGCGGCGCCTTCGATCCGGTGACGGCAGCCGACCGCGCCGCCGAACAGGCGATGCGCGCGCTAATTCGCGAGAAATTTCCTGCACATGGGATCATCGGCGAGGAATTCGGCGCTGAACGCGGCGGCGCCGAGTTCGTCTGGATGCTCGACCCGATCGACGGCACCAAGTCTTTCATTTCGGGCATGCCCGCGTGGGGCACGCTGATAGCCCTGACCCGGTTGGGACGGCCGGTGTTTGGAATGGTGCACCAGCCCTTCATCGGGGAGCGCTTTTCTGGCGATGGCCGCGCTGCGGCCTATCGGGGGCCGGCTGGCAACCGTGCGCTGAGGGTTCGACCCTGCCCGACGCTCGCCGACGCAATTCTCTACACGACGAGTCCGCGACTAATGAACGCAGTTGACCGCGTGGCCTTTGGGAGGGTCGAAGAGGCGGTCCGCCTGTCGCGCTACGGCGGCGATTGCTATTCCTACTGCATGCTGGCGGCCGGTCACGTGGACCTCGTTATCGAGACTGAACTCAAGCCTTACGACGTGGCGGCGTTGATCCCGATCATTGCCGGCGCCGGCGGCATCATCACCACCTGGAACGGGGATGCGCCGGAGGCGGGCGGCCGCATCGTCGCAGCGGGGGATCGCCGCACCCACGCGGCCGCACTGGCGTTGCTCAACGCCTGAAGGCAGGGTCGCCCGCCACACACAACAGCCGAGCTCAGGACAGCCGCAACATTAACTGCTTCAGTTCACCCGCCAACCAGAAAACAACCGAAAGTCGGCAAAACCAGAGATGCACGAGACATGACCGTGCCCTGGCGACAACGACGATCGCCGGTTTGCGGTACCGGAAATAATTCAGTTAATGTTGCCGCCTTCCTAATGAGATGAGGCAGCGCCACGCCGCCCGGGGCAATTTCCGCGAGCCCAACGTCCCGCAGACAACCCCGCTGCGTCCTTGGCTCCAGACAACGTGGCCCCGACTCCAGGCCGTTGATCAACGCAATTGCCGCGGAGGTCGGGGCCACCCGCCCCCCATCCCCGAGGCTCTGGTAAACCAGATTACCGGGAAGGGGAAGCAGCCTGCATCCATTTGTTGTTGGTGTGTTGCAAACTGGACACGATTGTCCCTTCGGGACCGAAGCCGCATGATGCTTTTGCAACACGAATTTCACCGGAGGCAACATGAAGAGGATGATGTTTTTGGCCATTTTGTCCGTTTCTGTGCTGGCGACGAGCGCTGCTTGCGCGCATGGCGAAAAGGGGCAGGACGTGAAGGTCTACGCGGCGGCCGTCGTCAAGGCGCCTCTCGCGGCCATCGCGGCCGAATATGAAAACGCAACCGGACACAAGGTGATCGTCGTTCTCGACACCGCGGGCGCCACGGAACAAAGGTTCAGGGCAGATCCCGAAGCAGCTTTGCTCATCACGACCGCGCCGCTAATCCAAAATGCGGAGAGCAGGGGCGCGCTGCGGGACGGCACTGCCACCCTTTTAGGCAGCACGGTCGCCGGCGTGGCGGTAACGCCGGGATTGGAAAAGCCTGATGTCTCTACCCCTGAAAAATTGAAGGCTGCACTGCTCGCGGCCCGCCGCATCGCGGTTTCCGATCCGGCCCGCGGGGCGACCGTGGGCGCTCATTTCATGAAGGTAATCGAGACGCTGGGCGTAAAGGACGAGGTCCTCCGAAAAATCGCGTTCGCCCCTGACGGCCTTGAAACCACGCGCCGCGTCGTAGCGGGCGAAGCCGATTTCGGCGTATCGCAATCCAGCGAGATCGTGCAAGCGAGCCGCGACGCTTTTGCGGGACCATTTCCCAGGGAGTTTGCCCTCGCTACCAACTTTTCGCTCTGGCATCGCGACAACATCTCTCCCGTTGCGGCAGATTTCGCGGCGCGGCTGACCAGTCCTGCCGGCAGAGAAAGATTCGCGGCGGAAGGGATCATCCCTCCCGGCACGCGCTGAACGCCACAGCCGCAGTCCGGGCGACAAGTCAAAACGCCGGGGTTCCGGGAATATACGCGTCAAAGGCCGCCCAGAATTGGCCGCGATACGCGTCGAGCTCCATCATGACTTCATGCTTGGAGCCTGGGACCACGAGATGGGAGCCGACCCGCAGGCGGCTGCTGAATTCCTCAATTGCTTCCGTTGAAACCAGGAGATCGCGACCGCAGGCGATGATCAGCATTGGCTGCCGCAGCTTTGCCGGGAAGGCCGGATTGGCAAATTCCGCCATGATGCGGAATGCAGAATCGGCCCAGGCAATCGTTGGGGCGCCGATCTCCAGAGCCGGTTCGGCTTCAAGGATGGCGGCAGTGCGGGCATAGCGTATCGGGTCTGACGTGACGGGATTGTCGAGGAAGGGAGCGGACGCGCTGCAGACCGGTCCTCCGCCGAGGACGAACGCGCCTCCGAGCCCGGCAATCCGCATTGTCCTTGCGAGCGCCGGAGCCAAGGCAAGCAACGGAATGTTGGTCAGCTTGATCATCGGAGCGCACAGCACCAGCCGGTCGAACCAGCGATTCCCGCGTGCGACTGCACGAATGAGAACCGCAGCTCCCATCGAATGGGCGAGCGCGAACAGCGGCGGCGGACAATCGGGCAGAACGACCTCTTTCATAAAAGTCTCAAGATCGGTGTCGTATTCGGCAAAGCTCGACACGTGCCCTTTGCGCGGCTCCCTAAGCAGGCGGTCGGAGAGGCCCTGGCCACGCCAGTCGAATGTCGCCACCGCAAAGCCGCGCGCGGTGAGATCGCGGACAATCTCGAAGTATTTTTCGATGAACTCGATGCGCCCATGAAAGATGCACACTGTCCCCTTGCGATCCCGCGGCGCTGGCCAGCGCGCGAACCTGATCGAGATCCCGTCGGGCGTCTTGAGAACGCCTACCACAGCGCCTTCGGGCACCGGATTGGCTGGAATGGAAACGAGTTTCATCGAACGGTATTTCCGCAATTCGACGGCTGCCCGCCTCGCGGCCGGGAAGCGGGAGGCGGGGACATTCACACGACGTCGCTTAGCGCAACCGCCGGCGGCGCTCACTACAAATATGCGGGAACCGCGCGAAATCGTAAGGCGCAGTGGCGCGGCGCAGTGTGCCGTTGCCGAGCGAAAGGCGGGCAGGTTTCGACGGCGACCTGAGCGAGTGGTTCGAAAATGAGGCGGGCAATGCGCTGCAGTCATTCCGCCCTGCCGACCTTTCGCTCCGCTCAGAGACCTTGAAGCGGCGATCAGCGTGCCCATATATGGCGCGTGCAGGCCGTTCGGCTGCACAAACAGGTCTGGCCCATGGGCGGACCGCCGCATGTCGCTTCAAAGGAGGATATGCATGCGCACATTCGATCTCTCACCGCTTTATCGTTCCACTGTCGGCTTTGACCGGCTGTTTTCGATGCTCGACCAGACGGCGGGCTTCGAGAATGGAAACAGTTATCCGCCGTACAATATCGAGCGGACCGGCGAGAATTCATATCGCGTTACTCTCGCTGTTGCCGGATTTTCCGAATCCGAGCTTACCATCGAAGCAAAGGAAAACACTCTGACCGTGAAGGGCGAAAAGGCTCGCGAAGCTAATACCCGCGGGTCGGAACTTCTCTATCAGGGCATTGCGGCACGCTCATTCGAGCGCCTGTTCCGCCTCGCGGATTTCGTCGAGGTGAAGGGTGCAGGCCTGGAGCACGGTCTCCTGCACATCGACTTGGTGCGCGAACTGCCCGAGGCCATGAAGCCGCGTACCATTCGCATCAGCGCGCCGCAGAACGGCAAGACGATCGACTCTAAGGCGGCCGCGTAATCGGCCTCGACGAACGTCAAAAACCGAAGGTCTGAAGAGATCGGGCGCCCCGGAATGCCGGGGCGCTTTTTCTGCGAATCATTTCATTCCAGCGGCGCGACCGGAACCATTGTCGGCGGCGTCGGCTGCGACTTTGCGAGTGGCGCGCCATCGGAGGCGGTGGCGGCCGTCGTGTTGCCCCCTCCCTTCCCTCCCTCGCCTGCGGAGGAGGGAAGGGAGGGGGATGCGGGCGCTGGACTTTGCGTAGTCGCCGCGCCGGCGAGATCGGCCGGGCGAGTGCGCGGCAGCGGCGGCGAACGCCGCACAGATGCGGTTGTTCTGTCCGGCCGGAAGTTGTTTCTGCCAGGCCCGGCGTTGGGTATGTCAGCGGGCGGCACTGGCGGGCGCCCATAGCGCGGCCATGCCGGATAGCCGTAATAGCCGCCGTAACGCGCGCCGATGGCATCGCTCACCCAGAGCACGCGGCCGCTGCGCGCATCGACCGTCAGCTTCACATCGCTATCGCTTTCATCGAGGGCGATCAGAACGTAGACGGGGCCGCGCAGAACCGGACGGCTGATCGGTTCAAATCCCGCCCGCCGCACCTCGACTATGATCTCCGCGGGCGCCAGCATTCCGGTTGGCGCCCAGCGGCCGGTCAGCGACCGGGGCGGGTCCTGCGCGACGCCGCTCGACGGCGCAAGCACCATTAGTCCCGACACTGCGACGGAGATGGCAAGCGCCGACCGCAGAACAGGTTTTATGCCTCTCATGTTGCCCCCGTTGGATCTGGACAGGTTGACCCGCCTTGGTGTGGTCGTCGCCCGTGACGGCGCGCGATCAGTCACCACAAGCATTCGTTTGCGGCAGGGCATAATTCACGCCCCGGCTTGGTCGGTTATGACAGCGCGGACGGGAATGAACCTGAGACTCATAACACGAGATCGCCCGGCCCGGTACGGGCAATGAGACCGGGCGGGCAGCGTTCCGGTAAAATGTCCCCAGGCGGCCGGCCGCTCCCCGCAAGATTGGTGCAGTTTTCGACGTATTCGACGTGATTGAATCATCGAAAAATGCTGGCTCTTCTGAATTTCGAGTGGGGCAGGACGTGAAAAGCGGCCAACCCGCGATCACTCGCGGCCTTGATCGCTTGGATGCTCTTTGCCGCCGCCCGCAAGACTGCATCCAAGCGATCAAGGCCCTCGCCAAGGCCGTGCGCCCTTAAGGCTTCTGCACCCACTCAAGATTCAAAAGCGCATGAAACTTCTGCTGCCCGTGGCGTGGTCGTACCGGGTAAGTTTGTTCCTAGGCAAAATGCTCCAGATGCTTCGCCGTGCTTCAGGAGCGCTCGGGGGAGGCGGATGTTGGCGCTCAATACGCCGATTTTACAAGCGAGATGAAATCTTCGACGCTCGCTTCCGTCGTCGCGAAAGATGTCACCAAGCGAACCAAAACATGACCTGAGGTCCCCCCTTCCCTCCCCTCCCCGGCTTGCGGGAGAGTGCAGGGAGGGGGATCGGCGTGGATCACGTAATAGTGGGCGCCAGCGGCCTGCAGGCGTTCGTGCAAAGCCTGGGGCAGCCGCACGAATACCATGTTCGCCTCGACCGGCCACACGGGCTTAAGCTTCGCGCTGGCGAGATGGGCGGCAAGAAGATCGGCCATGCGATTGGCGTGGGCTGCGAGCTTGAGCCACTGGTTGTCCGCCAGGAATGCCTCGAACTGCGCCGCAAGAAAACGGTGCTTGGAGACCAGGTGGCCGCCTCGCTTGCGGCGCTCCGCCATCGTTTCGGCGCGCGCTGGATCGAAAAACACCACGGCCTCGGCGGCGAGCGCGCCACCTTTGGTGGCGCCGAAAGACAACACATCGACGCCCGCACGCCAGGTGACCTCGGCCGGCGTCGCGTCGAGCCGGGCGATCGCGTTTGCAAACCGCGCACCGTCCATGTGCACCGCCATGCCCCGTTCATGAGCCAGCGTCGCCAAGGCCGTGATTTCATCAATCCGGTAGACGGTGCCGCATTCGCTCGCCTGGGTGAGCGACAGCGCGGCCGGAAGCATCTGGTGCGGGCGAAGTCCGAAGTGCCGGTCGAGCGCCGCCAGGATGGCCTGTGGTTGCAGCTTGCCGCCCTCGCCCTCGATGCCGACGAGCCGCAATCCGCCGCCGAAAAATTCCGGCGCGCCGCATTCGTGAACAATGGCATGAGCCTCGCTGTGGCACAGCACAGCCCCCCACGGCGGCGACAGATGCGCAAGCGCCAATGCATTGGCGGCCGTGCCGGTGCCGACGAGAAATACTGCAACGTCGCGCTCGAACAATTCCGAGATCCGGCGCTCGAGGCGGCGGGTCAGGGCGTCGTCTCCGTACGCAATGGCAAATCCCGCGTTGGCGCGAACCACGGCGTCCAAGATGGCGGGCGCCACACCGGCGGCGTTGTCGCTGGCGAATTCCATGTGCATTCCTTTCTGTTCAGCGGCGTTCGCAGTATCGATTACACTTGTAGGGCGGGTTCGTCGAAGGCGTAACCCGCTGCCGCCTGGGGCCGGATTGCGCTTCGCTAATCCGCCCTATGGACTTTCCGGCGTAAGGCAAGCGGTCCGCAAGGTGTCTGGGTCATAGTGTTGCCGCACGGGCCGCGCCAGCGAACGCAAAAAATAGCGCGCGCGGCGTGGAATTTGCTGGGCAGAGTCTTGAATCCCTGCCAAAATTTTGGCATCTACATTTAGGACAGTAATGCTGTCTCACTATAGGCGGACCGGATGCGGCAGAGGAGGTCCGCGTCGGGGGAGATTGCCGCCACCAGCGGGGAGATTGCCGCCATAAAAAAAGGCGCGACGGCCGAAAGGCAGCGTGTTTGCGCCAAAAATCGGCTGGCGAGAACGTTGCCTGCTTGACATAGTTAGGCCTTTGGGCCGCAGCGCCAACTCTGGGCGAGGGGGAGTGGGAGTGCCGGCCGGCCAAGGGCCGCCGGCGAGGAGGCGAAAAGCGATGACCGTGACAACCTCGTTTCAGCGGCAAGGCCTGGCGCCATCGGGTTCGGATTCGACCCACGATGTGCGCCTCGGGGGACGCGTGATGGAAGGAGGCGACGCTAACCTCGCGGGCGATCGCGTTGAACAGGGCGCTGGAGCAGCGCAAGGCCTTTATGATCCTGCAATCGGCAAGGGCTCGTGCGGCGTCGGCTTCATTGCAGATATCAAGGGACGCCGCTCCCATAAGATCGTCGCGGATGCGCTGACGATATTGTTAAACCTTGAGCATCGCGGCGCGGTCGGCGCCGATCCGCGCGCCGGCGACGGCGCCGGCATTCTGGTTCAGATACCTCACAAGTTCTTTGCCAAGAAAGCGGCCGAACTGGGCTTCACGCTGCCGGCGCCGGGCGATTATGCGGTCGGCGTGCTGTTCATGCCGCGCGAAGAGTCTTGGCGCGGAGAGATCAAGGACGTCTTCGCAGAAGAAATCGCGCGCGAGGGCATGCGGCTCATCGGCTGGCGCGATGTGCCGAACGATAATGCGTGCCTCGGTCAATCGGTGAAGCCGACCGAACCGTTCCACCAGCAGGTTTTCATTGGCAAGGGGGATCGAAAACTCGATGCCGATGAGTTCGAGCGGCGGCTCTACATTCTGCGCAAGACCATCTCGGGCCGCCTCTACAAAATGCGCGAGCGGCGCTATGCCGACTACTATCCGGTCTCGATCTCAAGCCGCACTTTGATCTACAAGGGCATGTTCCTCGCCGATCAGCTCGGCCGCTACTACCCGGATCTGCGCGACCGAGATTTCGAGAGCGCCCTTGCTCTGGTGCACCAGCGTTTTTCGACCAACACGTTCCCGACCTGGTCGCTCGCCCATCCCTACCGGATGATCGCCCACAACGGCGAGATCAACACGCTGCGCGGCAATCTCAACTGGATGGCGGCGCGGCAATCCTCGGCCCGTTCGCCCTTCTACGGCGACGACATTCACAAGCTGTGGCCGATCTCCTATGAGGGCCAATCCGACACCGCCTGCTTCGACAATGCGCTCGAGTTTCTGGTGCAGGGCGGTTATCCGCTGGCCCATGCGGTCATGATGATGATCCCGGAGGCGTGGGCCTCCAACACCCTGATGGATGACGAGCGGCGCGCCTTTTACGAATACAACGCCGCATTGATGGAGCCGTGGGACGGGCCGGCCGCGATCGCGTTCACGGACGGCCGCCAGATCGGCGCCACGCTCGACCGCAATGGCCTGCGCCCGGCGCGATATCTGGTCACGCGAGACGAGCGCATCGTCATGGCATCCGAGATGGGCGTGCTGCCGATACCGGAAGAAGACATCGTCACCAAATGGCGTCTGCAGCCCGGCAAGATGCTGCTGGTCGACCTCGAGGAAGGACGCCTCATTCCCGACGAAGAGATCAAGGCGAAGCTCGCAGGCGGCCATCCTTATGAGGAATGGCTGCGCAACACCCAGCTCGTCCTGGAAGACCTGCCGCGGGCGAAGAGGAGACCGCCTTCGTCCAACCTCACGCTTTTGGATCGACAGCAGGCTTTCGGATACACTCAGGAAGACCTGAAAATCCTCATGTCGCCGATGGGCGCAACCGGGGAGGAAGCGGTCGGCTCCATGGGCAACGATACGCCGATCTCGGCATTGTCGGACCGGCCAAAGCTGCTGTTCACCTACTTCAAGCAGAACTTCGCCCAGGTGACGAATCCGCCGATCGATCCGATCCGCGAAGAGATCGTCATGAGCCTGGTGTCGATCATCGGGCCGCGCCCGAACCTGTTCGATCTGCACGGCCTTTCGACCACCAAACGCCTGGAGGTGCGCCAGCCCATCCTGACCAACGAAGACCTCGAAAAGATCCGTTCGATCTCGGAGGTGAGCGATTCCCACTTCAAGTCGCTCACCCTTGATGCGGTGTGGCCGGCCGATCATGGCGCGGCCGGACTTGCGCCGGCGCTCGCCAACCTGTGCGCGGAGGCCGAGAAGGCGGTTCGAGACGGCATCAACATCATCATTCTGTCGGATCGCAACGCCGGCTCCGATCGCATTCCGATCCCCTCGCTGCTCTCCTGCGCCGCCGTTCACCACCACCTGATCCGCCAGGGCCTTCGCACTTCGGTCGGCCTGGTCGTCGAGTCCGGCGAGCCGCGCGAGGTGCATCACTTTTGTTGTCTCGCCGGCTATGGGGCGGAGGCGATCAATCCGTATCTCGCCTTCGAAACGCTGATCGCCATGAAGGACGAGCTGCCGCACAAGCTTGAGGACAAGGAGATCGTCAAGCGCTACATCAAGTCGATCGACAAGGGACTTTACAAGGTGATGTCCAAGATGGGCATCTCCACCTATCAGTCCTATTGCGGCGCGCAGATTTTCGACGCGGTCGGCCTGCGGTCGGATTTCGTGCGGACCTATTTCACCGGCACTGCGACCCGGATCGAAGGCGTAGGCCTTGATGAGATCGCGGAAGAGGCAGTGCGACGCCATCGCGATGCGTTCGGCGACGCCCCGATCTACCGCCATGCCCTCGACGTCGGCGGCGAATATGCCTACCGGGTGCGGGGCGAAAACCATGTCTGGAACGCCGCCACGGTGGCGGCGCTTCAGCACGCGGTGCGCGGCAATTCGCTCGAGAAGTACCGCGCCTACGCCAGGGTCAGCAACGAGCAATCCGAGCGGCTCCTCACCATCCGCGGCATGTTCCGCCTCAAGACCGCCGAAGAGGATGGCCGCGCGCGGGTGCCGATCGAGGAGGTCGAGCCCGCCAAGAACATCGTGCGACGCTTCTCCACCGGAGCGATGTCCTTCGGTTCAATCTCGCGCGAGGCCCATACCACGCTTGCGATTGCGATGAACCGCATCGGCGGCAAGTCGAACACGGGCGAGGGCGGCGAGGAATCAGATCGCTACAAGCCGCTGCCGAACGGCGATTCCATGCGCTCGGCCATCAAGCAGGTGGCCTCGGGCCGGTTCGGCGTGACGGCCGAATACCTGGTTAATTCCGATGTGATGCAGATCAAAATGGCTCAGGGCGCCAAGCCCGGCGAGGGCGGCCAGCTTCCGGGCCACAAGGTCGACCGCATCATCGCCAAGGTGCGCCACTCGACGCCCGGCGTCGGTCTCATCTCGCCGCCGCCGCATCACGACATTTACTCGATCGAAGATCTCGCTCAGCTCATCTTCGACCTCAAGAACGTGAACCCGGCCGGCGACGTCTCGGTCAAGCTGGTGTCGGAAGTAGGCGTCGGCACGGTGGCGGCGGGAGTCTCCAAGGCCCGCGCCGACCACGTCACCATTGCGGGCTTCGAAGGCGGCACCGGGGCCTCGCCGCTCACGTCGATCAAGCACGCCGGCTCGCCGTGGGAGATCGGCCTCGCCGAAACCCATCAGACCCTGGTCGCCAATCGCCTGCGCAGCCGCATCGCGGTACAGGTCGACGGCGGCGTCCGCACTGGCCGCGACGTCGTGGTCGGCGCGCTGCTCGGGGCCGACGAGTTCGGCTTCGCCACCGCGCCCCTCATCGCGGCGGGCTGCATTATGATGCGCAAATGCCATCTCAATACCTGTCCGGTCGGCGTCGCCACCCAGGATCCGGTGCTGCGCAAGCGCTTCACCGGCCAGCCCGAGCACGTCATCAATTTCTTCTTCTTTGTCGCCGAGGAAGTGCGCGAGCTGATGGCCGAGCTGGGGTTCCGGAAATTCGACGACATGATCGGACAGATGCAGATGCTCGATCAGCGCCGCGTCATTGCCCATTGGAAGGCGAAGGGGCTCGATTTCTCAAAGCTGTTCTACAAGCCGGACGCTCCTGCTGACGTGAAGATCTTCAAATGCGAACCGCAGGACCACAAAATCCACGACATATTGGATCGTCGGCTGATCGCCGAAGCGATGCCGGCGCTGGACCGCGGCGCCCCGGTGCGCATCGTAACCAGCATCAAGAACACCGATCGCGCAGCCGGCGCGATGTTGTCGGGCGAAATCGCCAAGCGCTATGGCCATCCGGGCCTGCCTGACGACACCATTCACGTCAGGCTCACCGGCACCGCCGGACAGAGCTTCGGCGCCTGGCTGGCGCGCGGCGTCACGCTCGAACTTGAAGGCGACGCCAACGATTATGTCGGCAAGGGTCTCTCGGGAGGGCGCATCATCGTGCGGCCGCCCGCCAATTGCGGGGTCACGCCGGAAGAGTCGATCATTGTGGGCAATACCGTGCTTTACGGGGCGATTTCCGGCGAATGCTATTTCCGGGGCGTAGCGGGCGAGCGTTTCGCGGTCCGTAACTCCGGCGCTATCGCGGTGGTCGAGGGCGCCGGCGATCATTGCTGCGAATACATGACGGGCGGCATCGTGGTCGTGCTCGGCAAGACAGGGCGCAATTTCGCAGCCGGAATGTCGGGCGGCATCGCCTATGTGCTCGACGATGACGGTCGATTCCCGAGGCTCTGCAACATGGCGATGGTCGAGCTGGAACCCGTGCTTGACGAGGAGGAGATCAATGCAGAGGTGTACCATCACGCCGGCGATCTCGAAGCCCATGGTCGCGTCGACGTGATGTCGGACCTCACCCGCTGCGACGCCGCCCGGCTTCGCCTCTTGATCTCGCGCCATGCCCGGTTTGCGGGCTCGCGCCGCGCCGCGCAAATCCTTGAGAATTGGGATGCGTTCCTGCCGAAGTTCCGTAAGGTCATGCCGGTGGAATACCGGCGCGCGTTGGCAGAACTTGCAAGGGAGAAGGCCGCCAAGATGCAAGCAGCGGAATGATGCCCGCAGATCGATTTCATGAAAACCAATGGTATCGAACGATCGAATCCACACACCGTTGGACCTCATCCTGGGAGGCCGCGCGTCTAGCCCGAGCGTCTCGAAGGATGGCCACGGGCGCGATTTTGCCAGTGGCCGTCCTTCGAGACGCGGGCGCAACCGCTCGCCCCTCAGGGCGAGGGTGATCGATGAGGTCTTAGGTTGAATGGGAAAGGTTACTGGGTTCCTCGAATTCGAGCGCAACGACCGGCACTATGAGCCGGTCGAGCAGCGCATTCGTCATTGGCGGGAGTTCGTGCTGCCGTTGCCGGAAGCCGAAACCCGGCAGCAGGCGGCGCGCTGCATGAACTGCGGGATTCCGTATTGCCATACAGGATGTCCGGTCAACAACCAGATCCCCGACTGGAATGATCTTGTCTACACGGGCGCGTGGGAGGAGGCCTCCCGTAACCTGCATTCCACCAACAATTTTCCCGAGTTCACCGGCCGCGTCTGCCCGGCCCCTTGCGAAGCGTCGTGCACGCTCAACATCCGCGACGACCCGGTCACCATCAAGACCATCGAATGCGCCATCGTGGACCGTGCTTTCGAGCAAGGCTGGGTGAAGCCGGAGCCGCCATCGGGCAAGACCGGCAAGACCGTTGCCGTGGTGGGGTCCGGTCCGGCCGGCCTTGCTTGCGCGCAGCAGCTCGCGCGCGTCGGCCATAATGTCCACGTTTTTGAGAAGCACGCGAAGCCGGGCGGACTGCTGCGCTACGGCATCCCGGATTTCAAGATGGAGAAGCACCTCGTCGACCGCCGCACCGCCCAGATGGAGGCAGAGGGCGTGCATTTCCATTGCGGCGTTCACGTCGGGGTCGATCTTTCTGCGGCTGAACTCGTTGCCAGGTATGACGCGGTGGTGCTGGCAGGGGGAGCCGAGAAAGCGCGCGACCTGCCGATCCCCGGCCGCGATCTGAAAGGCATCTATTTCGCGATGGATTTTCTGCCGCAGCAGAACCGGCGCGTCGCCAACGAGCCGCAGGACGGTGTCGCGCCGATCCTCGCAACGGGCAAGCACGTGGTGGTGATCGGCGGCGGCGATACCGGCTCAGACGGCATCGGAACGTCGATCCGCCAGGGCGCGCTTTCGGTCACCAATTTCGAGATCATGCCGAAGCCGCCCGCGAAGGAAAACAAGGGGCTCACCTGGCCAGATTGGCCGCTCAAGCTGCGCACGTCGTCCAGCCATGAAGAGGGCGCCGAGCGCGACTTCGCGGTGCTGACACTCGAATTCATCGGCGAGGCCGGGTCAGTCAAGCGGCTGCGCTGCGCGCGCTGCGACTCAAGTTTCAAGCCAATCCCGGGCAGCGAATTCGAGCTTAAGGCCGACCTCGTGCTGCTCGCGATGGGATTCGTGCATCCGGTGCATGAAGGCATGCTGAGGGAGCTCGGCGTAGCGCTCGATCAGCGCGGTAATGTGAAGGCCGATACGAACCACTACGCCAGCTCTGTCCGCAAGGTATTCGCGGCCGGCGACATGCGTCGGGGCCAGTCGCTTGTGGTTTGGGCGATCAGGGAGGGCCGGCAGGCCGCCCATGCAGTCGACGAGTTCCTGATGGGCGCAAGCACGCTGCCGAGGTGATGGCCGGGTGCGGCCCACCGTTCGGCCGAGGCGGGCACTAGCGCTGCGAAGCAGGTGGACTTATTTGGTCTTGGAGAGATTTGTCTTGCAGAGAGTCGTAGAATGTCGGCTGACTTGCAGTCCATCAAAGTTTCGGTTGAGCGGTCATTGCCGTCCGACGTTCTCGCAGCCATGCGTGAAGCGGGAATTGCGCTGACGCTAGATGCGTCTAGCGGCTCTCAGCCCGTTGTTCGTGTCAGCGACGAACTCGCCGAGAGGGAGCTCCTTGAGGAAATGGTTTCGTTCCGCAAGAGGGTAACCGGCGTCGATAATACCATTTTCATCTCGCCGAAAGGCTTTACGCGGCATGCACCGCGGATCAAATTAGCGATCGATCCTCCGGACAGCATCGATCCGCGCGGGGCGACCGCCTCCGTTGCGATCGACAGCGGTGAGGTTGTAGATGGCGATGTCCCGGCGGAATTGCTCAAGCAGGTGCGGGAGTTCATTGAACTCAACCATAATGTGTTGCTTGACTATTGGAATTACCGCGCCGACGCAGAGGAGTTGCGCGAGCGGTTGAAGCGGATCAAATGAAGGAGCGGAGCTCAGCCGGCGCCTGTTCGCTCGCCATGACCGTGTCACGAAGTGCTGATAAGGTGTTCTTCAGGCGCTCCCTGGCCCTCGCCGCACGTGGCAGGTCAAACAGCGTCTACCATCGTCTGCTAAACCAGGATGGACCGCCGAACAGGGATGGGAAGCTGAACCCCTGCGATTGCTGGACCGGCGGCGGACGGCGATAATCAGGCCGGTAAAACGACTGCGATTGCTGCGCCTCTGCTACGCTTGGCCGCGAAACGATCCGCCGGACCGGAGGCTTCGCCGGCTGCACGGTGCCGTTGCCGGTCTCTGTTGAGGTCGTTGCCGAAGCAACCGTCGTCCCGCTGCTGCGCTCCGCCACCATCGGCGTCATGGGCAGATCCGTGGTGGCAACCACAGGATCGCTTCCGACCGGAGCGACGTCGCGGCGCGGCCACGCAAAATCGTCAGCGCGGCCTGCCGGCGCCGGTATGGGCTCGCCTTTCACGAGGACCTTTGTGGCTATTGCGTCGCTCGTTGGCTGGCGGGCATTGCCCCCGAGAAGCTCGTCGGTTTCGCTTCCCCGCTCGGCGATGAGCGGTACCGCTGGGCCGGCGAGCGGGCGCGCATGCGGGCCTTGGCGATTGGCGCCAGGCGCTGCCGGCGCCTCGACCTTAGGCTCTTCCGGGATTGACACGGCTACTGGCGCGGCGCGTGTGCTCAACCAGCGCTGCACCTCGCGCTGGACGTAATGGGCGAGCTTTCTGGCGCCGGCCTGCGTAAAGAACACCCCGTCGCCGGTGCGCAGCCGGCGCGTCTGACCTTCGACATCGGGGCCGAACTGAGCGTAACGGCCGTCCTCATCGACGAAGCCATCCCACACGTCAATGTAAATGATGCCCGCCTTGTCGGCCCGGCTGCGGTAGAGGTCGTTGAGAAAGGCCATGTCCGACCCAGCTTTTTGCCCGCGCAAGGGCGGCAACCCGACCCAGAAGACCGGCACCCCGGAGGTCTTCAGGGCGGCGATCGTGTCGTCGATGCGGCGGCTATAGGCTTCGCTCCAGGCCTCAGAGCGGAACTCGAGGTTTCGGTTGACGGCAGGCGCTGGCTCAGTAGTTGCAACAGCCGCGGGTTCGCGGGGCTTGTCCGCGGCCGGCTTGTCCAGCTCCAGCGTCGCGGGATCCGCAGCGGGCGGCGGCGCTGGCTTCGCCGCGCGCGCGCCTTGCGTTGCCGCGCCCGTCTCGCGGAATTGCCGCCGATCGTTGATGCCGATCATCATCAGCACGAATTTTGGTTTCTGCGACGCAATAAGGTCGCGGGCGGCCTGCGGCCAATCGGGATATTCGCCGCGCGGGTCGCTGCGCGTCTCGGTGCGGATCAAGCCGGAATTGGTGCGATGCCGCCGCAATATCCCGATTTCAGGCGTATCCGCATAGGCGAGCTCAAGCCCATAGGCGAGCCAGTCAGCCATCGCGTCGCCGAGCACCAGGATCGGGGTCGTAACAGCGCTTTCAGCCTTTGGATCGGCTTTCTTTGGCGGCGGGGCTCTGGAGTAGTCCGGCGGCGGAGGCGCTCGCTCAGGCTGAGGGGCCGTGGGCTGCTGCTGCTCGAACCAGTCGAACAGGCCGTGTGGGCGCCGGTTCGGCGAAGAGCGATCCTCCCAGAAGAACTGCGCGCCCGACGGCGCCGGCATGACCACGAGGAGCGTCAGCGCCAGAACGGCTTCCGCGGTTAACAGGACAATTGCAATCATGAGTCGCAAGCGGGCGCCACGGACCATCTCACAGTCCATCTCGCAGTTCCGGTCATATTGGGCGGTCGCAGGGGCCCCGCACCCAAACGCTCGCTCATTCACTCTCAGCGTGGCCGGTCAATAAGCACAGAAGGTGTCGGATTGAAGGCTAAAGCCGCGTTTACGACATTCCTGCTCTGGCTCGCCAGCAGCGGTCCAAGGAAATGCCGGAAAATAGTCACTTCAATTCACGTGTCATCGCCTGCGAAGCGGGCGACTCAGCGGCCCCAGCGAAAGAGTGTCCGGCAGGGCTTGTGCCATTTGGATCGCGCAGTGGTTACTGGATGCCGCGCTTTCGCGGGGCATGACAATCCATGGATATTCACCGCGAGGCTTGAATTTCGGGTCCTCTCGCGCTCGCAGCGGCAGAAAGTTACGGCTGGCGCAGGCGTTCCAGCAAACCGACAGACGCGAAGCCGTCCGGGACGATGCCTTGTGAGACCTGGAAGCTCTTGATCGCGCTTCGGGATTTGGCGCCGATGCGGCCGTTGGGTTCGCCCCCGATGTCGAACCCGCGGCGCACGAGTTGCTCCTGCAGCTCATAGCGTTCGGCGCTGGTGAGGACCCGCTCCTGTCGCGGCCAGGCGGCGACGAACGGCCCCTCGCCCCGCATCCGGTCGGCCAGGTGGCCGATCGCCAGCGCATAGGCTTCCGCCGGATTATACTTCATCAGCACCCGGAAGTTGTTAAGCATCAGAAATGCGGGTCCGGTCGCTCCGGCCGGAATGAGGAGATAGGCCCGGTCGGTCGGCCGCGGATAGGGCTTGCCGCCCGCCCGAAACACGCCTCGCCGCTCCCATTCCCGCAAGGTCATGGACCTGGCGCTGTCCGCCAGGAGAAAATCGAAACCAGCCGGCAGCACCACTTCGTAGCCCCAAGCTTGACCCGGGGTCCACCCGTCCATCTTCAGGTTGTTGGCTGTGGACGCGATGAGATCGGCCGGCGAATCGACCACGTCGCGGCGACCATCACCGTCGAAATCGACCGCGAAGCGCTTGAACGACGTGGGCATGAACTGGGTCGGTCCGAATGCGCCCGCCCAGGAACCCTTGAGGCGCTCGGGGTTGATGTCCCCCCGATCGAGGATTTCCAACGTGGCGAGGAACTCGTTACGGAAGTAATCCTGACGACGGCCCACACAGGCAAGCGTTGCGGTCGATCGAACGACCGGACGCTCGCCGATAGCCGTTCCAAAATTCGACTCGATGCCCCAGATCGCGGTGACGATGTTGCGATCGACTCCGTAGGCTTTCTCCGCCGCATCGAACAGCGGACGATATTGCGCCAAAATCTCCTGACCCCGCTTGATCCGGCTGTCACTTACCAGCAGGTCCAGATAATCCCAGACGGCTCTGGTGAATTCCGGCTGGGCGTCCATGAGGTCCATGATGCGCAGATCGGGCGTGAGGTCGCGCGTGTAGGTTTCGAAGGTTTCGCGCGAAACGCCCCGCCGTGCGGCATCCGGCCAGAGATCTTGCAAGCAGGTCTTGAAGTTCGCGGCGGCCGCGAGGATCGCCTCCGCCGTCATCAGTGGATGGCCGGAACTGCCGGATTGCCCGCTCCAATCCGGCCAGGCCGTCCCCACTTTGCCCTCGCCCGCTTGCGGGGAGGCAGCGGGCGAACCGGTCGTCGTCGACGAGGCGGGCGCGAGAAACGGAAACAGCCGTTCAATAATCTGCGCTGTCGCGCCTTCGTTAGCGGCCGCCAAG
>JAJPKK010000115.1 GCA_021323775.1 Hyphomicrobiales bacterium
GATCGCGGGTTGGCCGCTTTTCACGTCCTGCCCCACTCGAAATTCAAAAGAGTTTTCCACCGGGCCTGGCCCGACCTGCAGCGCATGAAACTTCTGCTACCCGTGGCCCGGTCCTGCCGGGTCAGTTTCCTCCTAGCCGATATTCCAAGCCTACATTCGCAATGCCACGGAGCGTTATGTTGAGAGCGCCGGGCCGCGAAGCAGGCGGAGTTCATCCGGCTGGCCCCTGCTGATGCGACTTTGTTGGAGATTCAAAAGAAGGGTGTAGTCACTCTTACAACGGATCTTGATCTTTACCTTTCAGCATGCAGGGCAGGACAGCCTGCGCTCAATTTCTTTCATCTCATTCTTTCATCTCAAGGAAGCGCGGGCCTGAGCCAAGGGAGCAAGCCCTCAATCCGCACTGATTCCCGCCGCCCGAATCGGCTTTGCCCAGCGCTCGATATCCTCGGGCAGAAACCTGGCGAGATATTCGGGCGTCCGCTGCTCCGCCGGCACAATCTCCAGTCCCAACTCCTCCAGGCGCTTGCGCAGAACCGGGTTCTCCAGCGACTGGTTGACGGCGGCATTGAGCTTGCGGACGATGGCGTCCGGCGTCCCCTTTGGCAGGAAGAAGGCGTTCCACACGCTCGCTTCGACTCCCGGCAGGCCCTGTTCGGCAGCGGTCGGAATCTCGGGAACGATGGCGACGCGATGGGGCGCGAGTACGGCGATCGGCTTCAAGGCGCCCTGCTTCGCCAGTTGAGCGCCGGTCTGGATGGTGTCGCACATATAGTCGATCCGCCCGCCGATCAGGTCCTGAATCACCGGGCCGGCGCCACGATAGGGCACATGAGTAATGTTGACGCCGATCGCGAGATTGAACAGCACGCAGGGCAGGTGAGTGCCGGTGCCGACGCCGGCGGAGCCGAACTGGGCCGTGCGTTCGTTGGCCTTGAGCCAGACGATGAATTCCTGAAGGCTGTTCACCGGCAGGTCTTTGCGGGCGTTGAGGATGCGCGGCGATTCGGAAACGAGGCCGACGGGAGTGAAATCCGTCACCGAGTTGTAGAGCGGCTTCTTGTAGAGAGACTGGTTGTAGGCGTGGGTGCCGGAATTGCCGATCATGAAGGTGTATCCGTCCGGCGCCGCGTGGGCGACGCGCACGCCCGCCGTCATGCCGGCGCCGCCGCCGATATTCTCCACGATGACGTTCTGCCCGAGAATGTCGCCGATCGCCTGCGCCTGCAGCCGCGCAGAGATGTCGACGCCGCCGCCCGGCGTGAACGGCACGACCAGCGTGATGGTGCGGGTCGGCCATTCCTGGGCCACGGCGGGCCGGAGCGGCTGGAGGGCGAACAGTAAGCCGAGAATGGCGGCTGGACTCCCGATGCCATCACGGCGCTTGATACCGGCACCCATAGCAGTCCTCTCTGGTGTCATCGCCCGCGCAAGCGGACATTACATTCTCAGCGTGAGAAGTTAGACCGAGCGTGCGGCCACAGCCAGCCCTATCGCCGGCCAAACAACCGCTCGATGTCCGTGAGCTTCAACTCCACGTAGGTCGGGCGGCCGTGATTGCATTGGCCGGAATTCGGCGTCGCTTCCATCTCGCGCAGCAGCGCGTTCATTTCCTCAGGTTTGAGCCTGCGTCCGGCACGCACCGAGCCGTGGCACGCCATGGTGGCGGCGACGTGCATGAGGCGGCGTTCGAGCGGCAGCGCCTCGTCCCATTCGGCCATGTGCTCGGCAAGATCGCGCACCAGCGCGGCGCTGTCGATCTCGCCCAAGAGCGCCGGCGTCTCGCGCACTGCAATCGCGCCGGGACCGAAAGCTTCAATCGCGAGGCCGAACCGCGCAAGTTCATCGGCGCGCGCAACGAGCCGCTCGACGTCGGTCTCGTCGAGTTCGACGATATCCGGAATAAGCAGGATCTGGCGCGCCACGCCGGATTTCTCCAGCGCCGCCTTTAGTCGTTCATATACGAGCCTCTCATGGGCGGCATGCTGGTCGACGATCACGACGCCGTCGCGAGTCTGCGCCACGATGTAGGTCTCGTGCACTTGAGCACGCACCGCACCGAGCGGGCGATCGACCTCTTGCGCGTCGCCGCCGATCGCGGCGATGCGCGCGTCGGCGGACGGCGTCCCCACGTCGAACGCGGACTGCGCGTCGTTCGCGAAACCGCTGCGCGCCGCGCGGCCGCAGGCGCTCAGCTCGGCATCGTTGTCAGTCGCCGCCGCGGCCCGGCCGAAGCCGGATGCACCGCGAGTTTCAGCCCTGCCTTGCCAAACTGCAGCGGGTCGTGCCGGAGAATTGCGCCAATCCCACCGGTCCGACCGCGGCAAGCCTGGCCGGAACGCCAGCAGGGTCGCGGCGCCCCCGGTCGACGCGGCGCGTCCGCCCTCGCGCGACAGCGCCTCGCGCAAGGCGCCGATCATCATGGATCGCACCAGCCCGGACGAGCGAAACCGCACCTCGGTCTTGGCCGGATGGACGTTGACGTCGACCTCGCGCGGATCAAGGGTGATGAACAGCGCCACCACGGGATGGCGGTCGCGCGGCAGATAATCCGCATATGCGGCGCGCACCGCGCCGAGCAGAAGCTTGTCGCGCACCGCGCGGCCGTTGACGAAAAGATAGAGGCTGAGCGCATTGGCCTTGCTGTAAGTCGGCAGGCCGGCGAAGCCTTCGAGCGCAAATCCGTCGCGACCGGCCGCGACTGCGACCGCGTTGGCGCGGAAGTCCGCGCCCAGCACCTCGCCGAGGCGGGCAAGCCGCCCCACCCCCTCAGGGCCCTCCCCGGCCTGCGAGGCAGGGCAGGGTTGCGCCGCCGCCCAGGTCACCGACGCGCGCTCTTCGCCGGCGAGGCTAAAGCCAACGTCGGGGCGGCTCATGGCCTGGCGGCGCACGACATCGCGAATGGCTTCCGCCTCGGTGCGCTCGGTCCTGAGAAACTTGAGCCGCGCCGGCGTTGCGTAAAACAGGTCGCGGACCTCGACGCAGGTGCCCGCACCGAGCGCGGCGGGCCTGACATCGGATTTCGTGCCGCCATCGACCGTAATCGTCCAGGCATGGGGTTCGCTTGCGTGCCGTGTGGTGATGGCGAGCCGCGCCACCGCGCCGATCGAGGGCAAGGCCTCGCCGCGGAAGCCGAGCGTGCGGATCGCGTTGAGGTCGTCGTTATCGAGTTTCGAGGTGGCGTGGCGCTCGACCGCCAGCGCCAGATCCGCCCGGGTCATGCCGACGCCGTCGTCGACGACGCGGATGAGCCGCCGCCCGCCGCCATCGGTGAGCACGTCGATACGGCGGGCGTCGGCGTCGAGCGCATTCTCGATCAGTTCCTTGACGACGCTCGCCGGCCGGTCGACCACCTCGCCGGCGGCGATGCGGTTGATGGTGGCGGGATCGAGCTGGCGAACCGGCATGAGACGACTCAGGGTGGGGAATTGCCGGAATATAGGCTCAGGCTGCAGGTGGACAAAGGCAGCCGGGGCGTCGCAATCTTGTCCACAGGGCTTGACTGCGCATCAGACGCGAACCGCGCAGGCACGGGCTTGGCCGCGCGATCAGATTTGAACGTATCGGCCGCTGTTGCCGACCCTGCGAGAACAAACCCTGATCGAATTCCCTGAGAACAAGGAAAATAACAGGGAATTTTTGGAATTCTCGCTGCTACCGATCAGCTCCCTCTCAGCGACGCTCCAAATGTAATAATACCATAAAAATCATATTTTGTCGCGGCCGGCGTTGCCAGCCTGCAAGGCTGATGCTGCGGACTCGTCACTCCTCCCTCGGCTTCGCGCCGCGCAGCGCCTTGATGCCGCCGCGGCGCTTCTTGCCCTCCAGGCGGCGCACCTTGGATGCCAGCGTCGGCCGCGTTGGCCGGCGCGGCGTCGGACGGACCGCGGCAGCGCGGATCAACTCGATCAGTCGCGTTAGCGCATCGTCGCGGTTGCGCTCCTGCGTGCGATAGCGTTGCGCGGTGATCACCAGCACGCCGTCTCGGGTCAGCCGCCGCCCGGCGATCTGCTCCAGCCGCGCCCGCAGCTCGTCGGGCAGCGAGGGCGAATGGCGCACGTCGAAACGCAGTTGCACGGCGGTGGCAAGCTTGTTGACGTTCTGCCCGCCCGGACCGGAGGCGCGGATGAAGCTTTCCGTGATCTCGCTCTCGTCGATCGCGATATGGTGGGTGATGCGGATCATGGATTCAGTGATGGAGCACGGTAGGGCGGATTAGCAAAGCGTAATCCGCCATCCGACCGGCGTATAGACCAACTCTTCGTCGCGTGAGTGAGTCAGCATGGGGCTGCTTGATTCGCCTGGTAGCTGGCCAATACGCTGCGCTATTGCGCCCTACATGCCATCATCCCTCGTCACATCCCCAAATAAGCCTGCCTGACCCGGTCGTCCGCCAGCAGTTCCGCTCCGGCCCCGGAGAGCGTGATGCGGCCGTTCTCCAGCACATAGGCGCGGTCGGCGAGGCGCAGCGATACGGCGACATTCTGCTCTACCAGAACACAGGTCAGTCCGTCGCGGTTCAGCTCGCGGATGGTCTTGAGCACCTCCTGCACGAGCGCGGGCGCGAGCCCGAGCGACGGCTCGTCGAACATCACGAGGTCGGGCCGGCCCATCAGGCAGCGGCCGATGGCGAGCATCTGCTGCTCGCCGCCCGACAACGTTCCGGCGGGCTGGCGGCCGCGCTCGGCGAGAATTGGAAACATCGCGAACACCCGTGCGAGGCTGTGGGCGAGCTTGCCGCGCGCCCGCGGCAGCAGCGCCGCGACTTCGAGGTTTTCCCGCACCGTCAGCGTGGGAAATACCTGGCGGCCCTCCGCAACCTGGCCGATGCCGGCGTTGCAGACCCGGCAGCTCGGCCAGCCGGTGATGTCGGCGCCGCGAAACGTGATATGGCCGCGCGCCGGCCGCTGCATGCCCGCGATGGTGCGGATCAGCGAGGTTTTGCCGGCGCCGTTCGCTCCCACGATGGCGACGATCTTGCCTTCCTCCACGTCGATGCTCACACGGTCGAGCGCCTGCGCATCGCCGTAGAAGACGTCGATGTCGCACACGCTGAGCATCACCCGACCGCCTCGGCGCCAAGATAGGATGCGATCACCGCGGGGTCGCGCACCACGTCTTTGGGCGCGCCATGCGCGATTGCGGCGCCGTGGTGGAGGACCAGCACGCGGGACGCCAGCGCCATTACGGCGCGCATCACGTGCTCGATCAACAGGATGGTCATTCCGGTATCGCGGTTGAGCTTTCTCAGGATCGCGACCATGCGGTCGGTTTCGGTCGGCCGCAGGCCCGCCATGACCTCGTCGAGCAGCAGGAGCTTCGGATCGGTCGCCAACGCGCGGGCGACTTCGAGGCGCTTCCTGTCCGGCAGGGTGAGGGAGGACGCCGTTGCGGCGCGCTTGTCGGCAAGATCAAGCATCTCCAGAATGGCGCGCGCATGGGCGCGCGCGGACCGCATGTCGGCGCGCCGCAGCAGTGCGCCGATCATGACATTGTCCTCAACCGAAAGCGCCGGAAACGGCCGCACGATCTGAAAGGTGCGGGCGATGCCGCGGCGGCACACCGCGTCCGAAGTCAAGCCGTCGATGCGCGCGCCGGCGAACGTCACCGTACCCTCATCGGGCGTAAGCGCGCCCGCGATCATGGCGAACAGCGTGGTCTTGCCGGCGCCATTGGGGCCGATCACCGCAAAGATCTCACCCGCCGCGACCTCGAAGCTGACCTGGTTGACCGCAATGAGGCCGGCAAACCGCTTGCTCAAATTGGCCGCTGCGAGAAGCGTCGTCATCGGGCGTGGTCCTTGAGCCCGAACAGGGCGGCGAGCCGCGGCCACACGCCGGACGGCATCGCGGAGATGATTACGATGAGCACGACGCCGTAGAACACGGCTTTGACGCCCGGCGCATTGATGCCGAAACGTCCGGTGACGGCGGTCAGGCCCTCGCCCAGCGGCGTGAGCACGAACGCGCCGATGACAGGGCCGAACACGGTGCCGAGGCCGCCGACGATCGGGGCGAGAATGAGTTCAATCGAGCGTGAAATCTCAAACACCTGGGAGGGAAACAGGTTGTTGTAATAGAACGCATAGAACACGCCGCCGACCGCCGTCATGCCGGACGAAATGACCACCGCCGCCATTTTGACCGCGAAAGCGTCGATGCCCAGCGCGCGCGCCGCAGTCTCGTCTTCCCGCACCGCGCGCCACTGATAGCCGAGCCGCGAGCGCGCCATCAAGGCGACCAGAAGAGCCGCGCCGGCCGCGAGCGCCAGCCCCAGATAATAGAACAGAAGCTGCCCGCCGCGCAGGTTCCACCACTCGCCGATGCGCTTTTCTTCGAACGGCAGGAACAGCCCGGCGGCGCCCCCTGTCAGTTCAAGGTGATCGAAGCCGATCCGCGTGAACTCGGCGAACGCGATGGTCAGCAGCGCGAAATAGACCCCGGCGATGCCGAACCGAAAGCCGAGCCAGCCGATCGCGGCGCCAAACGCCGCCGCCGCCGCGACCGCCGCAAACACGCCAAGCCACGGACCGATCCCGAGCTTGAGCCACATGAGCGCCGCCACATAGCCGCCGACACCGACGTAAAGCGCATGGCCGAGCGAAAGCTGCCCTGCGTAGCCCATCATCAGATTCCAGGCCTGCCCCACATAGGCGAAGTAGAAGATGAGCGTGAGCACCGAGATGACGTAACGGTCGGCCGCGAGCGGCAGCGCGAGGAGAACGGCGAGCGCGAGCGCGATGACGATGCGGCCGCGCGGCGGCGCGATGCGCCACAGCTCGATCATGTGCGCTGCCCCAGCAGGCCCTGGGGACGCAGCACCAGCACGGCGATCAACAACGCAAAGGAAAACATGCTCTTCATCGACGGCGCGAACAGAAAGCCCGCCAGCGCCTCGGAAACCCCAATCAGCACGCCGCCGACGAGCGCCCCCGCCATCGATCCCAAGCCGCCGATGATGACAATGATGAAGGCGAGGAGCGTATAGGCGGGTCCGAGCGACGGCGCTGCGTCTGCGATGGTGACTAGCAGCGCCCCTGCGGCTCCAACGCAGGCAAGCCCGAGCCCGAATGTGAGCGCAAAGAGTCGCTTGACGTTGAGCCCGACGACACCAGCTCCCACAAGGTTGTCGGCGCAGGCCCGGATCGCCGCGCCGGTTCGGGTGCGGCGGAAGAACCAGAACAGGGCCGCCGCCACCGCAATCGCGGCTGCCGCCGCGAAGACCCGCGGCTTGTCGACGATGAGAGGGCCGATCTCGTAGGAGTCAAAACCATAGGAGAGGTTCACGGGCCGGGAGTCGGGGCCGAAGGCGATCAGCAGTACGTTGACGATGATGATGCCGACGCCGACCAGGAGAATGAACTGCTCATGTTCCGGCCGGCCGACGAACGGGTTGATGAGCGCCGCCTGCAGCCCGTAGCCGACCAAAAAGAACAAGGCCGCAAGCGGCAGCAACGCCCACAACGGGTCGAGCCGGAATGCCGTGAACAGCGCATAGGCCGCGTACATGGCCACCACGGCAAATTCCCCATGGGCGAAATTGACCACCCGGACAACGCCGAAGATGACCGACAGGCCGAGCGCCATCAAGCCGTAGACGAGCCCGGTCAGCACGCCCTGGACTGCGACGTTGAGATAGATCGACCACATGGAGAGGATTACGCCCCAATTCAGCACACCTCCAGAAAATCACGTCCGCCCCTGCCACGGCGGCATCGGGAAGACCGGCGCCATAGTGGCATCTTCGGCGGGCAGCACCACGGTCGGGGCGCGGTTGCGGTTCTGCACCATGGCGGATGGGACATTGTTGTTCTGGCCCTTATCGTCGAACGTGATCGGGCCGCCGATCATGATGTGCTCCTTGATGTTGGTCGCACGGATCGCCTTCATCAGTTCGGCGCCGTTCGTGGTGCCGGCGCGCTTGAAGCCGTCCGCCGCAACGAGGAGCGCCTCGAAGGTGAAGCCCACATTGAAGCATTCCACGGCGAAACGATAGTTCGGATAGGCCGGCTTGAACGCCTTTTCGAGCGCCTGGGCCATGCTGCTCTTCGGATTGGCCCACGGAACCGCATAGGCGTGATAATCCGCGAGGGGCCCAAGCGCTTCGTAGAATTCCTCGTCATAGAGCCCCGGTGCGCCGGGCGAGATGATGCCCATGGGCTCGAAGCGCTGGCGCACCATATCGCGCACGAGCTTGATGGCGTCGGCCGCGCGGGTGACCACGAGAACAAGGTCGGGCTTGAGCGCGCGGATCTTGGTCACCTCGACGGAGAGATCCTGGGCGCGCGGATCGTAGGCGATCGATTCGAGCACGCGGAACGGCATGCCTGCATTCGGCAGCAGGCGATCCATCGCCTGGCGCTGTGCAGTGCCGAAGGTGTCGTTCACGTGCAGGAAAACCGCCGTCTTGGGGTTCGCCTTGGTGGCTTCGATAAAGGCCTTGATGCGGGCGAGTCCGTTGACGGCGATCTGGCTGCCGGTCGGGAAATTGCGCACCAGGAACCGGTAGCCCTGCTCGGTGAGAGCGGGCGCCGCCGCGATGTTGACAACGAGCGGCGCCTGGCGCTGTTCGCACACCTGCGCTATGGCGAGCGTGCAGGCGGAATCGAAGGCGCCGACCACAACGTCGACGCCGTCATTGATCACCCGCTCGGCCTGGTTGCGCGCGACGTCCGGATTGGACTCGACGTCCACGTGGACGAGATCGACCTGGTGCCCATAGTCAGCCAGCACTCTGGGAGCGATCAGCGCGCCGCGGTGACAGCTCTGGCCTGCCGGTGCAAGATAGCCGGAGCGCGTCAGCAGAACGGCGATCTTCAGCGATTTCGCCTGCGCGCGAACGATGGCCGGGGCGAATGCGACCGCGCCTGCGGCGGCAGCGCCAGCCAGCACGCGGCGCCGTGTCGGAGCGGCTTTGCGCTGATGTGTCATCGGCATGTCTCCATTGGTTTGGGCGGACTTACCTCGGCGGCGTGCGGACCAGCTCCTTCAACTGCGCCTCGGTCAGAGGCTCGCGGAGAAACTTGAGTTTCACCGCATCGCGAAGAATTCCCGGCATATCGTCCATGTGGTCGGATTGCAGGGCTTCCTTCGGGTAGAAGGTCTTGATGGTATCGCGAACGAGTTCGACCGGCTTGTCGATCTTCTTTGCGTAGAGTTCGACGGCATGCGGGTCGGAATACATCCAGTCGATCGTCTCGCGATAAGCCGCCATGAAGCGGGCGGCGATTTCAGGACGTTTTTGCAACAGGCCGGCATTGATGATGGTCGCCCGCACGGTCTGCCCGCGGAGCGAGGGGACATCGCTGCCGCGGGCGATGATACGGACCTTGCCGTCCTTTATTTCCTGCATTGCGATGGGCGGCGCCGCCCAGCCGATGTCGATCTGGCCCGACATCACGGCGGTGAGGGTGGCGGGCGGGCTGCCGGTGGGCGTTGGTTTTGCTTTGAGCCCCAGTTCGTCAACGAAGGCAAGCACGATATTGTGGGAGCTCGATCCGTTGGTGGAGTATGCGATCGTGTTGCGCGCCGTCGCGTCGGCGAGCGTCTTGAGCGGCGAATCGGCCCGCACATACCAATAGAGGTCGGCCGTGCCGGTGAACGCGGGCGCGAGGATGCGGACCGGCGCACCGGTGGAGAAGGCGCGCATGACGCCGGCGACGCCGACCCCGATGCCGATATCGGCGCTGCCGGAAATGATCGGCTGCAAGGTCTCGCCGGCGCCGGAAGTGCCGAACGTGTCGAGCACGAGGCCATGCTTCTTGAAGATGCCGGCCTCCTGACCGAGCGTCGGCGCCTGGTTTTCCCAATTGTTGATCTGGCCGATCGCGACCTTCAGGGTGTCCTCGGCCCGGACGCCGGGCATAGCCAGCGCGGTTATGAGCAAGGCAAGGGCGAGCTTCACGAAACCGGCACTTTTCATCTGCGTCTCCCTCCCTTCGGCGTGACGGGCTTCCTGGCCGCTGCCTTCTTGGCAGTTTTCTTAACAGTCACTTTGGCCGGCGTCCCCGTCCCCCCAACCCTCGCCTGCGAGCGGGAGGGGGAACGTTGGGGGGCCGCCGCAACCTGCATCGATCCGGCGGGCATGCCGCCCCGCTTCACGAGCCGTGTCTCCCAATATTCCCAGGCCCGGTTCTGCGCGGTGGGAAGCTGATAGATCGCTTGCGCCATTTCAATCTCGCCCGGCGTCAGCGGGGAGAAATTGCCGAGCCGCTTCGCCTCGCTCAGATAGCGGGCATTGTCGCAGGAATAGATGGCGCGGAAAACCAGTTCGCGCAGGCTTGCGCCGACCACGGTTGCGCCATGGCGTCGCATTAGCACGATGGAATGCTTGCCAAGCGCGCGGGCGAGCGAGGCGCCTTCCGCATGCTTCACCACCAGCAGATTGGTGTCGCCGAATTCATCGCGGCTGTCCCAGAACGGCGCCACTGCGCCCATCGCGGCGCCGAGGTGAAACACCGGCACGACCGGATCGCCGCTGATGCAGAATGGCATGACGGCCGGCGCATGGTGATGGCAGACCGCGGCCACATCCGGCCGCGCCTTGTAGATCTCGCCGTGGATGACGCGCTCGGCATAGAGGTGCGCGGCGGGTGGTTCGATCGGCTGCGAGTCGAGGTCGAACTCGAGAATATCGTCGGGCCCCACCAGCTCCGGCGACCGTGATCGCGACAGGAAATAGCGGCCCGGATCGTCGGGATGGCGAATGCTGACATGTCCGAAAGCATCGATAATGCCTTCGTGGGCGAGGATGCGGTTGGCGACGGCAAGCTCGTGGCGCAGTTTGGCGAGTTTGTCGGTCACGGAACGGTCCTTGTCATCAGGATGCAGGCGGCGCCAGCAGAATATCGGCCATATCGCCCGCCTGCGCGGCGAACATGTCCTCTCCGGTCACGACCTTGCAGCCGCGGCGGCGGGCGGCTTCGAGCAGCGGCGTGAGGACTGGTCTGGTGATGAGATCCGCAACGTATGCGGACGGCTCAAGCCGCGCCGCATCGACGGGCAAGGGATCGGTCGGCTGCATTCCGGCCGGCGTCGCATTCACCACGAGGTCGAAGCCGGCGGCGTCGGTGGTTCCGGTTCGCACGGCCCCGGGCGCTCTCGCGGCCATGCGTTCGATGAGGGTTGAGCGGCGCTCCGTGTCCATGTCTGCCACTGCAAGCGTCGCCACCTCGGCTTCGATCAACGCCAAAGCGACCGCAGAGCCGGCCCCGCCCGCGCCAATGACAAGGGCGCGCTTTCCCGCCGGATTAAAGCCGGCGCGCCGCAGCGCCGCCACCATGGCGGCGCCGTCGGTCATGTCGCCGCGCCAGCGGTCCGCGGCGATGCGGTGCAGCAGATTGGCCGCGCCGAGAAAGCGGGCGCGATCGGATGCTTCGTCGCAATGACGCAGCGCAGCGAACTTGTGCGGGATGGTGATGACGATGCCGTCGATGTTCTGCCCGCGTTTGGCCGCGGCCACAAAGGCATCGAAGTCGGCCGGCGCGATATGCACCGGAATGCAGATCGCATTGGCGCCGCGGGCCACGAATTCGCCAGTGAGGCCGGAAGGCGACTTGGTCTGGCCGACCGGGTCGCCGAGAATGAGGTGAAGGCGCGTCTCGCCATTGAGGGAGGGAAGCATCTTGATCGGTTCCAAGAGAAAGGTGCTACTGTTTTTCGAAGTTTGGGCGGCCCGTGATGCCGAGCGAGGAGACGATGGCGAGCTATCCGTTGATCGACATCTACTGCCACATCTACCCGGAGAAATTCTTCGAGGAAATGACCAAGTTGTCGCCGCAGACTCAGAATCTGGGCAAACGGCTGCGGTCCATCACCAAGCTCTTCGACCTCAACGAGCGGTTTCGCGAGATGGATCAGTTCGGCGACTACCGGCAGATCATTTCGCTGCCCAATCCGCCGATTGAGGATATCGCCAAAGGCGTTGCCGCCTTGCAGCTTGCCCGCATCGGCAACGACGCCATGGCCGATTTGTGCGCGCGCCATCCGGAACGGTTTGCCGGCTTCGTGGCGGCGGTGTCGCTCACGGACGTCGAAGGTTCTGTCGCCGAAGCGACGCGCGCCGTCACGGAACTGGGCGCGTGCGGCGTCCAGGTCTTCACTCCGCTCGCCGGGCGGCCGCTTGACGAGCCAGCGTTCGCTCCGGTGTTCGCCGCAATGGCGGGCTTCGACCTGCCGATCTGGCTGCACCCGGCCCGCACCGCCGCCATGACGGATTACCCGGCCGAGGCGAAATCCCGCTATGAGATGTGGTGGTGCTTCGGCTGGCCCTACGACACTTCGGTAGCAATGAGCCGGCTCGTATTCGCCGGATTGTTTGACCGGCATCCCGGCATCAAGATCGTCACCCACCACTGCGGCGGCATGATCCCATATTTCGACGGCCGCGTCGGCCCCGGCCTTGACGTGCTCGGCGCGCGCACGTCGGGCGAGGACTATTCCGAGGTGCTGACCTCGCTCAAGCGTCCCCACCTTGAATATTTCAAGGAGTTCTACGGCGACACCGCCATGTTCGGCGGCAAATACGGCATTCCGTGCGGCCTCGCATTCTTCGGCGCGGATCATATCGTCTTCGCCACCGACACGCCGCTCGGGCCGATCGCGCCGACGATCGCGGTCATCGAAGGCCTCGACATCGACGACGAGGCGCGGCGCAAGATTTACGTGGGGAATGCGGAGCGGCTGGTGAAGCGGAAGCTTGCGGCATGAGGCAGTCCCTGATGGGTTTCGCTGCGCTCAACCCATCCTACAAGGGCCATGGGCACGCTCGCGCCCAGCCCGTCACAGGCTCGCAAAATCGATCTCCTTATTGAGGTCGAGCGTCCGATGCACCGGGGGTAACGGATATTTGAGGCCGGTCGCGCAGTTGAACAGCACGGCGCGTTCGTGGCGGCCGATGCGGCCGTCCGCGAGGCTTTGCTTGTACGCCGCATAGGTGGCGCCTCCCTCTGGGCACATCAGGAAGCCTTCGCCTCGTGCGACTTCATCCACCGCCTCGATGATAGCCTCATCAGTCACCGCGATGGCAAAGCCGTTGCTGTCGCGCACGGCGCGCAGAATGAGAAAGTCCCCGATCGCCTGCGGAACCCGGATGCCGCTTGCGACCGTATAGGCGTTCTCGAAGCGCGGCGCATGCTCGACGCCCGCCTCGAAGGCCCGCACCATCGGGGCGCATCCGGCGGCCTGCACGGCGATCATTCGGGGACGCTTGGGACCGATGAAGCCGATCGCTTCAAGCTCCGCAAAAGCCTTCCACATGCCGATCAGGCCGGTGCCGCCGCCGGTCGGATAAAAGATCGCGTCCGGCAGCTCCCAGTTGAACTGCTCGGCCAGCTCCAGTCCCATCGTCTTCTTGCCCTCGATCCGATAGGGCTCCTTGAGGGTCGAGACATCAAACCAGCCCGCCTTCTCCTTTCCGGCGCCGACGATCTTGCCGCAGTCATCGATCAGGCCATTGACCCGATAGACAGTGGCGCCCTGCAACGCGATCTCGCTGACGTTGACCTCCGGCGTATCTTCCGGACAGAAGATCGTCGTCTTGATGCCGCAACGGCTGGCGTAGGCCGCGAGCGCCGCGCCTGCATTGCCATTGGTCGGCATCGCCATGTGCTTGATGCCGAAGGCTTTGGCCATGGACACCGCCATGACAAGGCCACGGGCCTTGAACGAACCGGTCGGCAGCCGTCCTTCGTCCTTGACCAGAAGCGCTGTGCTGCCAAGCCTGGCCGCGAGCCGCGGCAGTTCGATGAGCGGCGTCACGGTTTCGCCCAGGCTGACGATGTCCTGCACACGGCGGACCGGAAGCAGCTCTCGGTAGCGCCACAGGTCGGGCGCCCGCCGCGCCAGTGCTTCCTTGGTCAGCGCTTTGGCGACGCCCGCAAGATCATAGCGCACCAACAACGGTTTGCCGGCGCGCGAGAGGTTGTGCGCCTCGTCGGCCGCGTGGCGCTCGCCCGTATAGGCGCATTCCAGGTGGGTCACGAAGGTCGGCCGCTCGGTGGTCAGGTTGTCGTCGTAGAGCAAGTGCTCGTCTCCCCGAATTTCGGTACATTGTGCCGGAGATGTATTTCAGACGGAGCCCCACTATGACAAGGACAACGATATTCGCGGCGCGGATAGCGACATTCGCTTTATGGTTCATCGCCGCAATCAGCACGGGTTCGACGACCGCTTCGGCGCAGACGGCGCCGGGTTTTGAGAAGAGGAACTATAATTACTCGGAATGGGCCAAAGGCCGCTTCTCCGAAGCCGTCGCCGTGAGCTTCTCGGGGCCCGCCAAGATGATCTTCCTGGCCGGCGTCGGGGCCGAGGACGAAAACGGCAAGCCGGGCGACATCCGTCACGAGGACGACTTCGCCGCTCAATGCCGATACGCCTACGACAAGATCAGGCGCGCACTGGAGAAGAACGGCGCCGGGTTCGGAGATATCGTCAAGATTGTGAGCTACGTCACCGACATGCGCTTCCAGGCCGATTACGGCAGATGCCGGTCGGAAGTCTTCGGCACGACGCTCCCGCCTGCCCACACGCTCCTCAACATCGTCCAACTGGCATGGCCCGGAATGATGCTCGAGGTCGATGTGACCGCGATGGTGCCGTTGAAGTGAAGCGGGGTCGCTTCTGCGCGGCTCATCGTAGGATGGGTTGAGCGATAGCGAAACCCATCAGCGCCTTCCAGAGGCGAGGCCAATGGTGGGTTTCGCTGCGCTCAACCCACCCTACTTGTGTTTCACTTCCCCGTCGTCCCAAAATAACGAAGGTCCGGCGGCGGCTGGCCCTTCTTGGAGGGCATCAGCGTGTCGTCTCCGCTCAAAAAATAATCCTGGCCGCCGATCAGAACGTGGTGATTATCTTCGGAGCAGTTGTATTCCAGCCGCACCGGATTGCGGTCGCGGCGGTATCGCTTGGTGACCGTCCAGGGCCGCGTCAAGGCGTGGTCGAACACCGTAATCTCGTCGCGGAGCGCATCCGGATTGCCGTTATCGAGAAAAAGGCGCTCCTTCACCACGGTCTGGTTGTCGGCGTGAAACGGCAGGCCGGTGCCCTCGTAGGTTCGCGGGCCCTTCAGGCCGCGGGTCTCGATCTCGAGCACGTCATAGCGGCCGTCGCCGTCGGTATCGATCCATCGGCCGATCGAGAGCCCGAGGAAGGTCGGCTCGATCTCCTGCGGCCAGTCGCGCCCATCGGTGAGAATGCGCCTGGGCATGGAATGGGCGAACAGCATGTAGGTGGCGGCAGGCGTGACGACGATCTCCATGTCGAACACCACCGTCATCACCCGCGGCATGGCAAATGGCACGCAGCGCGACGGTGCGTCGTTGCCCTGCCCGCCGGCCTTCTGGTCCGCAAGGCTCGCCTCGAAGATCGCCTGGTACTCGGGCGTGAGGGGCGGCTCCTGCGCGCGCCCCAGCGGCTTCGTCTGATCCCACTGATTGCCGATTCCGATCGGTTTGCGCCACACCCCAGCAAAATCGGGATACTTGCTCTCGTCGAACGCGCGTGCGTTGGTCGCAATCGCCGCGAACAGCACCGCCGCAGGCACTGCGAGCCTGAGTGAAGCAGAGAAAGCCATGCCTTCCTCCCCTTGTCGTAACGATTATACATCCTGCAGCGCAGGCGGCGGAAGGGAGCGCGTTGGATGTCGATTTCTCCGACATGCATGCCGGCCATATTACCGGCGCAAGCCTGTCGCCTTGCCAGTTCGGCCGTGTCATCGGCGCTGGCGTCGCCGGAGGCGCCCACATCCTGCCCCACGTATTTTCCCCGTGCCAACGCATACGGCGCCTGTCACGGGATTGTCGCAGCCCTGTGCTCCGAACGCTAAGAGAGCTCCGGCGTTTGCCATCGCGCCGTGCTCTCGTCAAAGGAGGTCGTCCGCCCGTGTCATCCGGTCGTGAAAGGTTGATCCTGAGACCCGGCCCAGTGGTCGAAACGATTGAGAGGCTTGTCGCGCGGATCTTCGAGCGATTCGGCGAATGCGGGCTCTACAGGGTGTGCGTTCAGCTTCATGCGATCGCGAAGGAAGATACGCGACGCGCAGTCAGCATCGCACGCGCCTATGTTGGGCTGCGCATCCTCGTTTTCGCCACGATAGCCGTCGGCCTTGCGGTTCTTGGATGGATGCTATCGCTGATCGACTTTACCAACGCGGCTGCCGATAACGTTTCCTCTGCTGCGCAGGGCATTGAGGCAGCAGCCAACCTCACGATCCTCGCCGGGGCGGCGGTCCTCTCCCTGCTCAAGCTGGAAGAGCGCCTCAAACGCCGCCGCGCTCTGGCGGCGCTGCACGAGCTTCGCTCCATCGTCCATGTGATTGATATGCATCAGCTGACGAAGGATCCAAGCAAATTCGTCGTTCGTGCGAACACCCCATCGTCTCCGCCGCTTGTGCTCAACCGATTTCAGATGACGCGATATCTCGACTATTGTTCGGAAATGCTGTCGCTGACTTCGAAGGTTGCGGTCCTTTTTGGCCAGAGTCTTGACGATCGGGCGGTCGCCGAAGTGGTCAGCGATATCGAGCGCGTCGGCGCCGGGCTCTCGCAAAAAGTATGGCAGAAGATCATGATCCTGCAGGAACTTGAAAGAGCACCCGACGCTGCTGCGACTGCTCCTCGCGATGGCGAAACCGCCGTTGTCCCCGTCAGCGATTAGAGGCGTGTTTACGACGCCGTGGTCGGCGGGCATCATTTATCAGCGTCCCCTGTCGCCGCTGGGCCAATGGCCGGAATCAGTGTGCGCCGACAACCCGCATGAATATTACTCGGGAAAGGACGCAGCAGTGCCCGCTGCCAACACGCTGGATTTTTGAACGCGAAGCAGCGGCGTCGTGAGCTGCTCCGCGATTGCGCCAGCACTTACCGCGTCGATTCATAAAAAAGCCCGCGCCATCCGACGCGGGCAGGATACATGAGGTCGATCATCGAACCTGAAAGGTAAAGATGACCGCGGCCATGGTGCGCTGATCTGGCGGCGTCGTCAATGGGGTCGGCGGCGCTGCTCGCGGCGGAATCCATGTGACTTCCTTCGCCCGAGGGTAGAATTGCCGGGCGGTTCCTCCCGACCTTCCGCTGCAACGGGGATACCGTCCGCCGGGGAGACCGGTGATGGGTCAACGACAATGAGGCCAGACAAGCGTCAGCGAACGTGGCCTCGCTCCCCGCAGTCTCAATGTCGCTTGACGAATGCGAGAACCGTCTCGTTAAAAAAGTCCGGATGTTCCCATGCGATCGCATGGCCGGAATCCGGCACCATGGCCCATTCATAGTTCTTCAAATGCGCTGCCCAGGCGCGCATCAAGGCCGGCGGCGCGAGCAGATCGGCGTCGGCCGCTATGACGAGCACAGGCATCGTGAGGCGCTCGAGCTTGGCGAAGGTGTTGGGCGTACGCAGCGGCTGGGCCGGAGCGTCCTGCTGCTGGGCATGCGCGTCGATTTCGATCCAGCGCCTGGTGCCCTCCGGGTTGGCGCCACGGTATGAAGGGCCAACCTCCCGATACACCGCGGGCAGCTTGCGAAGCTCCGGAATTTCGATCCGGGCGGTAAAATCCCGCATCTCTTTCTCAGCAAATTGTCCGGTGCTTGCGGCGACGACAAGGCTGCGCAGACGTTCCGGGCGCCAAGCCGCATAATCGATTGAAACGAAGCCGCCGCCGGCCACTCCCACCAGGTGGAACCTGTCGAGCTTGAGGTGATCCGCGAGCGCATCGAGATCGCCCGCAACGCTGCCAGGCTGCGGACCAGTGGTCGGGTCTGCCACGCTCCTGCCCCAGCCGCGGCGGTCGAAAGCGATGACCCGATAGCCTTGCTGCGCAAAGGCTGTCGCCTGCGGCTGCCAGCTTTCGCTGGTGCCGGTGTTGGCATGCAGGAGCACGATCGGCGCGCCCGCGCCTCCGGTGTCGGTGAACCACAGCTTGACGCCTGGAAGCTCCGCGTACCGGCCCGCGGGAGATGCTTCGGCAGCATGCCCGCACGGCGCGAGACTCAGACATCCGAGCGCCAGGCCGGCGATCGCGGCAAGCAACGGCGACGTTAAGCAAATGCTTCGCATCTTCTGTCCCATATCACCTGTGGGTTGGGTAGAACGGGTTGAGCGACGGCGGAACCCCTCATCGGCGCGACCCCTCTGCCTTCCCGCATGCCAGAGGGTAGGGAGGGCCTGCTCAACCGATCCTGCAAGTCCGGCCTCGGCAGCGCGGCTTCGCTCTCAAGAATGTCCATTTTTTGCCGCGTTGCAAAGCCCGGCATCGAAACGCCAGGTCCGTGCCCTTCCGGCGCAACCGCATGTCGTGTACCTTTTGCCCACAAGATCGCCAGGGAGGACCACATGCGTTTCCGAAGCTTGATCGGCGCGACCGCGCTTGCGGCCGCGTTGCTGGCGCCGCCGGGCGCCGCCGCGTTTGATGAGTCCAAATACCCCGATCTGAAGGGTCAATGGCGCCGGACCAACACCGGCAATCCCTTGCGCATCGGCCTGCCATGGGATGAGACCAAACCCGTCGGCCTCGGGCAGGAAGCGCCGCTGACTCCGGAATATCAAGCCATTTATGAGGCCAATCTGAGGGATCAGGCGGAAGGCGGGCAAGGTACGGATCCAACCTTCACGTGCCTGTCGCCCGGCATGCCGCGGGTCATGATTGCCTATGCGCCGATGGAAGTCGTCGTCACGCCGCAAACCACGTACATTCTGATCGAGCACATCCACGACAATCGCCGCATCTACACGGACGGCCGGTCCTTTCCAAGCAACATGGACGAGGATCCGCAGTTCTCAGGATATTCGATCGGCAAATGGCTTGATGAGGACGGCGACGGCCGCTACGACACCCTCGAAGTCGAGACGCGCGGCATGAAAGGGCCCCGCGTCTTCGACGCCAGCGGCATTCCGTTGCACGAGGATAACAAAACAGTGGTCAAGGAGCGCATCTATCTCGACAAGGCCGATCGCAACCTGCTCCACGACGATATCACCACGATCGACAATGCGCTGACGCGCCCGTGGCTGGTGAAGAAGACCTATCGGCGGGTGACGACCAACAAGCCGATCTGGTGGCGCGAAGACGTCTGCGCGGAAAACAACGTCCATGTCGCCATCGGCAAGGAGAGCTATTTCCTCAGCGCCGATGGCCTCCTGATGCCGGCCAAGAAAGATCAACCGCCGCCGGACCTGCGCTACTTCAAAGAGACGAAGTGATTGGCGCGTGAAGGTGTTGACCAGCTCGAAAACGGCCTGGCAGCCAGACTGGCATTCGAGTAGCGGGCATCGGCAGTGATTTCCGCACCGAGCCACGCCGGCTTTTCAAAGCATGCGCTTTCATGCGGAAGCTCGATTTCGGCGATGACGAGACCTTGATTCTCGCCCTGAAACACGTCGATCTCGAACGTCAAGCCGCGCCAAGGAAGCCTGTGGCGCCGCTTCTCCACAATGGCGCCCTCCCGCAACGCGATCAGCGCGTACGCATCGGCGAGCGGAATTGGATATTCGAATTCAAGCCTTCTGATTTGCGCTTCCGGTGATTTCACCGTAAGCGTCGCACGACTCTCGTCCGCCACCCGGATGCGGAGGGATATCGACGGCGTGCGGCAGAGATAGGCTTGCCGGATCGACACGCCGCCGTCGGCGCCATGGCGCCATCGGTCATCTTTCACCAGGAATTTGCGCTCGATCTCGTGGGCCATCTATCAAAGGAAGGGTTGGGTCATTCTGCACGTCGGACGGAACAATCCTGCGCCGCCGCTCGCCTGCGGAATGGCCGGGGTCTGCGCATGTCAGCCCTTGACGCCGGGCGTGACAAAGCCCGAGGCTCATTGCCTGGATGGCAATGTGGCCTGGAAAACTTCGGCTGCAAGGTGCGGACGAACTTCCGCTTCGGCTTTTTTCAAGGGCGTTTTCGAGATCGCCGGGCGGCAGAAGCGGCAACGGGGCGACTCCTGTGGCCGCACCGTTGCCGGCGGTTCGCAATGGACGGCCTAAGATGACCCTGATCACGACCGGTCAGGGCACACGCCGTGCGCAGACCCGGCGAGCGCGCGGGTCGCCCCTACAGGGTGCGTCAGAGAGAACCCGCGCTAACCAACACAATCCAAAATGATTGCCGTCACTCCGTCACCTGCTCGGTCTGCGGCTTGTCCTTGTCGGTGATGTTGAGCTCGATCGAGCGTGCCGGCTTATCCGAAAGATTCTGGTTGCGGTGGACGGTACCGCGCGGGACATAGACAAAGTCGCCGGCCTTGAGCACGCGCGAGGGCTGGCCCTTGACCGTATAGGTGACCTCTCCCTCCTGCACCGCCCACCATTGGTCGCCCGGATGGCGGTGGAACTGGTTCCCGGCGCCCGGCGGAATCACGACCGATTGCAGCCGCACTTGCCGGGTCGGGTCCTTTTCAAGCGGCATAACGAAATAAGGCGTCGGCTGAAAGCGCGATCCCTGAGGCTGCGGCGTCTGCGACCACGCCGGCGCCGCCACAGCGGCCGCCACGGCGATGGCTGGGACGATCAATTTGTTCATGCATTCCTCCTTCCCCGGGACACGCGCGGCGCGGCTCCGGTTGTCTGAATAGCATCAGGCGCATGCCTGAGAGGGCTGGCGCCTGCGCGCATGTCCAGCGATGGCAAATCCCTCGCCAGCCACATTATGCCCACGATGGGTCTTGCTGACGCTGAGCCCATCCAGCGCGACAATTTTAATGCGATGTTGACTACTGGGTCACCGGGACCGGCTCAAGCAGCGGCTTGTCCTTGTCCATGATGTTGAGTTCGATTGTGCGCGCCGGTTTGTCAGTGAGGTTCTGGTTGCGGTGCACGGTGCCACGGGGGATATAGACGCTGTCGCCGGCCTTGAGGGTGCGCGGCGCCTGGCCCTGGATGGTCAAGGTGATTTCTCCCTCCTGGACCGCCGACCATTGATCGCCGGGGTGCCGGTGAAAATTGTTGCCCTCTTTCGGAGGTATGGTGACGGACTGGAGCCGCACGAATCGCGAACCGTCGTTCTCAAGCGGCGTGGTGTAGTAGACCTTTACGTTCGGATTGGGCGCCGGCGTCTGCGACCAGGCAACGCCGCCTGCGGCCCCGATGGCGATGAAGACAGCAGGCACGATCAGCTTATTCATGAGAGCCTCCCGAGGATTGATTTTGGATTTCGCAGTGCGATCGATGTTAGTGCATTTTTCGTGGCGCGCAAAGACGGCGGCGGCCGCGCCGTGCAACAGCGCACCGCTCTCGCCGGCATTGTGCGCGATCGCGGGTTGCCGTGTGGCCGGCTCGCGGCTGCGCTTGTCCCCGGCCAACCTCCATTATTTCCGCTCCGCGCCTGAAGACCTGGGCGGAAGACTTGGGCGTCGGCGGACAAGCCCGGCGGCGCCCAGGACGTAACTCGATGTCAGCGAAATGCGCTGCAACTCAGGAAGCGGCGGGTCAGCCCTTCACAAACCGCCGCACAGTCATCTTCGCCGTATAGCCGCCATAGACGTTGC
>JAJPKK010000231.1 GCA_021323775.1 Hyphomicrobiales bacterium
ATAGCCCAACGACATGCGTGATGTGGTCCGAATCTAATGCGATTAATCGCGGCGACTGAAGCTTCATAAGCTTACGGGGAACTTCAGCGCGTCGGGTTGTGGAACCTCACCAGCAATTTTCCGAATGCGCACAAGGTCGCGAAGCGGGCGCATCGTCAACGAGCGTCCTGGTTGGTGGTGGTGCAGCCTTTCCAGAAGGCAGGGGATGGCCAATGAATTTCTCAGATTCGCTCAATCGCGATAACAGCGGCCGAATATTGTCCGGAGCGCCGCCTACGACATAGGCGAGGCGTACGCGCGAACCGCGCGCGGACGTCACGATCGCGCGTCGCATACCTGTTAAATCCGAAATGCCGAAAAGGCGGACGCCGACGGCGTCGGCGCTGAACGGCTGTCGTCGCCGCGCGGAAGGATCGGACGGTTCGACCACGCGTCGATGCCCCTCTCATTGTCCTTATCGACGCAAGGTCTCCGAGGCGGCGAGCAGAGCTCGTAAGGCATTAAGGCAGATGAGAACGATCTCTTTGAGATCAGTGGGTCTGATATTGGCGGCCGTGGCGGCAGCGGCCACAGTCGCCGCCACGCCGCTGCATGCACAAAATGCGTCGACTTCGCGTTTCGATCACGATCCGACCGGATTTCCGCTCACCGGCACGCATGTCTTCGTTCCGTGCGCGTCGTGTCACATCAACGCGCGTTACAAAACCACGCCGAGGGCGTGCTTTGGTTGCCACAATGGCATGACCGCGCCGGGCGCCGCATCCGTGCTTTCGCATCCCATAACGACGAATTACTGCGAAGGCTGCCATCAAACGACGACTTGGCGCGACTATCGATTCATCGATCACGTCCAGGCGCTCGGCCCCTGCGCCAATTGCCACAACAACAAGATTGCCGTCGGCAAGACGCCGAACCACCCCATCACCAACGCGCCCTGCAACAACTGCCACTTTAATACCGTGACCTTCAAGGGCGGGATATTGCCGCCCAGCGCGCCGCAAGCGCCCACGACCGCCGCGACGATGCCGGGCACGGCTACGAGAACCTCCGCCGCGACTTCAGGCGCGACCGCTGCAACGCCGAACACCAATTCGACGACGCCTGGCGCAACTGCTGCGACCTCGAACGCGTCAAAGGCAACGCCGCCGTCGACCAGCGCAACGTCCGCTTCAACGACGAGGACCGCGCCGCCAGCCAGCATGGCTTCGTCAAAATCGACCCACGTTCAGACATCATCGAGCCTGCTCAACCCAAAGCCGAACCACGCCGGCTTGGTCGGAGGTTGCGCCGCCTGCCACAACGGCGCTGCGGCGACCGGGAAGGGGCCAAACCATGTCGTCGCCAATGCGCCGTGCGAGACGTGCCATAAGAGTACGGTAACGTTCGCCGGAGCCCGCATGAACCACGCGGGGCTCGTTGCGAATTGTGCGAGGTGCCATAGCGGTACGATCGCCACCGGCAAGCCGGCACGGCACATCGTCACGAATGCGGCCTGCGAGACTTGCCACAAGAGCACAGTGACCTTTGCGGGCGCGCGCGTCGATCACTCCAGCCTGAGCGGAACGTGCGTCGGCTGCCACAACGGCGCGACCGCCGAAGGCAGGCCGCTTCGGCATCTCCTGACAACATTGCCCTGCGACACCTGCCACCGGACTTCGTTCTGGACGCCGGTGACGTATCGGCACATGTCGCCACTTTATACGAATCACGGCCCTGCCGTCAGTTGCGACAGCTGTCACGTCGCAAATGCCCAGACGGTCGCGTGGAAATTCCCGGCGTTCAAACCAGATTGCGCCGGATGCCATGTCGACAAATATCGCCCGATGCCCCACGTCAAATTCGAGCGGCCCGTGAAAGTCTACTACACGGTCGCCGAGTTACGTGACTGCACAGGCTCCTGCCACACCTACGCCGACAGCACGCAGCGCACCATCGTGGCGCGTAATTTCAATCCCCACCGCGCCCTCGGAGGCGGATGGTGATGGGGCTCGACTTCCGTCGTCCGCTTGTGGTGCTCATTGTGCTGGATGCAGCGCTGCTGGCGGCGCAACCGGCTTCGGCTCAGGCCACCGGGGACGCCGCTGCAACAAACATAAGCAACAATCGACGCGCCGGCTCGATTTCCGACGCAGATTTGAGGGCCGCGGCCGCCTCGATGGACGAAGGGCGAGCGGCCCTCAAGCGCAACGACTTCGGCGAAGCGATAAAGCTCTTCAGGAAGGTTCTCGGCTATCCGGAGAACCAGTATAGCCCCGAGGCTCAAGAGCTCCTGGGTCTCGCGTATCAGCGAAACGGCCAATCTGGCGAGGCGCGCGCCGCATACGAAGATTATCTTCGCCGCTATCCCAGCGGCGAAGCGAGCGAACGCGTGAGGCAGCGCCTTGCCGGCGTCGTGACGGCGCAAGGCGACGCGGCCGCTCCCCTTCGCGCGCCGGCTGAAATGCCCGCAAAGGCGCTGCCGATAGGCAAATTCACGCGGACCAACGAAACAACCTGGTCGCTCGTCGGCAGCGTGTCGTCGTTCTATATCCGTGACGACGCCAACACCACCGCGCGCGACACGTCGCTCGCCCCCAATGTCGCCGCGAATGTCGACGATCATTCCGTTCATCAGAACGAGATATTCACCACACTCGATTTGCTGGCGACCTGGAACGATGACAAAACGTCGGGAAAAATCCGGTTTAACGGAGGCGAAGAGCATCGGTTTTCGACCAATATCAATGGCCCGACCGGCGATCAGGTGGATCAGATAGGTGTTGCCCAGGCGAGCGTCGATATGGTGGTAAAGGATTGGAATCTACGTACAGTGGCGGGCCGCCAGACCTACAATGGCGATGGCGTGTTTGGCCGCTTCGATGGCGCGCTGTTCAGTTGGCAGCCTCTTCCCCTTTTCACGGTTGACGTCGTCGGCGGATCGCCGGCGAACAGCCGCTACAATCTGCCGTTCACGGCGGAGCGATATTTTTACGGCGGAGGCATCGGCGTAGGGCCGCTGCTCGGCGGGTTGGAGGCGTCGGTCTACTATAACGAGGAGCGTGGCCGATGGTTGGTTGATCGCGAAGCTGTCGGCTCGGACATCCGCTACTCTGACCCGACCAAATTTGTTTTCGGCAACGTCGATTATGACATGCGCTTTCACCAGCTTGGCGAAGCGGTGCTGTCGGGATCGTGGACGCTGCCGATGGGAACGACCCTCTATGGCGGCGCCGACTACCGCCGGGTGCCTTTCCTGTCGAGCTGGAATGTGCTGCTCAATCAGCCGTTCGGGACGCTCTACGACTTCCTTAAAAATCAGCTTGCGATAGGGCAGCCGCTCACGAACGAGCAGGTGGAGCAACTCGCCCTCGCCGAGACGCCGCTATACAAGTCGGCGATGATCGGCTTCTCGCATCCGCTGTCGGACAAGCTCCAATTCAGCGCCGATGCCACGATTGCCAACTTGAGCCGGACGATCACGCCGGCCGGCTTGCTGGATCCGACGCTGGCGCAGCTCGCCGCCGGCATGGAATACTACGCGACCGCGCAGCTCATCCTTACCAACATCTTCAAACAAGGCGATATGTATACTGCCGCCTTTCACTACGCGCGGCAGTCAACCGACAGCCAGTACGTTCTCGATTTCAATGCCAGATACCCCATCATCAACGACCTGATGATCGCCCCGCGCCTGCGACTCGGCTACTCGTTCTATTCACCGGGCGCGGTCCTGAATAACGGCCAGCCCAGCGGGACAAACGTCGTTCAATACACTGTCATGCCGTCGATCTTGATCGACTATAACTGGAGCCCCAATCTGACTCTTGAGGCTGAGATCGGCGCCCAGCGGACCTACGGCGTGCAGCCAGGCGTCAAGACCAGCGATGCCGAGCTCTTTGCCACGATCGGGTTGCGCTACAGTTTCGATGTTGACGGCACAAAGCTGGCCGACCGCAGCAAGCCGCCGACGCCGGCCGCGGCGGCGATGTGCCGATATACGGTTCGCCCCGATGGCAGTTGCACGACGCCGGCCTCGGTTCGCCAATAGGCGATTCGGGCGGTCGGCTGCGTGTCGCCAGCGCGGAGTATCTGAAGCGATCGAGGAAAGCCCCTGCTGGACAGCGGCAGCCGGGGTCGGGCGCACTGCTCATCCCGCGTCAAAGGAAGCGAGCGCATCATATGGCGCCAGAGATCGGTTACTTTGCTCTCCTTCTCGCGCTTTTTGTCTCTGTGGTGCAGTCGGCCGCGCTGTTTGTGGCGGCGCGTCGCCATGACCCCATGGTGGCGGCATTTGCTGACCAGGCGGCGCTGGCCCAATTCATGTTCCTCGTTGTTGCGTTCGCTTCCTTGACTTACGCGTTCGTCACGTCGGACTTTTCGGTCGAGGTCGTAGCCGCCAATTCGCATACGGCAAAGCCGCTCCTTTACAAGATTGCCGGAGTGTGGGGCAACCATGAAGGGTCCATGCTGCTGTGGGTTCTTATTCTATCGCTATTTGGGGCGGCCGTTGCATTGTTTGGACGCAATCTGCCCGACCAGCTGCGAACCGACGTGCTCGGCGTGCATGGGATGGTGGGGTTTGGCTTCTTGGCGTTTGTCGCGCTGACCTCCAACCCGTTTGCACGTCTCGCGCAAGCGCCTGACGACGGCAACGGACTAAATCCGATCCTGCAGGATCCCGGCCTCGCCATTCATCCGCCGTTCCTCTATTTGGGCTATGTCGGCTTCTCGATGGCTTTCTCGTTCGCGGTAGCGGCGCTGATCCGCGGCAAGGTGGATGCGTGCTGGGCCCGTTGGGTCAGGCCTTGGGTGCTGGCGGCGTGGTGTTTCTTGACCATCGGAATCACCCTTGGCAGCGCGTGGGCCTACTACACGCTTGGCTGGGGCGGTTGGTGGTTCTGGGATCCGGTCGAAAACGCTTCGCTCATGCCTTGGATTTCGGGCGCCGCGCTCCTGCATTCGGCTCTTGTGGTCGAGCGCCGTAATGCGCTCGTGAGTTGGACCGTACTGCTTGCGATCCTGACGTTTTCGCTCAGCCTGATCGGCACCTTTCTGGTGCGGTCAGGCGTACTGACGAGCGTGCATGCGTTTGCCTTGGATCCGGCCCGGGGCGTCTTCATTCTCGGGTTGATTTTGTTCGCCGCGGGCGGCGCCCTGACGCTTTATGCTTTTCGCGTTCCACACCTCAAATATGGCGCACCCTTTGCGCCGATCAGCCGCGAGAGCGGCCTTGCGGCAAACAACGTGTTGCTGAGCGCCGCAGCCGCCACCGTATTTCTTGGAACGTTTTATCCGCTCATTGTCGACGTGATCGGCAACGACAAGATTTCCGTGGGACCGCCTTATTATAACAGAACGTTTGTCCCGATCATGATTGCGCTGCTTCTGATTATGGTTATCGGGCCCATGCTCAAATGGAAGCGCGACAACCTGCGCGCGGCTTCTGGCCGCCTGAAATATCCGGCGTTGGCCGGTTTATTGACCTCAATCCTGGTGCTGATCGTCACATCTGGGCACAATATATTTGCTGCGGCGTTCATGGCTGTGGCGGTCTGGCTGGTCGTGGGCTCGTTTGCTGCTCTGGCGTATCGAACGCGCCTGGGCGATGCTTCGTTTGCAACGACGCTGAGACTTGCCCGCTCAACGCCGCGAGCATTCTACGGGCTGGTTATTGCCCATGCCGGAATGGGCATAACGGTCGCCGGAATTACCGGCATGACAAGCTGGGCCGCCGAAAAGATCGGCATGTTGCGGCCCGGCAAGAGCCTTGAGCTGTCGGGCTACGTGCTCCGGTTGCGGGCAGTCGATGACGTGGCCGGCTCAAATTATGACGCCGAGCGGGGCACTTTCGAAGTTATCCGCAAAGGCCGTTTCGTAGCTCGGCTCATCAGTGAACGGCGTTTTTATCCGGTCCGCCAGGAGCAGACCGTCGCCGCCGGCATCCGGACCAACTTGATTTCCAATCTGTATGTTGCGATCGGCGAGCCCGATGGCAGCGGCGCTTGGGCGGTCCGTTTTTATTATCACCCCTTCATGCCGTGGGTGTGGATCGGAGCGCTGACCATGGCGCTCGGCGGGATCGTTTCGCTGTCGGACCGGCGCCTGCGTGTGGGCGTACCTCAACGCGTCCCACGCCCGGCCGTCGCCTTCGCCGGCGCAAGAGCCGGCCCCTGAGCGCCGCCGTTTGTACGTCGAGTCGAGCCCCGCTCACCGTGTGCTAGCCGGACCTAAAGTCGATCGCAGACCGAGGTCGAACAATGATAAGGACGCTCCGCATTTCAGCGCGTAACCTGTTCGTGGCGGTGCTGTTTGCATCGGGGTTCGCCACGTCCTCTTCCGCCGTAACGCCGGACGAGGTCTTGCAGGATCCGACCCTTGAAATGCGCGCTCGGGCAATCAGTCAAAATCTCCGTTGCGTCGTCTGTCAAAATCAAAGCATCGACGATTCCGCTGCGCCGCTTGCGCATGATCTTCGCGTACTGGTTCGTGAGCGATTGGTTTCGGGCGATACCGATGAACAGGTCATCGAGTTTATCGCCGCCCGTTACGGCAATTTCGTTCGACTGAATCCACCTTTGCAATTGAATACGATCGCGCTCTGGCTCGGCCCGGGGGCGTTTCTTTTCATCGGCGCAATCGGGCTCGGCCGGCATTTGCGCCGGCGATCCGGGGATGACGGCGGTCATTCGCCCGGGTCGCTGACGGCCGTCGAGCAGCAACGACTTGACGAACTACCCAGCGAAAGGAGGTCAGCATGATGCTTTGGCTCATTCTGACGATCATGACGTCCGTGGCTGCAGTCTTGCTGTCGGCGCCGTTCATCCGGCGATTCGACCACCCTCCTGCGGAGACGGCCGGCGACATTGAGGTCTATTGCGATCAGTTGAAAGAGGTCGAAAACGAACTACGTCACGGTTTGATTGACGATGCGCAGGCCGCCGCGGCGCGCATCGAAATAAAGAAGCAGGCCCTCGCTGCCGACACAACCCGACAGTCTTACCTGCCAAAGCTATCTCAAAACGAGCGAAGCTTCGCCATGGTATGCGTCGCCGCAATCGTGGTGTTCGGATCGGTTGCTCTTTACGCAATAACGGGCAATCCCGATGTGCCTTCGGTGCGGGATTTTGCGAGGGCGCAACGGAAATCCTTCGCAAATGCCGAAGGATCATCGAACCTGGAAGCTGCGGGTGCGCAAACATCCGCCTCCGAAAGCGCGCGGCGGCTGCGACCGCAAGCCGGTCTGCCGTCAGTCGAGGAAATGATCGACCGTCTCGTCGCACGGTTGGCGCGAAACCCCAAGGATGCCGAAGGTTGGCGCACGCTCGGCTGGTCCTACGCCAGCACCGGTCGGTTTTCTGAGGCAGCCGAAGCGTATGCGAAGGCGATCGACCTCAGCCCCGACGTGGCCGAGATTAGAAGCGCTCGCGTCGAGGCCCTCGTTGGAGCGGCCGAAGGCAACGTGACGAGCGACGCCAGGAAGGCGATCGAAGAAACCTTGAAGCTTGACCCCAAAGATGCCCGAGCACGCTTTTTCAAAGGCTTGGCAAAGGAACAGGAAGGCGACAAGGTTTCAGCCCTCACAGACTGGGTCGAATTACTCAACGATGCCAGTTCTGATGAGCCGTGGGTGTCCGACCTCAGGAACAGAATCGCCGAACTGGAGCGCAGCTTGGGCGTCGACTTTGGGGCTGATCCATGGAACTCGAAATCAGCGTCGGCAGGCCTGTTGATCGAGACGTTGAAGGCGCAGGGAGGGACGCGTGCAGCGATTGACAAAAGACCGAGCGAGGACGACGTGCAGAGCGCGCAAGCGATGCGCCCGGCGGAACGCTCGGCCATGATACGCGTAATGGTTGATGGTCTTGCCAGTCGCCTGGAGCACTCCCCCCGCGACGCAGACGGGTGGATCAAGCTAATCCGGTCGCGCGTGGTGCTTGGCGAAAGGGACCTTGCCAGGCAGGCGCTCAGGCGCGGCCTTGAGGTGTTTGCCGATGATGCCCCGGAGCGGGATCGGATCGCCGCTGCCGCGCAGGAGCTAGGGCTCGGTCAATAGGCTGCAACCCATGCGCACGGCGCGGCGGCCTGGGAAAAATTGCTGTCACGCCAAGGCTGTCTTTGCTGCCCAAGGCTGTGCTATAGCGGTTCCCCGTCGACCGGAATCCGCTGTAGAGTTGATGGCCCAGGCTGTCGAGTTAAACCGACGTGATCCGGGTCCCGGCGCCGGTACTTGAAGTTCCTGTCGTCCCACAGCGGAGAGTTAGCGTGCGCGCCACCACCAAATTCAAGTCCATGCTCGGCGGCGACATTGTGGTGGCGCCGGGGGCGTTCGACGGGCTGTCGGCGCGCCTTGTCGAGCAGGCCGGCTTTCCGGCCGTGTATGCCAGCGGCGGCGCCATCGCGCGCTCGATCGGCGTGCCCGACATGGGCCTGATCGCGCCGGACGAAATTGCCGGCCGCCTTGCGGAAATCGTCGACGTCGTGAGCGTGCCTGTGATCGCGGACGCTGACACCGGCTACGGCAACGCGCTCACGGCCCAGCGCGCGGCGCGCGCCTTCGAACGCGCCGGCGTCGCGGCGTTCCATCTGGAAGATCAGACCTTCCCGAAGAAATGCGGCCATTATGACGATAAGGCGCTCGTGCCGAGCGCGGAGATGGTGCAGCGGCTGCACGCCGTGCGCGACGCGCTGCATGATCCCGATTTCGTTCTTATCGGCCGCACCGACGCCATCGCGGTCGAGGGCTTTGCGGCCGCGCTCGACCGCGCCGCCGCCTATCTCGAAGCCGGCGCCGACATGATCTTTGTCGAAGCGCCAACCACGGAGGATCAGATCGCCGACATCGCAAAGCGCCTGCCCGGCTACAAGCTCATCAACATGTTCCACGGCGGCAAGACGCCGCTGCTGCCGGCGTCAAGGCTGCAGGAGCTGGGCTATCATGTGGTCATCATCCCGAGCGACGCCCAGCGCGCCGCCATCAGGGCGATGCAGCGGGTGCTGGCAGCGATTGCGCGCGACGGCAGCGCCGCCGCCATGATCGATGACATGGCCTCGTTCAAGGAGCGCGAAGCGGTCGTCGATACGCCTGGCTATCTCGCCCGCGACCGGCGCTATTCCGCATGAGCCGCGCTTCCACGGGCGACAACCCCCACACCAGGGGCATCGCCGAATTCATCGCCGGCCTGACCTATGCGCGCATCCCCGCCGAGGTGGTCGCCCGCGTCAAGCTGTTGATCCTCGACGCGCTCGGATGCGCGCTCTACGGCGCCGGGCTGCCGTGGAGCCGCATTCTGATGGCGACGCTGGGCGGGCTCGACCAGACCAGGTCCTGCATCGTGTGGGGCGCGGATCGCCGTTTGTCCGCACCCCATGCGGCGCTCGTCAACGGGACCCTGGTCCAGAGCTTCGAGCTTGACGATGTCCACCGGGCGGGCGTGCTCCATGTGGGCGCGGTCACGCTGCCGGCGCTGATCGCGGTCGCAGAGCTGCGCCCCGGCATGAGCGGACAGGATTTTCTTCGCGCCGCAGTGGCCGGCTACGAGATCGGGCCGCGCGTCGGCCTCTGCATGGGGCCGGAGCATATCGGGCAGGGCTGGCATTCCGGCGCGACCGTCGGGGTGTTCTCGGCTGCGGCGGGCGCCGCCGCGGGCTTGCGGCTCTCTGTAGATCAGGCCGTCCATGCGCTCGGCATCGCCGGGACCCAGGCGGCCGGGCTGATGGCGGCGCAATACGGCGCCATGGTCAAACGCATGCACGCCGGCCGCGCCGCGCAAAGCGGCCTTTATGGCGCGCTGTTGGCAGAAGCAGGATTCACCGGAATCGTCGATGTGTTTGAAAGCCCTTATGGAGGCTTCTGCAGCACGTTCTCGCGCTCGCACGATCGTTTCAATCTTGCCGAACTGACTGCGGGCCTCGGCGAGCGGTTCGAAACCCTCGGCGTGGCGCTCAAGTTCTATTCCTGCGTCGCCAGCAATCACACGACGCTGGACGCGATCCGGACGATTGCGGCGCGGCGTCCATTTCGGGCGGAGGACATCGCCAAAATCACCGTCCATGCCTCGCAGGCCACCGTCGATCATGTCGGCTGGCCCTATAAGCCGCAGGGACTCACGTCGGCGCAGATGAATCTGCCCTTCTGCGTCGCGACCCTGCTGGCCGAAGGCGATGTCTTTGTCGATCAATTCGAAGAAGCTGTGGTGACCGACCCGCGCCGCATCGCGCTCGCCGCCAAGGTAGAAGTGGTGCACGATCCCGCCATCACGGCGCGCGGCGCCAGGCTCCGCCACATGGTGCGGGTCGATGTCAGGTTCGGTGATGGCTCGCTGGAGACCGAGACCGTCGAGGCGCCGCGCGGCAGCGAACACAAGTTCGCCAGCGAGGCCGATGTGGTCGAAAAATTCCGCAAGCTGGCGGGGCACACCGTAAGCGACATGCAGGCCGGGCGGATCGTCGACTTTGTGCTCGGATGCGACAAACTGGCCGATGTCGGCGCGCTGGTGTCGACGCTGGCCGGCAAGCGCGTTTGAAAGATTTGAGCGTCATGCCCCGCCCTGTCGCGGGCATCCACGTCCTTTCCGTCCCTGTCTTCCGGCATGCGGACTAAGGAGCGGGAACCGAGAAAGACGTGGACGGCCAGGACAAGCCCGGCGGCGATTGCGAAAAAAACTGTTCGATATGTCCGGAACGCGCCAGCGAGCTCGCCGCCATGCCGTACGAATTATACTACTGGCCCACCATCCAGGGACGCGGCGAGTTCGTCCGCCTCGCGCTTGAAGAGCTTGGAGAGAGATACGTCGATGTCGCGCGCAGGCCGGGCAGAGGCGGCGGCGTGCCGGCGATGATGACGCTGCTTGACGGCTCGCGCGTCAAGCATCCTCCATTCGCGCCGCCGTTCCTCAAAAGCGGCAAGCTCATCATCGGGCAGACGGCAAATATCTTGCTTTTTCTGGGCATGCGTCACGGGCTTGCGCCGCGCAGCGATGGCGGGCGCCTGTGGACGCATCAATTGCAGCTCACCATCGCCGACTTCGTCGTTGAGATTCACGATACCCACCACCCGATCGCAAGCGGGCTCTATTACGAGGACCAGCGTCGCGAAGCAAAGCGACGCGCCGCCGATTTCCTGCAAAATCGGGCGCCGAAATATCTGCGTTACTTCGAGCGCGTGCTGGAGCGCAGCGGCGGCGCCTATCTCCTCGGCCGCAGGCTCACCTATGCGGATCTGTCGCTTTTCCAGGTCGTTGAGGGCCTTCGTTACGCATTTCCGCAGGCGATGACGCGCTTCGAGAAGAAGGCTCCTCGCGTTGTCGCGCTGCGCGGCAGCGTCGCCAACCGTCCGCGCATCCGCGCCTATCTCGACTCAGAACGGCGCATTGCGTTCAATGAGCAGGGCATTTTCCGCCATTATAAGGAGTTGGATGCCTGAGAATGCATCACCTCTCCAACAGCGCAAGCGCAAACATGCGTAAAGAACGCCGATCGCCAGCAACAGCGTGCCTGTGAAGCGGCTCATGCCCCATTTCTCAGAAGTCTTCTCCCGTCGTCGCCAGCAGCACTGTGTAAATCAGGACGGGCGCCGGGCCGAGCAGCATCCAGTAGGGCGCGCTGCCGGGGAACGCGAGTCGAATGGCCAGTGCTATGAGCGGCAAGGCCAATAGGCCGCACATGACCCGATCGCCCACAGCAACGTTCTTGCTCTCGCCAGCACCATGCAGCCGGCCAAACACGGCGCCTGCGACGAGGATCATTGCGACTGACGCAAGGCCGGTGAGGATCGCATCCGCGCTCATAACACCCATCCCTCAGATTAGACATGCTCAGTTGGCGGGCCCTCACCGGCCTCCTCTTCATACGGACTGACGGCGGGAGTAACGGCAGGGGCGCGGGCGCCGTGATCACAGATGGAGCGCGTCATTGAACCACCTCGCCCACATGCCTCTTCAACCGCGTGCGTACAAGGTCGATGTGATGCCGCAACATATAGAGCATGCTGGCATAGGCGACCGGCACTTTGAGCCGATTTGCATGGTGTTCCAACTGATCGAGCTGCGCGGCGATTTTGCCGGCGGCATTTTTGCCGCCGAATGCCTCCAGCTCGTCTTCCAGGAACCTCAACTCGCCGTAGAGGCGCGAAATCTTATGCCGCATCGTCCAGTCATAAAGGACGGGCAGGAAGCGCATCATCGGGTAGAGGACGCCAACGATCGGAATGAGCAGGATGGCGAGCTTACCGATCAGCTCGGCGACCCAGAATGGAAGATAGTTGTGCAGGAACGGAGGGCCCGATTTGTAAAACCGAAGCGCTTCGTCGCTCAGCGGGAGGCCATATGCTTCCGCCGCGGGAAATTCGTTGGCGCGCTGAAAAATGCCGGGCGCCGAGTGGATTTGCACGGCCGCATTCAGCAGCAGGAATTGGATCGCGGGATGCAGGTCCTTGCGCACCACCAATGCGGCCTTTGGGGCGATCAAGACGACGTCGGCCGGCGGCTGATCGTTCGCCAAATCTCTCACGCCCCGGGGCACCACCACTTTGTTGAGGAAGGGATACAGCGCCACGTAGGCGTCCGCTTGCGGGTAGCCCGACAACTCGATTTGGCTCGCGCCAAGCAGCCGTTTCACGTCGGGTGCGTCCCAGGAGGCCACCATGAATGCCGCATCGATGCCGCCAGCCAATAACCTGTCAGCAGCCTCACGCGTGGAAAGCGGCAGTAATTCGCTGGCTTGCCGATCAATCGCGTGCCGCTTAAGCAGTTCGAGCGCCAATGCCTGCGTGCCGCTGCGGGCAGGCCCGATCGCGATTTTCTTGCCGCGTAGCCCCTCAAGTCCTTCGCCCGCCGCTTCACGCCTGCGGAATAGCCACAGCGGCTCATAGAAAACCGTGCCAAGCGATTCGAGGTCCGATGACTCCCCCGGATTGATCGTACCGCCTTGGACCAGCGCGACGCTCACTCCCGACTGCGGGTTGCGCAGCAAAGCGAGATTCTCGAGCGACCCCGCTGTCTGCATGACCTGCGCGTCCACGCCCGCGCGCGCGAGCTCCGTGCGGTAGCGGTTGCCGAAATCATAATAGGCGCCGCCCACGCCCCCGGCCGCCATGACGATCGTACTCGGGGGCAGGCTGTGAAGCATCACGACGGCCGAGCACGCAATGGCGGCGGCAGTCACGCCGATGGTGATGGCTGGCCAATTGTTTCGCAGGATGTCTCTGGCAGCCATCCCCCTAGTCCAGCGTTTGCATTTCGAATTCGTCGATCAGTGACAAGGGCGCGATTTTGCCGCCTGGCTCCCTTCGGTCACCGTGGTGGCAGTGGCGGCGCCTCCCGCTTCGGCGGTAGCGGCGGCTCGAAGCCGTTGCGGCGCCAGCGCTCCGCCATCGCGGTCGAGGTGAGGGCTGTGATGAAGGCGCGCGCCGCCGCCGGATCGGTGCTGCTTAGCGGGATGGCGGCGGCGTAGGCCGAATAGTCCTGCAACGCCGGCGGTAAGGGGCCGGCGAGCCTTATGCCCTTCACCGCCATCGCCTCGCTGATGAACACGATCGCAAGCTCGGCGCGGCCTTCCGCGACCTCGATCGCAGCTTCGCGGCCGCCGCGGGTCATGACAGCCTTCTTTTTGATTTCATCACCGATGCCGAAGCGTTCGGCGACGCCGGTGAAGTAGATGCCTGAGGTGCCGCCCTCGGCGGGATTCGTGTAAGCGACCGACCGCGCCTCGATCAGGGCCTTCTTCAAGGCATCGGGCGTCGAAACGTCGGGCGACGTCGCACCGTCACGCACAGCCACGCCGATGCCGACCCGCCCCAGCTCGGTACGGCTGCCGGGCGCGAGCTTGCCGGTCTTCTCCAGTTCGCCCATCAACGGGGCCGACACGATGATCAGGTCGGCATGCTGGCCCGACGCGATGATGTTGCGCAATTGGCCGGTGGTGCCGATGGTAAAGTCGAATTTCTGTCCAGTCTGACGCGAATAGTCGTCGATGATCTCCGCAATAAGGCCACGCACGGCCCCGGCCGAGATGACCTTGAGGTCAGCCGCGGCGGCGGGCGCTGCGAAAAGGACCGTCATGAACATCAATTGGGCGAGACGATGGGTCATGTTTGTGTTTCCCCCTGAAGAGCCAGTTGAAAATCGCGTCAAGGTAACACGATTTCAGTATTCACCTACAAGCCCATTCGCTCTTCAATGCTTTTTGCGAGGCTCTCAAAATCACGGTAACACTCCAGCACGGCGGCTTGATGCCCGCCGATCGCTCCATCGGCAGGTTTGAGCAAAAACATCGGCTTTCGCGCTTCTTGAGCCATCGGCATCAAGGATCGATAATCCTTGAGCTGTGCTAGCCGGTTTTTATCCTCCTCCTGTAAGGCAGAGCCGGGGGGCTCATCAAGCACAGCCTGCGAGTAGGTTTGCGGGGCTCGATCCAGCCAACGTTGAAATGCTTTCGCAGCTCTGCTGCCATGCGACGAATACCGAGATACGACGTACCCCACCGGCTGCATTCCGCCTTTGGGCAACTCGAATCCTAAATTTTTCGGCGCCCTATCTTGCCGATCCTTCCATTCCAGCCTCCAAGCTCTGAGCTTTGGTCCAACGTTTTGCAGGCCACGAATGGAAAAAAGATCGGCCCCAATCGGAATAACTACGAAATCGGCCGATACGAGCGCGCACCGATTTATCGCGCCTAGATTTGGGCCAACATCTATCAGGCCGATATCAGCTCTCAGAGCGGCACCTGCCGACCTGAGCATCCGATCAAATGCTGCCGTCACTCTGAATGCGCGGGCTTCACCATTTAAGCAGCGAGGCCATTGTGCGGAAAGTTCGTCCTCGACTTCAGACAACGTCAGATCGCCTGGTATCAGGGCAAGCCGATCGGCAACGTGCTGCGGACGAGCTGCCATCAAATCCCCGGTGCCTTCGATCAGCGGCTGCATCACCGAATAGGCAGTGGCGGGCCCTCCGGCTGACCACAAGCTCTCGATGCGATCGTCCGGCAGGAACATGCCTGATAAATTTGCCTGCGGATCGAGGTCGACGGCAACCACGCGACGCTCGCGAAGGGCGAGCATGTGCGCCAAGTGATAGAGAAGCGAAGTCTTTCCGACCCCGCCCTTGTTGTTGAAGAAAGCCAACGTCTTCATGATCGCTTCCTGACGATCACGTGGACCCAGGCAGGGGCTTCCTCAGGCGGGAACTGGAACTCCGCCGGCGGATTACCGTTCGCCAAAAGAGTTCTCCGAACAATCTCCATTCCTTGCCCGAACCGCTCGACAAAACCGTACCCCTTGAGCGCTTCCGACAAAGTTGGATTTCGGTAGTCGGTAAATCCGGGACGGCCAAATGTTTCGGGTGTGACAGCGCCAAAGGGGCCACCGGGACTTAAGATTTCGACGCGATCTGCATACCAAGTGACGCGAACCGGCGCATTGGCCCCGTCATAGCTGCGGTGCATGACCGCATTTCGCACGATCTGTTGGAGCGCAGCGAGGGGATAGTCAGCGACTCTCGTGTGAGTGGTCGGCCCCATCGCCAGATGAGCCGCGTTGGCTGCATCCATGAACTCATCGATTCGTCGTAATTGGTCGGGGATCGGGCCGGTCAGGACCCGCTCGTCGACCGTATCATCGGTCAGGTTCGCTCCTCCAATTCGCCGCCACGCTATTGTTGCTCCGGGGAACCAATCCTGGGGAGACTTGCCGAGCATTAAGATCGCTGTAGTGGTGGGCACTTTGCCAATGGTAATGAGCCTAAGAGCCAGCAACTGCTGTTCGATCGTTCGTTCATTCTGGGCGATCGTATCCATTGACACGAGAGAAGGAACGTACTCCAACTGAAACCGATTGAGATCCAGGTCATCAAGAGCGGCGCCAGTCACCGGCTGAGCGTCAAAGGGAAGATTTGCCCAACGACGTTTTTCGATAAGCCGGCGTTCTTCCTCTGGAGTCGCAATTGCGCGGCGGGGACCAACCCGAATCCAGGCTCGCCCGCGAAACCTAACAGGCGGATTCTCCGACGGATAGGCCACGACCACCACCATTCCGCACTTTCCAACCGTGGCGCGGCGAACCTCCAGGGCAGGAAAAGGCGTAATCGCGCCATCATCTCGAATCTGACCCAGTCTCTGCAGCAAATCGTCCTCGATCGCCAAGTTCGAGCAGGTTCCATCGTCTTCTACGCCGACGTACACTACTCCAGGCGCGCGGTGATCCGGCAGGTCATTGGCGAACGCACAAACTGCCTCGCGGATCCTATCCATGTCATTGGCGTTTCTTTTGCGCTCGATCCGATCAGACTCGCCTTGCAACAGCAACATTTCAAGTTCGTCGTCTGTAAGGGGCATCTCACGTCGTCCGCGGTGTAAAGCGCGCTGGCGGAATGTAGGCGAGAAAACGCCTAGCACAACAGGTCGCGCTTCTCTATGACCTTCGCGCCTTCAGCACCTCCGGGTTCACCACGTTGATCGGGCTGCCTGCCGCATAGGCGTTGATCTGCTCAAAGATGTCGGCAAACTGAAGCTCGAATTCGTCGCGCGATACGTAGCCGAGATGCGGCGTGCAGACGACGTTGTCCATATGGAGGAGAGGATGCTCAGTGTCGCGCATCGGCTCCTCTTCATAGACGTCCACCGCCGCCATGCCGGGACGTCCGGCGCGCAGGGCGGCCACCAGCGCGCCGGGCTCAATCAGCGGCGCCCGGCTGGTATTGACCAGGAGGGCGGTCGGCTTCATGCGGGCAAGGTCGGCGCCGGTGACGATGCCGCGCGTTGCCTCGACCAGGCGCATATGCAGGGTGATGACGTCGCACTGCTCGAAGAATGCCGCTTTGCTGGCGGCCGTTGCGTAGCCGTCGGCGCGCGCCTTCAGCATTGTGACTTCGCGGGCCCACACCATGACATTCATGCCGAAGGCTTTGCCGTAGCCCGCCACCGCGGACCCGATGCGGCCGTAGCCGTAGACGCCGAGCGTCTTGTGGCGCAGCGTAGTGCCGACGCCGATCTGCCACTTGCCGGCCTTAAGCGCGGCCATCTGCTGGGGAATCTGGCGCATCGCCGCGATGATCAATCCCCATGTCAGCTCTGCGGTGGCGTATGAAGGCGTGCTCGGATGCTGGCTCGACGAAACTACGATGCCAAGCCGCGTGCAGGTGTCGACGTCGATATGCGGATAGACGCTGCGCTGGCTGATGAGCTTCAGCCGGGGCAGGCGCATGAGCAGCGGCGTCCTGATTGCGGTGCGTTCGCGGATCAGCACCAAGGATTCCGTGTCGGCGAGGCGGGCTGCGAGCGCATCGACATCCTCGACATGATCGTTCCAGATGGTGACGTCGTGGCCGTCGAGCTGGCGGAAACACGCTAAAGTGCGCACGGTGTCGTGGTAATCGTCCAGGATGGTGACTTTCATGAAATGCGCTCTGCGTCTGGTGAAATCTCGGAACTCGTTACGTGCGCAACGCAGGGTTTTCTCTAGATGATTGCCCTTGGTAGCGCGAGCGGCTTGAAGTCATCCATAGGTTCTCGTGGCAGCCATGGGGACTGCGCCGGGTCGCCTCTTTTTGGCTAGGAGGAAACTGACCCGGCAGGACCGCGCCACCGGGTAGCAGAAGTTTCATGCGCTGCAGGTCGGGCCAGGCCCGGTGGAAAACTCTTTTGAATTTCGAGTGGGGCAGGAGGTGAAAAGCGGCCAACCCGCGATCACTCGCGGCCTTGATCGCCTGGATGCTCTTTGTCGCGGGCGGCGGCAGCAGGTCAAGGGTCTCGACCGCCTAACCGCCTAAGCGGCGATTGGCGCGCGATTAAACGCGCGCCAATCGCCCTTGACCGGCTGCCGCCGCCCGCAAGACTGCATCCAAGCGATCAAGGCCCTCGCCAAGGC
>JAJPKK010000103.1 GCA_021323775.1 Hyphomicrobiales bacterium
GGGCAATCTCTATGAGACCGGGCCGGGCGGCGTTTGGATCATCTCGCCGGAAGGCAAGCACCTGGGGACCATCCGCGCCCCCGAGATATCCACCAATGTCGGCTTCGGCGACGCCGACAAGAAAACGCTCTACATCGCGGCGCGCAGCAGCATCTACAGGATCAAAGTGAACACGCCGGGGATATGAGCGACTTCAGGATGCGTCATCCCACTTTCCCGCCGTACTGCTCGTCGCTCACATGCTCCATCCACGTTACATGAGCGCCGTCGAGCGCCTCCTGCATGGCAATATGCGCCATGCCGATGGTCGGGCTCGCGCCATGCCAGTGCTTTTCGCCGGGCGGAATCCATACCGTATCGCCGGGCCTGATTTCGCGGATCGGTCCGCCCCAGGTCTGCACGCGCCCAACGCCCGACACGACATGGAGGGTCTGGCCGAGCGGATGAGTATGCCACGCGGTGCGCGCGCCCGGCTCGAAACGCACATGCGCCGCCCGGATGCGGGCCGGCGCCGGCGCCTCGATGATCGGGTCCTGCCACACCGTTCCGGTGAACCAGTCGCCGGGCATCCGGCGCGATGGCGTTGAACCTGAAGGCTTGATGTCCATAATCCCCTCGTCGCCGATTCCGGCTTGAAGTGCACCGATGTGGATCGTTCGTCAACACGCAATCGTCCCGCACAGTCATTTCGAGATCATCGTGTGAATAAATCTCTCGGGGCAGGTGCGATGCGTCCATTGCCGCACGTGGGCGAAGTCCTGCGCCTTTATGCCCGCATTATGCCGGACAAGATCGGCGCGCGCGATCTTGAACGCGCGATGACGTTCCGGGAGTGGAACGCGCGGGCGTGCCGGCTCGCCAATGCGCTCCTCGGCCTGGGACTGGCCAAGGGCGACCGCGTCGCGGTGCTGGCTTATAATTGCATCGAGTGGCTGGAGATCTACGCGGCGGCCGCAAAGGCCGGACTCATCGCGGTGCCGGTCAACTTCCGCCTCGTCAGCGGGGAGATCCGCTACATTGTGGAGGACGCGGCGGCGGCGGCGTTCATTGTTCAGCATGAGCTGCTGGACCCGGTCGAGCGGGCGCGCCCACATCTTTCGGTGCCGGCGCGCAATTTCATTCACTTCGGCGGCCCGGCGTGTCCGCCGGGATATCGCGCCTATGAAGACCTCCTTGCCGCAGCCCGCGACAGCGAGCCTGACAGCAAGCTTCAGCCCACCGACCCCTGGACCTTGATGTACACGTCGGGCACGACCGGCAAGCCGAAGGGCGCGATCCGCAGCCACGAGGGCAGCGCGCATCTCTCGCTCATCACCGATGTCGAAATGGGTTTCAGCCGGAACGACACGGCGCTCCTGGTGATGCCGATGTGCCATGCCAATTCGCTGTTTTTCTTCGGCGCCTTCGCTTATTGCGGCGCGGCCTGCACGGTCTATTCGCGCAAGAGCTTCGACCCTGAGCATCTCCTGCGCACGCTTGGCGAGAGCGGCGCGAGCTTCACGTCGCTGGTGCCGACGCACTACATCATGATGCTCGCCCTGCCGGCCGCCGTGCGCGCGAAATACAATGTCGACCGGGTCACCAAGCTGCTGGTGTCCTCGGCGCCGGCGCGGCGCGACACCAAGCTCGCCATCATGGATTGCTTCCGCAACTCAAGCCTGTTCGAACTCTACGGATCGACGGAAGCCGGCTGGGTGACGATGCTTCACCCGGAGGAGCAGTTGGAGAAACTCGGCTCCGTCGGCCGCGAATGCGTGGGCTCGGCGCCGATCCGCCTGCTCGATGCCGCCGGCAATCAGGTAGCGGACGGCGAGACCGGCGAACTCTATTCGTGCAATCCCTACACATTCGACGGCTACTGGAAGCTGCCGGACAAGACGGCCGAAGCGTTCCGCGGCGACTATTGCTCGGTCGGCGATCTCGCCCGCCGCGACGCGGACGGCTTCTATTATCTGGTCGACCGCAAGAGCAACATGATCATCTCGGGCGGTGAGAACGTCTACCCGTCAGAGGTCGAGAACCTCGTCGGCTCGCATCCGCATGTCAAGGAGGTGGCGGTGATCGGCGTGCCTGACGCGAAATGGGGCGAGCGGGTCCATGCGGTGGTGGTCGCCCATGCGGGCGCCGCCATCACCGAGGCCGAGCTTGTCGCCTGGTGCCGCGGCCGCATCGCCGGCTACAAGCGCCCGCGCTCAGTCGCGTTCGTCCGCGACGATGACATGCCGCGCACCGCGACCGGAAAGATCTTGCATCGCGTGCTGAGGGCAAGGTTTTCCGAGCAGTGATAAAGACCCACGCCGGCCCAGCACTTTGTTTTGCTTTCGAGCCGTCGTTCTATCGTCAGATCGATGCGTAAGATTCATGGCTAGGAAGAAACTTACCCGGTAGGACCCGCCACGGGTAGCAGAAGTTTCATGCGCTGCAGGTCAGGCCAGGCCCGGTGGAAAACTCTTTTGAATTCCGAGTGGGGCAGGACGTGAAATGCGGCCTACCCGCAATCACTCGCGGCCTTGATCGCTTGGATGCTCTTTGTCGCGGGCGGCGGCAGCCGGTCAAGGGGCTCGACCGCTTAAGCGGCGATTGGCGCGCGATTAAACGCGCGCCAATCGCCCTTGACCGGCTGCCGCCGCCCTCAAAGACTGCATCCGCGCGATCAAGGCCCTCGCCAAGGCCGCGCGCCCTTTAAGGCTTCTGCACCCACTCAAGATTCAAAAGCGGCAGATTCATCGAACGTCGAATCGAGGTACGTCATGGCGTCTCACTTCGAGCGTGAGAGGCATCTTGTCGCTAGGAAGTTTGGGAAAAGCAAATTCAACAGGAGCCTGAGTCGAACCTAGGTCCGACTTTCTGGGATTTCCAAAATCTGATGCGCAATCTAAAACCCAAACAAATGACCACCGCCCTCGACCACAACAC
>JAJPKK010000124.1 GCA_021323775.1 Hyphomicrobiales bacterium
GACCGCGAAGGCGAGGCAATTTCCTGGCACGTTCTGGAGACCCTCAAGCAGAAGCGGGCCATCAAGGACCAGGCCGTCGAGCGGGTGGTGTTCAACGCCATCACCAAGCAGGCGGTAACGGAAGCCATGCGCAATCCGCGCGGCATCGACCAGGCTCTGGTCGATGCGTACCTCGCCCGCCGGGCGCTGGATTACCTCGTTGGCTTCACCCTCTCGCCGGTGCTGTGGCGCAAGCTGCCGGGCGCGCGGTCAGCCGGCCGGGTGCAGTCTGTGGCGCTGCGGCTCGTCTGCGATCGCGAGCTTGAAATCGAGAAATTCGTTCCGCGCGAGTACTGGTCGCTGGTGGCGACGCTGGCCACGCCGCGGGGCGAGGAGTTCGAGGCCCGGCTGGTTGGCGCCGATGGCAAGAAGATCCAGCGGCTCGACATCGGCACTGGCGCCGAAGCGGAAGCCTTCAAGCAGGCGCTGGAGACGGCGGCCTTTGCGGTGAAGTCAGTGGAGGCCCGGCCGGCCAGGCGCAATCCCTATCCGCCCTTCACGACCTCCACGCTGCAGCAGGAGGCGAGCCGCAAGCTCGGCCTTGCGCCCGCCCACACGATGCGGATCGCCCAGCGGCTATACGAGGGCATCGCGCTCGACGGCGAGACCGTCGGCCTCATCACCTATATGCGCACGGACGGCGTGCAGATCGCCGATGAAGCGATCGCCGCCATCCGCAAGATGATCGGCTCCGCCTATGGGCAGAAGTATCTTCCCGACGCGCCGCGCCGCTATCAGGCGAAGGCCAAGAACGCGCAGGAAGCCCACGAGGCGATCCGCCCGACTGATCCCGCCCGTCGCCCGCACGACGTGAGACGCCATCTCGATGCCGACCAGGCCAAGCTCTACGAGCTGATCTGGCAGCGGGCGGTGGCGTCCCAGATGGAATCCGCCGAGCTGGAACGGACCACCGTCGATATCGAGGCCAGGGTCGCGGCGAGGCTTCTTGAGCTGCGCGCCACCGGAACGGTCATCAAATTCGACGGCTTTCTCGCTCTCTACCAGGAAGGCCGGGACGATGAGGCAGAAGATGACGAGTCCCGCCGTCTCCCCGCCATGGCGGCCGGCGAACGGCTCACCCGCAAAGCGATCGCTGCCACGCAACACTTCACGGAGCCGCCGCCGCGCTATTCGGAGGCGTCGCTGGTCAAGCGCATGGAGGAACTGGGTATCGGCCGGCCTTCCACCTACGCGTCAATCCTGCAACTCCTCCAGGACCGCAAATATGTGCGCATCGATAAGCGCCGGCTGGTGCCGGAGGATCGCGGCCGTATCGTCGTGGCCTTCCTGGAAAGCTTCTTTGCGCGTTACGTCGAATATGATTTCACCGCCGATCTCGAAGAGCAGCTCGATCTCGTCTCCAACAATGAGCTGGAGTGGCACGATCTCCTGCGCAAGTTCTGGGAGGATTTCACCGCCGCGGTCGCCGAGGTGAAGGACGTGCCGCGGTCGCAGGTGATCGACGCGCTCGACGAGCTTTTGGGGCCGCATCTCTTCCCGCCGCGCGCCGACGGCGCCGACCCGCGCCTGTGCCCGGTGTGCGGCACGGGGCGGCTCTCGCTCAAGCTCGGCCAATTCGGCGCCTTCATCGGCTGCTCCAACTATCCGGAATGCCGCAATACGCGGCCGTTTTCGGTGCCAAACGCCGACGGGGCCACTGAGGAGACCGGGACCAGGGTGCTGGGCATCGATCCCGATAGCGGCCTTGAGGTGACGCTGCGCTCCGGCCGTTTCGGCCCCTATGTGCAGCTTGGCGAGGCCGTGAACGGAGAGAAGCCGAAGCGCGCCGGCTTGCTGCGCGGCATGCAGGCAGGCGACGTCGATCTCGATACGGCGCTCAAGCTGTTGTCGCTGCCGCGCGAAATCGGCCGCCATCCGGAAGACGGTGCGCCGATCGTTGCGAACAACGGCCGCTACGGCCCCTATGTGCAGCACGGCAAGACTTACGCCAATCTTGAAGCTGGCGATGACATCTTTCATATCGGCCTCAACCGCGCGGTGACGCTGATTGCCGAAAAGATCGCCAATCCAAAGGGCCGGCGCCGGTTCGGCGGCGATCCGGGCCGCTCGCTTGGCGAACACCCCGACAAGGGCGGGCCGGTGGTGGTGAAGAACGGCCGGTATGGCCCCTATGTCAGCCACGACGGCATCAACGCGACGCTGCCCAGGGACAAGGCGCCGGAGACGATCACGCTTGAAGAAGCGCTCCCGCTCCTGGCGGCGCGCGCCGAGCAGATCGCCAGTGGCGGCGGCCGGCCGGCCACGCGCCGCAAGCCCGCGAAATCGGCCGCGAAGGCGGCCGCGGCTGAACAGCCCGCCGGGAAACCGGAGAGCCCTGCTCGGGGAAAGGCGGCAAGGCCCGGTGAGGGGAAGGCGCCAAAACCCGCCGCGCCAAAGCCTGCCAAGGCAGGAGGAAAATCCGCAAAGCCAGCCCAGCCGCCGGCCCAATCAGCAAGACCGGCAGCCAGGAACTCGGCCGGGAAATCGGCCCCGAAATCCGCAGCACCCAAGGCTCCGGCAACGCGCGCCAAGGGCGGCCGATGAGCCAACTGGCAAATCCAAGGCAGCGCGATTATTTGTTTCTAGCCCGTATTGAGCGAAGCGAAATGCGGGAAGGGCGTTGTGCGGGGCTCGACTTCTCCCGGATTTCGCTTCGCTCAATCCGGGCTACAAAGTCTACGAAGGCTCGGATACCTACTCGGACACCTATTTGAATCCCCAATCCCGCAGACAGACCCCTTTTCCCTCCAAAGAGGACGTGCTTGCCTTCATCAGCAGGGAAGCCGGCAAGGTCGGCACCCGTGAGATCGCCCGCGCCTTCGGTCTCAAGGATGCGGATCGCGCCGCGCTGCGGCAGATGCTGCGGGACCTCGCCGACCAGGGAGTGATCGAAAAGCGGCGCAAGAAGCTGCGCCATGCGGGCAAGTTGCCCAATGTGGTGGTCGCCGACATCACGGGACGCGACGCTGACGGCGAGTTGATTGCCGTGCCAGCCGAGTGGGATGAGGAAGCCCACGGCGAGCCGCCCAAGATTCGCCTGCATGTCGCGCGCCGCGCCGGACATGGCCACGTGCCCGGGGTCGGCGACCGCGCGCTCGTGCGGACCGAAAGACCGAGCGACGGCGAAGACGGCATTCTTTACCAGGCCCGCGTCATCAAAATCATTGACCGCGCCAAGCATCGCGTGCTCGGCGTCTTTCGCAAGCTCCCGGGCGGCGGCGGCAGGCTGGCCTCGATCGACAAGAAAAATCTCGGACGCGAACTCGTAATTCCGGCGGACGCCACGCTTGACGCCGAGGAAGGCGACCTCGTCGCCGTCGAGGTGAGCCGAAGCGCGCGCCTCGGACTGCCAACTGCGCGGGTTAAGGAGCGGCTCGGCTCGCTCGCCACAGAAAGAGCCGTGAGCCTGATTGCGATCCACGCCCACGGCATTCCTCACGTCTTCCCGCGCGAGGCGCTGCACGAAGCCGACGCAGCGCGTCCGGCAAGGCCGGACGGCCGCGAGGACTGGCGAGAAGTCCCCCTGGTCACCATCGATCCGGTGGACGCCAAGGACCATGACGACGCGGTTTTTGCCCGCCCGGATACCGATCCGAAAAATCCGGGCGGCTTCGTCATCGATGTGGCGATTGCGGACGTGGCGCATTACGTCACGCCCGGTTCAGCGCTTGACCGCGAGGCCGCGGCGCGCGGCAACTCGGTCTATTTCCCGGATCGCGTGGTGCCGATGCTGCCCGAGCGCATCTCCAACGATCTGTGCTCGCTCAAGCCGGGCCTTGATCGCCCCGCAATTGCGGTGCGCATGGTGGTTGGAGCCGATGGCCGCAAGCGCGAGCATCGCTTCCATCGCGTCCTCATCCGCTCATTCGCCAGGCTTCACTACGCGCAGGTCCAGGCCGCCATTGACGGCCGGCCGGATGATGCGACCCAACCGCTGCTCGATCTCGTCATCGCGCCGCTCTATGCTGCCTATGCGGCTCTCAAGCGCGCCCGCGACCAGCGCGCTCCACTCGATCTCGATCTGCCCGAGCGGAAAATCCTGCTCAAGCCCGATAACACGATCGACCGGGTGATTTCGCCGCAGCGACTCGATGCGCACCGGCTGATCGAGGAATTCATGATTCTCGCCAATGTGGCGGCGGCGGAGACGCTGGAGCGCTTAGGCGTGCCGTTGATCTACCGCGTCCACGACGAGCCGGCGGCGGAAAAGCTCCACGCGCTGCGAGAGTTCCTGGCGACGCTGGACATCTCGCTTCCGAAGAGCGGCGCGTTGCGGCCCGACGGCTTCAACCGCATTCTTGACCGCGTCAAAGGGCGCGACGTTGAAAACCTCGTCAACGAGGTGGTGCTGCGCACCCAGGCCCAGGCTGAGTACGCCGCCGAGAACTACGGACATTTCGGGGTTAATCTCAAGCGCTATGCCCACTTCACGTCGCCGATCCGGCGCTATGCGGACCTCGTCGTCCATCGCGCCTTGATCCGCGCCCTTAAGCTCGGCGACGACGGCCTGCCGACGCCCGAGACCGTCCGTTCGCTTGCGGAAACATCCGCTCGCATCTCGGCCGCAGAGCGCCGCGCCATGGCGGCCGAGCGCGACACGGTCGATCGCCTGATCGCCCATTTCCTCGCTGACCGCGTCGGCGCCGTCTTCAAGGGGCATATCGGCGGCGTCACCCGTTCCGGCCTGTTCGTCAAGCTCGACGACACCGGCGCTGATGGCTTCATTCCGGCGGCAAGCCTGGGCGACGACTATTTCCGCTACCACGAGCGCGGCCATGCGCTGGTCGGCGATGCCGGCGGCAAAACCTATCGGCTGGGCGATGCGGTGACGGTGCGCCTCGTCGAGGCGGCGCCGGTCGCGGGCGCGCTGAGATTCGAAATGCTTTCGGAGGGACGACGCGACGCCAAGGCGCGCGTTCTCGCGAAGGGTCATCGCGGAGCGGCAGGGCGCCGATCGCGACGCCAGAGGGACGCTGACGGGAAAGCCGCCGCCCGTGCTGAGCGCAAGCGGAAGCGCCGCCAATGAGCTGGCAAGAGTCCTCGCGGGAGGCGGCGCCCTCCTCTTCGTCCTCGGCAGGCGGCGAACAGGGCGGCAGCGTGTTGCCAACGCGACCGATTTGGAAGTCGATCCGGCGCGGTTTTTTCGGCCGCTGCCCGAATTGCAACAGGGGCAAGATGTTTCGCGCCTTCCTCAAAGTGGCAGATCGCTGTGCGGTCTGCGACGAAGCCCTTCACCATCACCGCGCCGACGACGCACCAGCCTATTTTGTCATCCTGATCGTCGGGCATCTCGTGGTGCCGCTCGTGCTCGTGGTCGAGGTCGCGTACGCGCCGCCTTATTGGCTGCATGCCGCGCTATGGCTGCCCTTGACGATCGGACTCGCGGTCGGCCTGCTGCAGCCCATCAAGGGCGCGATCGTCGGCTGGCAATGGGCGAACTATATGCATGGGTTCGACCCGGATGGAGGCGATGATGCGGCGGCTGAGATTGAGAGCTGAGCACGCTCATGCGGGCGCCATACGCATGTCTCGAGGCCCGTAGGGCGGAGCCCGGATTGAGCGAAGCGAGATCCGGGGCCGGCGCTTCCCGCGGCAATGCCGTCCCAGGGTTCCGCTCGCCTTCAGCCCGGGCTACGAATGAAGGCCAGGCACATTTCAAATTGGTGCAGACATCCGCCTATGCCCGCCGATCCGCACACCCGCCTCGCCGAATTTCTGTCCGTCGGAGACAGCAGGCAGAACCTGCCCGGCGTGAAGATCCGCGACGCAGCCACGATGCTGGTGATCGACCGCGCCGGGCCCACGCATAAGGTGCTGCTGGGGCGGCGCCACCACAGCCACAAGTTCATGCCGGGCAAATATGTTTTTCCCGGCGGCCGGGTCGAGCGCACCGACCGTCTCATGACCGCGGCAACGCCGCTCGACAAGCGTGTCGAGGCGCGGCTGATGCAGGAGGTGCGCCACCCGAGCCCGCAAAAATCGCGCGGCTTCCCGCTCGCGGCCATTCGCGAGGTATTCGAGGAGACGGGCCTTGTCCTCGGCATCAAAATGGATCCACCCTCACCTGACTTGGCCGGCGAGCGGACCAAGGGAGACGATCCGAAGCGCGCGCCTAGCGACGAATGGGCGAAGTTCGCCCAATCGGGCGTTGCGCCCGATCTCGCCGCCGTGCATTTCATTGCTCGCGCCATTACGCCGCCGGGCCGGCCGCGCCGCTTTGACACACGCTTCTTTGCCGTCGATGCCGACGCCATCGCAGCCCGCATCGAGGGCGCCGTCGGCCCTGACACTGAACTCGTGGAGCTCGTCTGGCTGCCGATCGAGGAAAGCCTCAGGCTCGACATGCCCGGCATCACGATGGCGGTGCTGGAAGAGCTCAGGATCAGGACCGCCGACGGCTTCACCCACGATCTTCCGGTGCCTTTCTATCGCATGCAGCGGGGCAAGCGGTTGCGCGAGTTGTTGGCCTGAATGGCCGTTCCTTGACTTTTCGGCCTCGGCCGCTAGGGTCCGGTCAACCCCTCAGGCCGAAATTCCATGCGCCTACGCTCGGGCCGCAACCGAAATGGAGAACTCCCGCGATGGCCAAGACGACCATGGTCAAGATCAAGCTTCTGTCGAGCGCCGATACTGGCTATTTCTATGTCACGAAAAAGAATTCCCGCACCCAGACCGAGAAAATGGTGAAGAAGAAATACGATCCGGTCGCCAGGAAGCACGTGGAATTCCGCGAAACCAAGATCAAGTGAAAGGGCATGCTGGCCCGGAAGCCGCCCGGCGGGCGGCAAGTTGATCACGCGCTCAAGCCGAAATTATTTCGCTGCGCCGCGGGCGCAGCCGCCCGGAGCGCGTAGCCCGGGTTGAGCGCAAGCGAAACCCGGGGAAAGCGTCGCCGTGTTGATCGGGCGGCCGCGGATTTCGTTGCGCTCAATCCGGGCTGCCGACTGCGCCAGCGCGATCGGGCCGGCTCTGCGGGCGCGTCCGGGCGCGCCCTGGGGCGGCCCCTCGGTGCTACCAAGCGTTAATCAACGAAGCGGTAGGATGGTGGCCGGTCGGAAACGGTGTCTTTGAGGAGGCCACTCCCACCGCCCCGACCGGCCGAACCCCACGGACTCAGGAGATGCGGCGGACCTGAGTAAGCCGCAGGGTTTTGCATTGACCGAACGACTTGCGTGTCTTGGCTGGCGACTTGCCCGCGACGGCCTTTGCTGCGCGTTAATCTATAGAATACAGCCTGGAAGACAATGCTTGGGCGAACTAAGCGCCCTCTATACTTCGATCAACCATAAATTTTTACGATGAATTTTAAGAACTTTAATGTTTTTGAGAAGTCTCGGCCGCCCGCTCCCCCTCGCATGACAACGGAGAGGCGACCGGGGAGGACGGGTATTTCACCGGCCGTCATCTGCCGTCTGTCACAGGGACGCTGAGGAAGCGGCGCACTGTTTCCATGAACTTGGCAATTGAAATCGGCTTCGACAGATAGGCCTCGCATCCGCCCTGCCGAATGCGCTCTTCGTCGCCATTCATGGCGAACGCGGTGACAGCGACAACCGGAATCCGATGGAGTTCGGGATCGGCCTTGATCCACTTCGTGACCTCGAGCCCCGAAACCTCCGGCAGTTGTATGTCCATGAGGATCAGATCGGGTCGGTATGTACGCGCAAGCTCGAGCGCCTCAATTCCGCTGCGCGTTCCCACGGTGTCGTAGCCGTGCGCCTCTAACAGGTCATGGAAGAGCTTCATGTTAAGCTCGTTGTCTTCCACGATCAGGACGGTCTTGGCCACTCTTAAAATCCCCTCATTGCCCGCCGCCTATAAGCGTGCCGCACGATAAGTCGGGATTCCTTACAGAAACGGAAATTCGCGCGGTTTGGCGTGGTTGGTCAAGCAGTCGAGTAAAGCGCGTAAGGCCGCCCATTGGGGCAAAGATCAGGGCCTTGAATTGCTTCAATTTACCGGCATTTTTCGCGGTGATCTTGCGTTCCCGCAACGCCCGGCCACAGCTTCCTCCCTGCCCTCCGCCGCTTGCCGGCGAGACGGCCGACGGCGCTCATCGGTAGCATTTCACTAGGCTTGTGGTTACCATTCAATCACTTGGCATCCCTAAGATGGAGTTTCTCCGCTTGCTTTCATCAGCGTCGACAGACAACAGCCGGCCTGCGTCGCCCCCGAAGAGCGCGAGGGCGATCGGCCGCAAGCCGCTGGCTGCCATAGCGACGGCGGCGCGCCGCGCCTGCCGGGGCTTGCTTGGGCGCTCGGGACGGCGGAGCGCGAGCGGGATGCCGTCGTTTCGGCGCATGCTCATTGCGGCTCTCGCGCTGGCGGTGACGGCGATCCCGGCGCCTGCCATGGCGGACGACGCCGGCTCTTTCTTCACCGGCAAGACGGTGCGCATTCTGGTGGGATTCAGCCCTGGCGGCGGCTATGACATTTACGCGCGCGAGCTTGCCCGCTACCTCGGGCGGCACATTCCGGGCCATCCGTCGGTCGTGGTCCAAAACATGGCCGGCGCCGGAAGCCTTAAGGCGGTGAATTTCCTTTTCAATGCGGCGCCGCGGGACGGCACCGTGCTGGCGACCTTCGCACGCGGCATTGTCTTCGAGCCGCTCATCGGGCATCTCGACGGCGCACAATTCGAAGCGCCCAAATTCAACTGGGTCGGCAGCATCTCGGACGAGGTCAGCGTCTGCGCCATCAACGCCTCGCGCGGCGTCGCCACCTGGCAGGACATGCTGACCACGAATACCGTCATCGGCGCTTCGGGCGCCGGCGCCGACAGCGACGTATTCCCGATCGTGCTGCGCAATCTGTTCCATTTGCCGATGCGGATCGTCACCGGCTATCCGGGCGGCGCCGACCTCAACCTCGCCATGGAGCGCGGCGAGATCGACGGTCGCTGCGGCTGGTCATGGACGAGCATCTTGAGCCGCAATCGCGAATGGCTTGCCGACAAGCACATCCGGATCACGCTGCAGATCGCGCTGGCAAAGCACGAGGATCTCCCCGACGTTCCGCTCATCACGGATCTCGTCTCCGACCCACGCCAGGCCGCCGCCCTTAAGCTCATCGTTTCGCGCCAGGCGATCGCGCGTCCCTTCGCGGCGCCCCCCGGCGTGCCGCTGGGGCGGATCAAGACATTACGCGAAGCCTTCGACTCCACCATGCGCGATCCCGACTTTCTTGCGCAAATGCGCAATCAGGCGCTGGAGGTGCGCCCGCTGGGCGGCGCCGCAGTGCAGGAACTGATGCGCGACATCTATGCGTCGCCGCAGGATGTCGTGAAGCTTGCGCGCGATATGCTTGTGGATACGCCGTAAGGCGGCGTCCGCATCAAAATGCAGAGCGTATAATTGATGCCGCTGCGGCGGGGGATTTGACCGCTGGCACCCTCCTTCGACGACGCGGAGGCGGACTCGGGAGCCGCGGGACGAATCGCGAAGACGCGCGAACTGGCCATATCCGGCACGCCATACGTCCTGCCATATCGCATCGTTGGCGATACCGTCCATATTCTCCGCGTCTTCCGCAGCGCCCGCCGCTGGCCAGAGGAGCATTGAGCCGGCTATCATCCGCGGTGATTCCCGGACGAACGCCATGGCGAGCTTCTGCCGCGACTGCCTTGCCGATGCGCTGGAGCGCAGTCCGCGCTGCGCCGGCTGCGGCTCGCCGCGTATCGCCCGCCACGGCGAACTCGCCCAGATGGCGATCGCCCACGTGGACTGCGATGCTTTCTATGCGGCCATCGAAAAACGCGACGACCCCTCGCTCGCCGACAAGCCGGTGATCGTCGGCGGCGGCCATCGCGGCGTGGTCATGACGGCGTGCTACATCGCCCGCACCTTCGGCGTGAAATCCGCAATGCCCATGTTCGAGGCGCGCCGGCTGTGCCCGCACGCCCATGTGATCAAGCCCGACATGGCGAAATATGCGCGCGTCGGACGCGAGGTGCGCGCCATGATGGGCGACCTCACCCCGCAGGTCGAACCGCTGTCGATCGACGAAGCGTTTCTCGACCTCACCGGCACCGAGCGCCTGCACGGCATGATGCCCGCCAAGACGCTTGCGCGCTTTGCCAAGCGGATCGAAAGCGAACTCGGCATCACAGTCTCGATCGGACTGTCGCAGAACAAGTTCCTTGCCAAGATCGCGTCCGATCTCGATAAGCCGCGCGGCTTTTCAATGCTGGCCTTGAGCGAGGCGCCGGCATTCCTGGCGCCGCGGCCTGCGACTTTCATCTGGGGCGTCGGCAAGGCTATGGGGGCAGAACTCGCCCGCGCCGGCTTTCGCACGATCAGGGACTTACAGCGCGCTGACGAAGCCGAACTGATGCGCCGCTTCGGCACTGACGGGCTGCGGCTCGCCCGCCTCTCCCGCGGCATTGACACGCGCGCCGTGGACCCGGATCGCGAAACCAAGAGCGTGTCCGCCGAGACGACCTTCTCTGCCGACATCGCCGACTTTCGCACGCTTGAGCGCCGGCTGTGGGAGCTGTGCGAAAAGGTCTCCGGCCGGCTCAAGGCCAAAGAGCTTGCCGGCGCCACCGTGACGCTCAAGCTCAAGAGCGCGGATTTCCGCCTGCGCACGCGCGCGCGATCGCTCGCCGCGCCGACGCAGCTCGCGGCAAAGATATTCGACGCCGGGCGGGAGCTGCTGGCGCGCGAAACCGGCGCCACGCTATTTCGCCTGATCGGCGTCGGCGTCAGTGCGCTTGCTCCCGCGCAGGACGCCGATCCGGCCGATCTCGTGGATCACCGCGGCCGGCGCAGCGCCGCCGCCGAGCATGCGGTGGATCGCCTACGGGAGAGGTTCGGTCAGTCTGCCGTGGTCCGGGGGATTGTGCTGGAGGAGGAGTGAGATCGCTGGCTCCTGTTCGACGCGGCGGGCGACACGGCCCTTCGCGACCATTTTGAAGGACGGGGCCGCCGCCAGCCCCGTTGGCGTTTCAGAATTTACTTGCACGCGGCCGCGTCCTTCAGCTCGAGCTGCGACATGGTTCCGGCAACGACGAAGTCCCCGTAATCGAGGCTGAGCGCGCGCGAAACGCCGTTCTCGTAAAGCTCGAAGCCGATGGAATAGGCCGGCGTCTGTTCTCCGGTCTTGGCGGCGCCTTGGTCGAAATAGCTGATCGTGACGGGCCAGCGCTTGAGAGCGGCGAGCGTCGCATTGCCGGCTGCCGCATCGTCCGGCAATTTCTCGCCGGGCGGGATTTCACTGCCGATCACCGCCAGGGTGGAAAACACCTTGTCGCCGGACTCCGAGCCGTCGAACACCGACAGCTCAAGCAACTTCTTGCCGGCCTCCGCCGCCTCGATCACGCGTCTCACATGTTCGGTCGGGAATACGATCTTGGCGTCGAGATCAAACGTCTTTGGCGCCGGCTTCGAGAGCCTGACCGAGACGCCGGAGCTGTCGCGACCGGCATTGCCATCGACGGTGTCGACGACGCGTTCGTTAACCTTGTTTTCGGAGTTGAAGCGGAACGATTTGGCATCGCCGTCTTCCCAGGTGGCGGCCCGCAGGTCGCTCAGCGCGACCTTGCCCTCGCCGCTGTCGATCTCCGACACTTGGCGGAACTGCAGCGCGTAGCCCTCGCACGGGCTGCCGGTGAAGTCATAAAGAATGCGTCCCCGCACTGCCTCGACCGATCGCTTGCCATGCGACTTCAAGAGCTTGAGGTCGTAGACGGCGCGATGCGGCGCGAGCGCTACAGCAGCCTCGGCGGCGCCCGCAGCGACGAAGCATGTCCCTGCCATCAAGGAGGCGGCAGCCACCTGCAAAGCGATTTGAACGCGCATCCGTAAACCTCCTGACATCGCGAGCCCGATATTCCGGCTTGCCGTGGCCGCCCAGGTCTCCAACATAAGATTCGCAAGATAGCGACGCAACCCAGATCGCCGGATGGTGTCGCCGCACCGACGTATTTACCGAAACGGAATCGCCCGGCCGGCAGCGGCGGGAGTCGCTGATTTATCATAGCGGAATTGCGGAACTCGCGCCCACTCCTCTTACCCTCTCGCATGCGCAGCGTGACCGCGAACGCCGCCGGCCTCGCCTCTCCCTTGCAGGGTCCTTCCACAAGCGTTCGGGGGGTCGGAATTTGCGCTCGTCGCGCAAATGCCGGGTGAGGTGGTTTTTCCTCGGCACTGAGTCGCAAGTTTGACCTTGCGGCGAGCCCCTCACCCCGACCCCTCTCCACAGCCTGTCCATCGGCTCCCGCCTCTGGCGGGCCCGATGGCAAGCTCCGCGAGCGCAAACGCCCTTATGGCAAGCGCGGAGAGGGAGGCGGCTTGCAACGCGTGCCGCGATGAGCGAAGGTCCGCCAGGTTGCAATCAACGGAGCGGTGGGGGCATGCCTGGAACCATTGACAAAAAGCTTGAGGAATTGGGGATCGAATTGCCTGTTCCGGCGGCGCCCATTGCCAATTATGTGGGTTTTGTGCGCAGCGGACGCCTGCTGTTCGTATCCGGCCAGTTGTGCGACGCTGGCGGCGCCTTGATTGCCACCGGCAAGCTTGGCTCGCAGGTCACGGTCGAGCAGGGACAGGCCGCCGCCCGGGCCTGCGCGGTCAACCTGCTGGCGCAGGTCAAGGCGGCGCTCGGCGATCTCGACAAGGTGGTCCGCGTCGTGCGGCTGGGCGGCTTTATCAATTCGGCGCCGGACTTCCTGGACGGCCCCAAGGTGATGAACGGCGCATCGGACCTCATGGTGGCCGTATTCGGCGAAAAAGGCCGCCACGCCCGCACCACCGTTGGCGTTACGGCGCTGCCGCGCGACGCAGCGGTCGAGGTTGAGGGAACGTTCGAAGTCTCGTGAGCGACGGCGCGCAGGAGGGGAGTGCGGGGCGGCTTCCAGCGCGGGGGCGGGTCCCGGCTCAGGCATCGAAATCCGCCCTTTCGTGGCTGACGGGCCGCCCGATCGCCCACCGGGGGCTCCATAATCCGGCGCAAGGAATAGTCGAGAACACGGCATCCGCCGCGCTCGCAGCGATCGCCGGTCGATACGCCATCGAGGCGGACCTGCAAGTGAGCGCCGACGGCGAGGCCATGGTCCATCATGACGATAAGCTCGGCCGATTGACCGACGGCGTCGGTGCGCTTTGCAACATGCCCGCTGCGGCGCTCAAACGCGTCGCATTCCGCGCAACCGCTGACCGCATGATGGCGCTCGGGGATCTGCTCGATCTCGCGGCCGGACGCGTCACGCTCGTCCTCGATCTGAAGAGCCGGTTCGACGGCGATCTGCGGCTCGCAGCGCGAACCGCCCACGTGCTCGCGCCTTACCGCGGTCCGGTTGCGGTCATGTCATTCGATCCGGCGCTCATCATCGAGATGCACCGCCTTTCTCCCAACATCGTCTGCGGCATTGTTGCCGGACGCCGTTGTCCGCCGCATGTCTGGAAGCTTCTCACGCCAGCACAACGCCTCGACCTGACATTCCTGCTGCATGGATGGAAGAGCCGCCCTGCCTTCCTTGCCTATCGGGTGATCGATCTCGCCGCCGTCACGCCGCGGACGGCGCGGCTTGTGTTCGGATTGCCGCTGCTCGCCTGGACGGTTCGCAGCGCGCAGGACCGCGAGCAAGCAGCCCGCCTCGCGGATCAGATGATTTTTGAGGGATTCGAGGCGTAGGGCGGGCAAAGCGCATCGGTGACGCCCAATATCAGCAGATTACGCAGGGTGCGATTGCCCTGCTTGGAGATGCCGCCCGAGCGTTGCTTGCCGCGGCATGCGCGCCGCCTCCGGGATCGCGCTCGCCGGATCATCGAGGGCCTCCATCAGGCTGCGCAAACCCTTCAAGCCCTGCGCCGCCACAACCCCAAACTCCGCCAGCGCCGAACGAAACGCGTTCGCCTCGTCGGGACGCGCGGTAGCTTGAACATCTCCGGGCGCCTTTTGCCCACGCTGTTCAGCCTCGCTGCCCGGCGGCGTGGGCAAAATCGCGCCCTTGCTGTCGCAAGCCCCACAGGCCGAGGCAGGCGATCTTGCCCATCAGAAGCCAACTGCGGAGCTATGGCTCCGGCGGATAGACCAGGCTTCCATGCGGGCCCGACCGCGCCGCGCTCGTCTGTTCGGCCCGCTCGATATGCCCTGGGCCAATGATGTGGAACACCGCCTCGCCCGCAGCAAGCAGATAATCCGCGATGATTCGGCGGTGGCACCTCCACCACACGGCTTCTGCGCACATCACGGCGCAGCGCTGCGTCTGTCCGAGCTCACGCAACCTCGTCAACCCGCGGCGAAAGCCTTCGCCCATCGCGTAGTCGGCGTAATTATGGAAGCTCTCATTCTGCCAGAAGGCGTTGACCCCGCCCGGCGCGTCGCGCGCGCGGCGGCGCAGGCCGCCCAGAGAAGCAATATGCTCGTATCCGATTTCGAATGCGGCGAGCGCATCCGGCAAAACATCCCGGTTGTATTGCGGATTAGCGCGTGAACGCGGCACGGTGCGAACGTCGGCGACGAAGGTCACGCCGGCGCTTCGCAGCAGCTCCACAAAATCGCTGAATGGGCGGTTCGAGTGGCCGATGGTGTAAAACGGCTGCGCCATGCCATTGCCCCCTCTCTGCTCTCCTCCTTCCTTCCTCACCCCTCCCTCCCCCGCAAGCGGGGAAGGGTTAGGGACGATGCGGAGAGCGCAGGGAGGGTGGCCTCACTGCGGCACCGTCATGAGTTCAAGAATGTGACCATCCGGGTCTTTGAAATAGACGCCGCGGCCGCCGCCCCAATCGTTGAGCTTGCCATCGGCGATACTCCAGGGCGCGCTGCCATAGGCGAGGCCGGCGCGCCGCACGCGTCCCAGAATGGCGTCAAACTCCGCATCGCTGACGTGAAACGCATAGTGGTGGCTCTTGAACCCATCCGCGGTGTCGAACAACAGCGTCAGCGTGTCATTGACGCGCACCGGCGCGAAGTGGCCATGATCGTCGGACGGGTCGTAGGAAAGGCCAAACATATCGGCGAAAAACCGGGCAGCGGCTCGCTTGTCCTTCGCCGGAACAATGGTGTGGTTGAGCACGATGGCCATTGACCCGCTCCTTCCTGCTGAAGTGCACGAAGGCATCCCCGGCTCATGCGACCTGCGCGCGCCCATGCCGGAGGTGATGCCGTGAACTTTGTCTAGATATTGAGCGCGACGGCTGCCATCAACGGCGCGCACGGGTTCGCTCCGCCGGAAATAACGACGCACTCCCTGCATGCGCTCTCGGGTCGCTGTCGCGGCCCGATCGGCTTTGACGGAGGCATCACGCTACATCAGATGGCCGGCAGCGGCTTCTCTCCCTGCGCAACCGGCGTGCGGCTGGCGTTGAGAACGAGCGAAATGAAGCCGTAATAGCCCACGGTACCGATCAACTCGATCAACATCTGATCGCCGAGCCGCTCCCTGGCAGCCGCGAAAGTGGCGTCGCTGATGTCTTTGTTGTGCAGCAACTCGGTCACGAGGTCATAGACGAGCGTCTCGTCAGGCGACAGTTTGTCCGGGCGTTTGCCGATCTCGATGGCCTCCGCGACGGCCGGATCCAATCCGGCTGCGGCGGCATGCTTGCGATGGGCGTTCCACTCGTAATGCGACGACCAGAACCGCGCCACCAGAAGGATCGCGAGCTCTCGCAGCCGCCCCGGCACAATGCTCTCGAACCGAACGTAGTCGCCAAGGTGGCGCACGCGGTCGGCAAGCTCAGGGCTGCGCAGCAGCGCGTGAAACGGCCCGCGCAACCCGCCCCGCGGCCCGGTCGCCACCGCCTGCGCGACGCGCTGCTGATCGAGGGTCATGTCGCGTTGGGATAGCGGCGTGAAACGCGGGGACATGGCAAGCCTTCCGTTGTCTCGGGGTGACAGAGCAAATGAAGCTTACTGCGTGGGACGGATGAGGCGAAGCCGTAATCCGCGCATCCTCGCGCAATGCGCTTCGCGATTGCGGCCTCTGCGCCACGGCCCGCCGTCTGCCGAGGGGGCGCCGCGCCTCTGGCCGAGGCGCCGCCGATGGAGCAAGCCTGCGCATGCTATAGCGGCGCCCGGTCGACCGGAATCGCTTGTAAGGGGGCAATGCGCAATTACAGCGGATTCCGCTATATGCCCACGCTCAGCCTAATCCGAAGTGCGCAAAATCTTAGACCAGGCGCTATCGGCAGCCTCACGGATGCGCCGAATCGGTCCTCACTCCGCCGCTTCCTGCGCATGCCCCAGCCGGCGGTTGAGCGCCGCCAGGAGCGTGTCCGCAGCCTCGGCGATCACGGTGCCGGGAGGGAAGATGGCCTCGGCGCCTGCCGCCTTGAGGGCGCCGTAATCCTGCGGCGGCACTACTCCGCCGACCACGATCATGATGTCGCCGCGCCCTTCCTTCACCAGCGCCGCCTTGAGTTCCGGCACAAGCGCCAGATGCCCGGCGGCGAGCGAAGAGACGCCGACGATGTGTACGTCGTTCTCGACCGCCTGGCGCGCCGCTTCGGCGGGGGTCGCGAACAAAGGGCCGATGTCGACATCGAAGCCTAAGTCCGCAAACGCGGAGGCGATCACCTTCTGGCCGCGGTCATGACCATCCTGGCCGATCTTGGCCACCAGGATGCGCGGGCGGCGGCCCTCATCGGCTTCGAATTTCGCAACTCTGCGCAATACGCGATCGACCGCGTCGCTCACAGCGCCGACCTCCTGCCTGTAGACCCCGGAGATCGCTTTGATTTCTGCGCGATGGCGGCCATAGACCTTCTCAAGCGCGAGCGAGATTTCCCCGACCGTCGCCTTGGCGCGTGCGGCGTCGATCGCGAGCGCCAGCAGGTTGCGAGCCCCCACCCTGCCCTCCCCCGCAGGCGGGCGAGGGCAGGGTGGGCGCTCGGCGGCAGCGCGCGTCAGCGCTGCGAGCGCGTCTTCCACAGCGACCGGATCGCGTTCGGCGCGCAGCCGCGCGAGCTTGTCGATCTGCAACTGTCTCACGGCCGAATTGTCGACCTTGAGAACGTCGATCATGGCTTCGCTCGCGGGCCGATACTTGTTGACGCCGATCACCGACTGGTGACCGGAATCGATGCGCGCCTGGGTCTTCGCCGCGGCCTCCTCGATGCGCAGCTTGGGGACGCCGGCCTCGATCGCCTTCGTCATTCCGCCCAGCTCTTCGACCTCGCGGATGTGACCCCACGCCGTGCGAGCCAGCTCCGCCGTGAGCCGCTCCACATAGAACGAGCCGCCCCACGGATCGATGATGCGGGTCGTCCCGCTCTCGTGTTGAAGGAAAAGCTGGGTGTTGCGGGCGATGCGGGCGGAAAAATCGGTCGGCAGCGCCAGCGCCTCATCGAACGCGTTGGTGTGCAGCGATTGGGTGTGTCCCTGGGTGGCCGCCATCGCCTCGATGGCGGTGCGCACGACGTTGTTGAAGACGTCCTGCGCCGTCAGCGACCAGCCGGACGTCTGGCAATGAGTGCGCAGGGACAGCGAGCGCGGATCGGCAGGATTGAATTGCTTCATCAGCTTCGCCCACAGCAGCCGGGCGGCGCGCAGCTTCGCGATCTCCATGAAGTAGTTCATGCCGATCGCGAAGAAGAACGAGAGCCGCGGGGCGAATCGGTCGATCGTAAGGCCGGCGTTAAGGCCGGTCCGCACATATTCGACGCCGTCGGCAAGCGTGTAGGCGAGTTCAAGATCTGCCGTCGCGCCCGCCTCCTGCATGTGATACCCGGAGATCGAAATCGAGTTGAACTTCGGCATCCGCTCGGAGGTGAAGGCGAATATGTCGGAAATGATCCGCAGCGAGGGGGCGGGCGGATAGATGTAGGTGTTGCGGACCATGAACTCCTTGAGGATGTCGTTCTGAATGGTGCCGGTCAGCTTCTCAGGGGGCACGCCCTGTTCCTCGGCCGCGACGATGTAGAGCGCCAGCACCGGCAGCACCGCGCCGTTCATAGTCATGGACACCGACATGCGGTCGAGCGGAATGCCGGAGAACAGCGTGCGCATGTCGTAGATCGAGTCGATCGCAACACCCGCCATCCCGACATCGCCGGCGACGCGAGGATGGTCGCTGTCGTAGCCGCGATGGGTGGCAAGATCGAAGGCGACCGACAGGCCCTTCTGCCCAGCCGCCAGATTGCGCCGGTAGAAGGCGTTGGAATCCTCCGCCGTGGAGAACCCCGCATATTGACGCAGCGTCCAGGGCTGCGTCACATACATGGTCGGATAGGGGCCGCGCAGATAGGGCGCGATGCCCGGGTACCCATCAAGGAAATCGAGCCCGGCGAGATCGTCGGGTCCGTAAACCGGCTTCACCGCAATGCCCTCGGGCGTAAGCCACGTCTCGTCCGCCGCATCGGCCGCGATGACGGGGCCGGGCGGCTCCTTGAATGCGATGGCGCCGAAATCGGGTATGTGGGTCATAGCACGCTCGACCGCTTAAAGAGCGGCCGCTCAACAGTCCCTTTATTTATTGTTTTATTATAGGATGCAATGAATGGAACTCCATGCGCCATTAATAGGCATTTAAGACTTCGTGCGCGGCCGTCAGCGTCGCCAGCAGGTCGCAGCCCAGGTGAATGAATGTGTCGACGCCAGCAGCCCTAAGCGTCGGTTCCAGTTCTCCCGGGCGGCCGGCGAGGTAGATGTGCTGCGCGCCAGCCTCGCGTAATGCGCTCGCGACCGCCGCGGCTTCCGTGGCGTAGACAGCATCCGATGCGCAGAGGCATGCGATGCGAGCGCCGGAAGCTTTGAACGAGGAGAGCATCTCCTCGCGGCTCGCGAAGCCGTCGTTGGTGAGGGCGGCGATCCCGCCGGTCTCGAAGAAGTTCTTCGCGTAGCTTGCCCGCGCGGTGAATTCGGCGAGCGTGCCGAGATTGGCGAGAAAGATTTTCGGCCGTGCACCGGTCCTTTCGAGCACACGGTCGGAAGCATCGCGCAGCGCTTCGAAAGGCTCGGCGAGGCGAAGGCAGGGGAGGCGCCTCTCGCCTCCCTGTGGCGAGGGAGAAGCAGCAAGCGGAGACGGCGCCAGCACCTCCACGGACGCTTCCGCAATGTCGGGAAACTCGGTTGTTCCAGTCAGCGCATCCTTGCGCCGGGCGATGGCCTTTTCACGCTCAGCCCGGACGGCAGCGACCTTGGCCTGGATCAAGCCCTGCTCCAGCGCCGCTGCTGCGCCTCCGGTTCGCTCTATCTCCTGGAACAGCGACCAAGCCGCGACGCACAGTTCATGCGTCAGGCTCTCCAGCCCCCCTGCGCCTGCAGCAGGGTCCGCGACCTTGGCGAGGTTCGATTCCTCCAACAGGATGAGCTGCGTGTTGCGGGCGATGCGTCGCGCAAATCCGTCCGGCAGCCCGAGCGCGGCGGTGTGGGGCAGAACGGCAATGCTGTCAGCGCCGCCGAGCCCGGCCGCGACGACCGCGACTGTGGCGCGCAGCATGTTCACGAACGGATCACGCCGCGTCATCATGCGCCACGCTGTTTCCGCGGCAATGAATGCCGGCGCCGGGGTAAGCCCGCAGGCCTCCTCGACGCGCGCCCATAATTTGCGCAGCGCGCGAAACTTCGCGGTGGTCAGGAACTGATCGGCATCGGCCGCAAGGCGAAAACAGATCATCCGCCGCGCATCGCGGAGGGCGAGGCCGCTCGCTTCGAGGGCTCGCAAATAGGCGAGCGCCGCAGCGAGCACATAGGCGAGTTCCTGGGCCTCCGAGCCTCCGGCGTTATGGACGACGCGGCCATCCGCGACCGCGAACGGGCCCTGGTAGCCTTGCATCGCGAGTTCATTGATGCGGGCCGCGAACCCAGGCCTGTCGTCCCGCCAGGATGGAGCACTATGCGCAGCCGTTGCGATATGGCCCAGCGGGTCAAATCCGAAGCTGATATCGGCGGCGGCCGGAGAGACGCCACTCCTTTCGACCGCGTCCGCCAATTGGCGCGCGACATGCGCCGCATTCGGTCCGGCCTGCAGGTCGATCGCAACGCTAGCGCCGAGAGCAATTCCGTCGAGCAGGCGAGCGAGCGGAGCGTTGGCGCCAAGCCCAAAGCCGTAGGCCCCGATCGTGCCGGCGAACACGAGCGCGAGCCCGGTGACGCCGTTCTCAAGATCGTGCCGCGCCTGGGCGTTGGCGGCGGCCGGATCCGGAAAGTCGATGCGCTGGACGACCCGCCAGGGCGCGCCGGCCCTGCGGCCGAATACCGTCCGCGCACCGCTGTCGCGCTCATAAAGCGGCGCTATGACGATGCCGTCATAGCTCTTCGACGCCAGCCGCTCTTCGAACGGCGCGCCTTTGATCACGCTCGATACGAGCGCTAGCCACTGCTCGCGGCTCGCCGGCGGAAATTCTGCGAACGTCAGTTCGCTGGCTCTGACCACAGTATCGCTCATGGAGCTAAATTGGCACGTTCAGACGACGGGGCCAATGGAACGTTAGGCGCAGCTCCAGGCCGCAGGATGGGTTGAGCGTCGCGAAACCGATCGGGGCCTTCCAGCAGGCAAGGCCGAGGGTCGGCTTTCGGTGCGCTCAACCCACCTGCGGGCCGGAGGGCGGCAGCTTCTCGACGCCGCCCGGATCAAGGCGGGCGAGCGCTTGGGCGACCGTGATGCCCCTGATCTTCCGATCCGGCGCAATCTCTGCGAGCGGCAACAGGACAAAGGCCCGCTCGAACAGATGCGGATGCGGCAGGGTCAGACCGGGCTCGTCGATTTCAAGAGCATCGAACGCGATGATGTCGATATCGAGAATGCGAGGGCCCCAGCGACGTTCCTTGGAACGGTCGCGACCAAACATCGCCTCGACGGCGAGCGCGCGATCGAGGAGGCCGCGCGGCGTCAGCGTGGTTTCGACAACAATCGCGAGATTGACGAAAGGCGGCTGATCGGTCAGGCCCCAGGGCGGGGTCCGATAATCCGAAGAACGAGCGACGAGTTGCACCTCGCGGCCGTCGCATAATGCCGTGACGGCCCGCGCGAGCGTCGCCCGCACATCCCCCAGATTGCCGCCGAGCCCGAGGAGCGCCTGCGCCATGTCGGCTCAACATTGGCGTGCACGCGGGGGCGAAATACCTGCGTCAGCGAAGGGAATGGCGCTCATGCATTCGCCTCGATCGCCCTCATGACCCGCAGCGCCTGAACGGTTGCGGCCACATCATGGGCGCGGATGATCGCGGCGCCGTGGGCGACCGCGAGGAGATGGGCTGCGATCGATCCGCCGAGCCGTTGGCCGGGCGGCGTTGGGACAACCGAATTGATGAGACGCTTGCGCGAGGCGCCGACCAGAAGCGGCAGGCCGAACGTCTTTAAGCGGTCGAGCCGGGCGATCGCCGTCATGCTCTGCTCGTTTGTCTTGCCGAAACCGATGCCGGGATCGAGCACGATGAGGTCGCGCGCGATGCCGGCGCGCGCCGCGACGGCGAGCGAGCGCTCGAAGAACGCGGCGATGTCGGCCATGATATCGATCGCCGGGTCGGCGACGTCGCGGTTGTGCATGACGATGACCGGTACGGAATAGCGCGCCACCACCGCCGCCATATCGGGGTCGCGCTGCAGGCCCCAGACGTCATTGACGATCGCGGCGCCCTGGTCGAGCGCCCAGGCCGCAGTGGTCGCCTTCATGGTGTCGATTGAAACCGGCCGCCCCATGCGCACGACCGCCGGCACCACAAATTCGAGGCGTCGCAATTCCTCTTCGGCCGAAACCGCGACCCGACTTGGAGACGGGCGCGTGGATTCCGCGCCGATATCGATGATGTCGGCGCCCTCCGCGATCATTTGCTCGGCGTGAGCGATCGCGGCGTCGGGCGCAAGAAAAGCGCCGCCGTCCGAGAATGAATCAGGGGTGACGTTCAATATCCCCATCACCAGCGGGCGCTGCAGCGCCAGTAATTCCGCGAGCACGTTCGTCGTCGGGGCGGTCGCGGACGCGTCGGAGAGTGAGGGCGAAGCGGCGATCATGGCGGTGATGTCTGCGGTTGGACGCCGAGTGTCAAGCGAAACTGCGCGGGCGCCTCGACGGGTTTCGCCAAAATGCCGTCAGGCCAGATTTCGATATGGTTGAATCGAAAACGTTGCCGCGCGGCTCTTCACCTCCCCCGACGGGAGATGTAAAGAGGCTCTCGCTCAACCTGTCATAAAGCACGCTAAACCGCGCCCCCCTCACGTTGAACTATTTTGAGCCATCTGTTCATGATGGCGGGGCAGATTGTCGGTTGCGCAAAGGCGCCTGTCAGGGTGACGATGCGCACCTAATAAGAAATCTTCACCGGCAGCTTCTTGGCGTGATCAATCCAGCGGCCGACTGTCTGCTCGGAGGGCAAGACGCGAACCAGCTTTCGCTCCAGGTTTGCCTTCGCCATCTTCTCAGCGAGCCGCGCCGGATTACGATAGCGAAGTTCCCGCACCGTCACGACACCCGCAGCTTCCAGCAGTTCGGCATATTCCGGTCCCACCCCTTTTATGCGCATCCGATCGATGAAATTGGCCACACGGAGCAACTGCTCCTCATCGATCTCGGTTTTTTCTGCCAGCATCTGGCGACCTTTGAGACTTTTCGCGGTCTCCAGCAGTTTTTCTGTTGTACGAATTCCAGCTTTTTTCATCTTGGTCGCAAAGCCTGGTCCGAGACAGCCGTCAAGTTCAGAGATTGAGGAAGGCATGATTCGATGAACCCCCAAGCCCGGCTGGCTTATTCAGATAAATTGGCTGAGACCTGGAATAGCGTTGACGATCGCGTTGACATCCTGATCGCCGGCCTTGTCGCGGGCATACGCAATAAGCTCGCGCGTGACGCCCTGGATCTCACCCATGTTCAGCCCAGCCGACATCAACCGGCTGCCCACGCCCATAATTCCGCCCCCGCCGGCGAACAGCCCGCCTCCACCTTCAGCACGTGCGGCAGTAACCGCCTCGGCAGCACCGGGCAAACGTCCAAGCAGAGACTGCACGGTCTCCGCAGGACCTTCCGCTGCCAGGAAATCGAGGATGATTCCCAGGGCTCGCTCCGCAACCGGGCGGTCAATGCCCACATTGCCGACGACCTGGTCGACGAGCTCGTCCATAGCCTCCTCGTGCATCTTGCTCCGCCGGCAAGATGAAAACATATTGCGCACTACATCTGCCTAGACAAGGCCGAGCAAAAATTTGGCGGCGACGTGTTGCAAAACGACAACGCAGGCCGTGACGAAACACGCAGGCGCCGCCCTGGTCAGCGCTGGCGACGCGTAAGCCATCGAGCTTGCATTGGTGCTGTGTGGCGTGCGGTGTGTTCACAATGCGCTGTGTTCGGTACACGTCGTACCGATCAACTCAACGTGAAGTCCGACCCGAGGCGAACTTCGGCCAGAGCCGTCAGGTTTTGGCGCAAAGGCGAGCGTCGGGATGGTCGAACCAGGCGCCGGCAAGTCCGGCAACGAATGGAAGGCAACCATGACCGATCTCGATAAGGTTCTTGCGCGCATCGATGCGGAGCGCGACAACAGTCTCGATCGACTTTTCAAGTTCCTGTCCATCAAATCGATTTCTACCGATCCGGCCTATGCGGACGAATGCCGCGCCGCGGCTTTCAGCCTCGCGGCCGATCTTTCGACGCTCGATATCGCTGCCGAGGTCCATCCAACCGATGGACATCCGGTGGTGTTCGCCAAGAGCACCGCGAGCGACCGGCGCAAGCGCGTCATCTTCTACGGCCACTACGACGTGCAGCCGGTCGACCCCCTCGATTTGTGGGAGACGCCGCCGTTCGAGCCGCGCATCGCCACGCTGCCGGACGGACGCAGGGCGATCGTGGCGCGCGGCGCTTGCGACGACAAGGGCCAGGTCATGACCTTTATCGAAGCATGCCGGGCCTGGAAGGCGGTGACGGGCTCGATACCCGTGGACGTCACTTTCGTCATCGAAGGCGAAGAAGAGTGCGGTTCGAAGCATCTGCCCGGCTGGCTCGCGGCGCACAAGGCGGACCTCGCCGGCGACATCGCCCTCGTTTGCGACACCGGCATGTGGGACCCCGCCACACCGGCGATCACGACGGCGCTGCGCGGTCTCGTCTATGAGGAAGTCAGGATCAAGGGTGCGGACCGTGATCTGCATTCGGGAGTGTTCGGCGGGGCGGCTCAGAACCCCATCCGTGTGCTCGCCAAGATCATCGCCGCGATCCATGACAGCGACGGCCGCATCACCATCCCGGGATTCTACGACGACGTGCCTGAATTGCCCGACGCCGTGAAGAAGTCCTGGGTCGCGCTGGGCATGACGCCGGAGAAATTTTTGCGCCAGGTTGGTCTCGCGGTGCCGGCCGGCGAAAAGGACCGCCTCGTCATTGAGCAGATTTTTTCGCGGCCGACTTGCGACGTGAACGGCATCTTGGGCGGCTATACGGGGCCCGGGGCGAAGACCGTGATCCCGGCCGAGGCTTCCGCCAAAATCTCGTTTCGTTTGGTCGGCAATCAGGACCCGGCGAAAATCCGCGACGCATTCCGCGCCTTCGTGCGCGCGCGCTTGCCTGCCGATTGCACGGCTGAATTTGCCGACCACACCGCCGCTCCCCCGATCGCGCTGGATTGGCGGCTGCCTCAACTGGCGGAGGCGCGGACCGCACTCACGCAGGAATGGGGCAAGGAGGCGGTTCTGATCGGGTGCGGGGGCTCGATCCCGATTGTTGCGGATTTCAAGCGGCTGCTGGGCATCGACACGCTGCTGGTCGGCTTCGCCCTCGATGACGACCGCGTCCATTCGCCGAACGAAAAATACGATCTCACGAGCTTTCACAAAGGCGCACGAAGCTGGGCGCGGATTCTGGAGGCGTTGGCGGTCTAGTTCAGCGATTCCATGAAACCTATCAATTGGAGACCTCAACTTGGGCCGGTAAACGCGGCCTTCCGGGCGGGCTCCATATGCTTCGAACTTAGGAAACGCTCA
>JAJPKK010000041.1 GCA_021323775.1 Hyphomicrobiales bacterium
TGCCGGGTAAGTTTCTTCCTAGTTTTCCACCGGGCCTGGCCCGACCTGCAGCGCATGAAACTTCTGCTACCCGGTGGCGCGGTCCTGCCGGGTCAGTTTCCTCCTAGCTCTCCGAAGGGATACGCAAAGGGGGCGTCCCCAGGCGTTGCTCGCTACAGGGTGACCCTTGTGGCCGCCCTGATGAGGCCCAATCTTAAACCGTCATGATCCGCGCCGGAAAACGGGCGACAAAGGGGATGGTCCCGCGGGTCGCCTGCAATTTCGTCCTGATGTGCAGAGGTGAGTTGCATGCCCTCGATCCTGATAACGAGCGCCAATCGGGGCCTCGGCCTGGAATTCGCCCGCCAATATGCGGCCGAAGGCTGGCGGATCTTTGCCGCCTGCCGCAATCCGGACTCCGCCTCTGATCTTGAGAAGCTCGCGCATTCGCGTGCGGTGACGGTCCTGCCGATGGACGTGACCGATCTCGCAAGCATCCGCCGCGGAGCGGCCCGCCTCAATGGTGAGCCGATTGATGTTCTCCTCAACAGCGCTGGGATCAGCGGCAAGCCGGGCCAGAGAATGGGCAATATCGATTATGAATCGTGGGCGCAGGTTCTCGATGTCAACACGATGGGCCCAATCCGTGTGACCGAGGCCTTCGTTGAACACGTCGCGCGCAGTGAGCGGAAGCTCGTCGTCACGATCACCAGCGGATTGGGCTCGATCGCGGACAACACATCCGGCGGCTCAATTCCCTACCGCACCTCGAAAGCCGCAGTGAACATGGCCATGCGCAGCGCTGCGATCGATCTCGCTCCACGCGGTATCTCCTGCGTCCTGGTCAATCCGGGTTGGGTCAAAACCGACATGGGCGGGCCGAATGCCCCGCTTACGCCGTCGGAGAGCGTCGCGGCCCTCAAACGCCTCATCGCAACGTTCGGATTGACTCATTCAGGCAAGTTCTTTCATTACGACGGCCGCGAATATGCCTGGTAGGGGGCACAGCGCGGCCGACGGGGCGCGACCAAGCTTAGGCGGTAAGGAGATCCGGACCTTGGAACTGCCCAAGTCAGCCGCTAGCCGTCTGCTCCGCCGGGGGCGGGGGGGGGGAAGAGGCATCACGCCGGGTTTCGCCCACATCCGCCCTTCCACGCGCATCAGTAACGGCGTAATTTTTGCCTATCGGAAAGCAGGCTGATCCGGGTTCGGCTCACGCGGCCACGGCCTTGAGGCTTTTCCGGTCAGAAAGGAGGCGCACCGTGGGACTTCCTCGCCGCCGATTTCTGCATGTAGCAGCGAGTGTCGCGGCTACCTTTGCGGCCGTCCTTTTCTCCGTCCATGGCGGATGGTCGCAAGCAGAAAGGACAATCAGGATTATCGTCGCAGTGCCGGCGGGCGGCCCCGCCGATATTGTCGCTCATCTGTTTGCAGATCAGATGAGCCAGGCGTTCAGCCGGGCGCACGGCCCGATGCTTCAGATCGACACCCGCTTGCTGGCGGACGGAACGGTCGGAGCCGAAAACGTATCGCACGCTGCACCCGACGGCGACACCCTGCTGATGACGACGAATTCGTTTATCATTAATCCTTATCTTCGGCAGGTCCGCTATGATCCGCTCATCAGCTTCGAGCCGGTTTGCTATCTTGTAAGTTCGCCTGAGGTCGTTCTCGTCAACGGTGCTTCGCCATACCATACGCTCGGCGGCCTCCTCGAGGCGGCACGCTCAAAACCCGGCGAATTGACGATGGCGAGTTTTGGGCCGGCGGGCTCTGCACATATCGCGGTGGAAATGCTCAAGCTCGCCGCCAACGTCAATATGCGCTACATCCCATTTGCCAATCAGGTTCTCGCGATCAACGCGCTGTCAGGTGACCGTGTGACGTCGGCGTTTGTCGCGTACAGGGCCGTACGCGAGTATTTGAAGGACGGCCGGCTGCGCGCGCTCGCGACCGCTTCGCGCAGGCGGATCGAAGCGCTGCCCGACGTGCCCACAATCGCTGAATCCGGCTATCCGGACTACGAGGCGGAAGTTCGGCTCTGGCTGCTCGCGCCAGCCGCAACGCCAAAGGAAACGATCTCTCGACTTGCCGGCTGGTTCACTGCGGCGATGAACGCGCCTGAGGTCAAGTCCAAGCTTGTCGCCGAGCAGCTTTATCCGGTCGGCATGTGCGGTGCGGACGCGGCCGTCCTTCTCCGCAAGCAATACGACGACATCGGCCGAGTCATTCGCGACGCAAATATCAAATAAGACAGAGCGATCGACAGACCTGGGTCCGAGCGGAACGTCTGACGGTACGCCTGCCCTATGTTTTCGCGTGGGCACACGTCTTCTCCGGGCTCAGGCTCCTTGCCACGCCGTGCCCGCCGCAGCGCAGCGGATCCCGACGCCGCGCCGTTTGCAGATCGAATGTCAGAACCCCCTCTCCGTAGCGGGCCAACAAGCCATCGAGCCAGGCCGCAAGCGCCGCCGACCATCTCGCATTTGCCAACGATTCATCTTAGCAGAGTTTAACTGCGGAATGGTCGGTCCACAGACGTAATATTTGATGGCCATAATAATATGCCACCTAAGTTTAGAGTACCTCCGTTCAATCCGATTGTTACCAAGCAAAAGTTTGAGTTTATACAGTGTATAGGCGGAGATATAATAGACTTCTTCGTTATAGGTTGGATCGAAGACCAGCGATCTCAAGTCGCTGGTCAGCCTGTTGGGGTAGCGGCTCGCCATATCAGGTCTGTCAAGGAACATGGCGGCCACGCATCTGGCAATCTCCTTGATGTCGAAAACACGGATCGCCGGGACGCTCTCCTCGTGCGAAAACTGGTTCGTCATACGCTCGAAATAGAGGCAGAACTCGTCATCGGCACCGCGTGCCTCGAAGTAGCGATCAAGAGCCTTGACGGCGGCGAGCGTGGCGAGAAATTGATGCTCATCAACCTTTGCCGGTCGATTCGTTGATCGGACGATGTCATCGACCACTGCAGGATCTGAGGTCTCAATCAGCTTGAGCATGATCGTCACGTCGTCGTCGTTCTCGATCTTTTCTCGATTTGCCTCGCGAGGCCCTATGAAAGCTCGCAGCGCCTGGAGCGGCCTGCTGCACATTCGGCGGGAGCGCACGCATTGACGCTGTCGGCCTCAGGTATTACTTATCGGTAGAATGTATTACCGGAGCGGACCATGACAACAACCATCACGGTCAAGGGCCAAGTCACGCTGCCCAAGAAAGTGCGCGATGCCGCCGGGCTCAAGCCTGGCGATAAAGTCGAGGTCCGGGCAACCGCATCCGGTGGCGTCTACATCGAGAAGCCCGGTGCTAGCCGAAGTTACCGAGAGCGATTGGAAGCCCTGGCGAAGGAGCGCATCATTCGCGACATCACGACCGATGAATTCATGGAAGCGAGCAGAGGAGAAATTTCGACGACTCGAACAAAGATAACTCGGACCAAAAAGTGACTCTGGTCGACACCAACATCCTGCTCGATCTTCTCTCGGATGATCCGAAGTGGCGGGCTTGGTCTGTCAACCAGCTTGAGCAGCGGTCCGCTCAAGGACCGTTGTTCATCAATGATGCCATCTATGCGGAATTAGCATCGCGGTTTTCCACAGAGGACCTGCTCGACCGGAAAGTTTCCGAACTGAACGTTACATTGGAAAGAATGCCCAAGCATGCACTTTTCCTGGCAGGACAAGCTTATGAACGGTATCGGCGAAATGGCGGCACGCGAAGCGGAGTGCTTCCGGATTTTTTCATTGGGGCCCATGCGCAGGTCGCACGGTGGCCGCTTCTTACTCGCGATGTGCGGCGTTACAGGAGGTATTTTCCTGACGTGGAATTGATCACACCGACCGCGTAAGGTGGCGAAGTAGCGTGCGTTCCAGCAGCTCTACCTGGAGAACTTCTTATACTTCAGCCGGTGCGGGATGACCGAGTCCGTCCCCAGCCGCCGCATCTTGTCGGCCTCATAGTCCTGGAAATTGCCCTCGAACCATTCCACGTGGCTGTTGCCCTCGAAAGCGAGGATGTGGGTAGCGATGCGGTCGAGGAACCAGCGGTCGTGGCTGATGATGACGGCGCAGCCCGCGAAATCCTCGAGCGCTTCCTCAAGCGCACGCAGAGTGTCGACGTCGAGATCGTTGGTGGGCTCGTCGAGGAGCAACAGATTGGCGCCGGACTTGAGCATCTTGGCGAGATGCACGCGGTTGCGCTCGCCGCCCGAAAGCGCGCCGACCTTCTTCTGCTGGTCCGCACCCTTGAAGTTGAAGGCCGCGCAATAGGCGCGCGAATTGACCTCGCGCTTGCCGAGCGTGAGCATGTCGAGACCGCCGGAAATTTCCTCCCACACGGTTTTCCTTCCGTCGAGGCTGTCGCGCGACTGGTCCACATAGCCGAGCTTCACTGACTCCCCGATCTTGATCGTGCCCCGGTCGGGCTTCTCCTGACCCGTGATCATGCGAAAGAGCGTCGTCTTGCCGGCGCCGTTCGGGCCGATGATGCCGACGATGCCGCCCGGCGGCAGCTTGAAGGTGAGGTCGTCGATCAAGAGATTGTCGCCAAATCCCTTCGACAGATGCTCGATATCGACCACGTTCTGGCCGAGCCGCTCGGCCACCGGGATGACGATCTGCGCGGTGGAAGGCCCCCTCTCGGACGCTTTGGCCAGCAGCTCCTCGTAGCGCTGATAGCGCGCCTTGGATTTGGCCTGGCGGGCGCGCGGGCTCGCCGCGATCCACTCCTGCTCGCGGGCAAGGGTCTTCTGGCGGGATTCTTCTTCCCGCCCCTCTTGCTCCAGCCGCTTCTGCTTCTGCACAAGCCAGGACGAGTAGTTGCCCTGGTACGGGATGCCGCGGCCGCGGTCGAGTTCCAGGATCCAGCCAGTGACGTTGTCGAGGAAGTAGCGATCGTGGGTCACGATCAGGATCGCGCCCGGATAATTGCGCAGGTGGCCCTCGAGCCAGTGCACCGTCTCGGCATCGAGATGGTTGGTGGGCTCGTCCAGCAGCAGGAGATCCGGCTCTTCGAGCAGCAGCCGGCAGAGCGCGACGCGCCGCCGCTCCCCGCCTGACAGCGTCGCGACGCCCGCGTCGTCGGGCGGACAGACCAACGCGTCCATGGCCTGGTCGATCTTGGAATCGAGGTCCCACAGCCCCTTGGCCTCGATCTCGTCCTGGAGCCTGGTCATCTCGTCCGCGGTCTCGTCCGAATAGTTCATGGCGAGCTCGTTATAGCGGTCGAGGATCGCCTTGCTGGCGGCGACGCCGAGCATCACGTTCTCGCGCACCGTCCTGGCGTCGTCGAGTTGCGGCTCCTGGGGCAGATAGCCGACCCGCGCGCCCTCGGCGACCCAGGCCTCGCCCATGAACTCCTTGTCGATCCCGGCCATGATGCGCAGCAATGTCGATTTGCCGGAACCGTTGACGCCGAGCACCCCGATCTTGGCATCCGGATAGAACGAAAGATTGATGTTCTCCAGGACCTTCCGGTTTCCCGGATAGGTCTTGGAGAGCCCCTGCATGTGATAGATGAATTGCCGGGCCATTGCGGCATGCCTCGCCGGAAAATTTCGGGAATTGCCGTTGATGTAACGATGCCGGCCGCAAAGGGCAAGCTGAGCCACCGATGACCCGACTCAAACGCGGCAGAGTAAGAAGGGCAAAACTCGTGGCAGTCCCTGGCTTGTCCCGGCTATCCCCTAATCTGGCGCTGCGCCATCTCTGATCGAAATCGCTGGGATAGGCCCGGCGATGACGCGATGGAGGGTCTGCCCCGCACGTGCCGGGTTTTGACGCTTTGGTAACCAGCGCACCGAAGATACTGGGGGTTGACCTGTCCCGTCAGGGATCGGCGGGCGAATATGTCGAATTCCTTCAAGGATCGGGTGAACCGAATCGAAGGCCCGACGACCAACATCAAGAAAGCGGCAAGTTACAACAAAGGGCAATGACGATGCCGGCTCCACTGCATGCACTGCCTCTGAGCGTCGCTGTGCGCTCCTTCTGGCGCTCGCTGAAACAGGACCTCTTTGATTCCTACCGGCCGGAACTGCACTATATGCGAGGACCTGGGCCCAAGTGGAACGCCAAACACCGCCCCCCATCTCCGCTATCCGCAAATTCGGGGCTCGCCAGGATCTCTGCCTGATCCGGCAGCAGCTTCACGCACTGGGCTCCCCGCGCGCTCCGCCCTGCAAGAGGGCGAAATTCAGCGGAGCCGGCAGACGCGACGGCCGGGCAGAGGCTACCCGGCCGTCATATCATCAGAGCCCGTCACGGCGTGACCGTCCGGCGCTGGCCCGTCGACCGCATGAACCCAACCACCAGCCCGCTCAAGGCGCTGCCCGTAAGAATGACGGTAGCGCCCAGGATGATCAAAGCCGCCAGCAACAGGGTGTTCTGGTTGATCCCGATGACCGCCAGAATGCCGAGCACGATCGCAGCAAGCCCGGCCAGCATCTGAACGCCGGCAGAGCCCGACGCCATCTCGCCGGCGAGGAGTTCCGTTCCTGGGCGCGAAGCGCCTGACCTGCTTGCTGAGCTCTGCAGCATGTACAAGTTCCTCACCGAATTGCTGCTAAGCAGCAACGCACTGCCAAACGCAATCACAGCAATCGCACAGAGCGTTCCGGTCGCAAGGCCGAGCAGAGCGAGGATCCCGAGCACAATTCCGGCTACTCCGACCAGAAACAAAGTCGACAGGCTGCCAACGCCGATGTGTTCCGACGGGGCGCCTGTGGTGCCGGCGGGGAAGATGATGCTTGCATACTCGGAAAGCATGGTGCCGCCCTGAATCAAAAGCGCAGCGCCAAAAACGATGACCGCTATCGGCAATATGACTTCGGGGTGCACGCCTGCCAGTGCAATGATGGCGAGAACGACGGTGGCAATTCCGCCGATCGCATCGGCGAGCCCGCCATAGGCCGCAGCCTCGACCGGGGCTGACGACGTCTCAGTGTATGACGAGGTCATGACTTAATCTCCTTTCTAGGACGCCAGCCGGACTTCTTTCGGGTGCCCGGATGACCGGCTTCATTGCGTTAGCCACATCCCTAATGAAGAAATACGCGGTTGGTCGCCGGGTTCCTGCCCTGCGACCTTGTGGATTAAGTTCTCGCGCAATATTTCCTTAGGCGCTGACGCACCGCGTCAGCGCCTGCAAAAGTGAGAAGCGACGTCGAGCCGGCGATGGTACGGACGGATCCCGTCCCCGGATTCCCCCGTTTCCTTCGCGTCCAGCGACGCTGAAACATCCATTCAACCGGCAGCTTCGGTGGCGATGCGCTAGACCTAGTCCATCGCCACCGTTCGACTGTGAAGCTGCCTGCGCTCAGAGATCGGCTTCAGCCGATGTAAGCGGCTCGCCTCTGCTCCGCGGCTTCGGCGCTGGTTGAGGGCTGTGCCGGGAGTTGCAGCACGGTCGCCAGCTGTCCCTCCGGGAGGCTGGTGAGCAGGACGGTGTGGCCGTCAGGAAACTCCACGGCATCGTGATGCGTACCCGGGGAGTCCTTGTTGACCTGCCGGAAAATCGCAGTGGCGTACCTCACGCTCCGCCGCGGCCAGCCGAAGAAGCCACGGTGCGTGATCGAAATTCCTTGCGGAAATGCGATTTCGGTTCCGGGCAAAAGGCAAACCGCCGTCTCGGGGCATTCCGGCGACGCGAAGCCCCGCGTTCCGGTTCCGAAACTATGGGTGACGAGCTTATCGCCTACGGCGGCGGGGCGGGATGCTACGTTTTGTAGACTATAGTCGCACATCGTTCATCTCCTGCGTTCGCATTGCAATCCCACAGGGACATACGGTGCGCAGGGAGATTGTTCCGAAGTTCGGACCGCGGCTGGTGCGTCTCTTTCGCACGGAAGCTTGTTTGGATGCCGGCCGACCGTCGAACCCGGGCAGCTTTGCTCTCTGCCCGGTCCGCTGGCTCGACGAGCTCCGCACCGCTTGTCGGCGCCCGCGCACTTGTGCCAAAGGTGCCTGATCCCCCCACCCTTGCTGCGATCGCCGGGGGCGGGATGGGAGGCCTGGCCGGCCGCAAGATGAGGGGATGCGAATGCGCTATCGCTGTGCGGTGCTCGACGACTACCAGAACGTAGCCCTGAAGCTTGCCGATTGGGGACAAATCGCGGCGGACGTCGACGTGGCGGTGTTCAATCGGCCAATGAGCGGGCCAGACGAAGTCCATCGCGCCCTGCAGGACTTTCATATCATCTGCATGATGCGGGAGCGCACGCCGTTCCGCCGCAACACTATCGAGGCGCTGCCCAATCTCAAGCTCCTCATCACCACGGGCGCTCGCAACGCGTCGATCGACATGGCCGCCGCGGCCGAGCGCGGCATCACCGTCTGCGGCACCGGTTCATTCGGCAATCCGACCACCGGCATCACCTTCGGCCTCATCCTGGAACTGACCCGACGCATCGGCTATGAGCATGCGCGGCTGAAGTCCGGTGAGTTGTGGCAGACCACGCTCGGACCGGATATCGAGGGCAAGACGCTCGGCGTTATCGGTCTGGGTAAGCTCGGCCTGCGCGTTGCCGGCGTCGCCAAAGCATTCGGCATGAAGGTCATCGCCTGGAGCCCCAATCTGACGCCGGACAGGTGCCGCGAGGCTGGCGTTGAGTACGCCACCAAGGACGACCTCTTCCGCAATGCCGATATTGTCACCATCCACGTCCAGCTCGGCGACCGCTCGCGTGGCCTGGTGACGGCAAAGGAATTCGGCCTGATGAAGCCGACCGCTTACATTATCAATACCGCGCGGGGTCCCATCATCGACGAAAGGGCGCTCATCGCGGCGCTTAATGAGCGCCGCATCGCAGGAGCCGGCCTCGACGTGTTCGACATCGAACCGCTGCCGCTCGATCATCCGTTCCGGCGCATGGCTAACGTCGTGATCACGCCGCACCTGGGCTATGTGAGCCAGCAGAACTATCAGCGTTATTTTCCCGATATCGTCGAAAACATCCGCGCTTTTCTCGATGGCAAGCCGGTGCGGGTGATCAAGTAGTCGCGCGAGCCAGAGCAAGGCCTGCCCGCGCAATGACACCCCGCGACGCAACGCGGGGGGCCCCGCCGTTCGCGGGCATCCGCGCCTTTCCGGCGGCCCCTCAGCGAATAGCATGCGGATAGCCGGGACGAGCCCGCCGTACGCGGGCGCGGCGGTTCAACATGCCCGGAACAGCATCAGCCGGGCAGGCGGAGAGCCGGTTGATTGCACGATCTCGCGCTTGACCCCGACCTCATTGGCCGCCGTCACCGCGAGAGAACGGCGTAAGCGCGGTCAAATCCCTTCATCTGAATATTGAACTGTACGGTGTTCCCCTGCGAGCCCTGAATGATCGCTTCAGCGGTTGGCGATGTTGTCATCTCCCGCACCAGATTCGCGTCCACGGGCGCGGTCGCGATGCAGCGGCCGGGATCGCAGCTCGCAAAGGGGATCTTTTGCGCCGGCAATTTGCCGACCTTGAGCTCGACCCCTGGCGGGATGACGACGCCGGTCGGCGTCTGCATGATGGCGACCAGTTGTTTGTGATCGTCCATCGCGACGGTCCAGGTGAACACGATCTGGTTGGTGTTTTGCTGGAGAATTTGCAGAAGCGCCGAACAATGCTTCGCCCGCGGAGCGTCGGCGAACTCATTGCACGTGACCGCCCAGTTTTCGAAATTGAGAATCTCGGTGCGCGTGGGAATTTGCGGGGGCGTTGGCGTCTGCGCCGCCGCCGGGTTCGCGTTCACTTGCGCGGCGCTCTGTGTCCGCGCGTGCTCGGCTGAGGGAGCCGCTGGGGCGACCTGTGTCGCCGCAGGCGTCCGCGTCCTGGCGGGAGGGGGACTTTGCACCGCCTGAGCGATTTCAATGCCCCGTGCAGACGCGACAGACGCTGTCCAGAACCACAATGCAAATACCGACAACCCGATTCGAAACACAGACTGTCTCATCACGGTCCTCTTGCCGCAACACTCGCACGCCGTACCGCAAAGGCCGATCTCATCTTTATGCCTGGTCGCCAGCGGCTGATCTCGGCTGATCTCGCCGTTCGGTCTTGGCGCCTTAGCTCGCGCTTATGGGCTAGCGGCGCATCGGTCGTCACTTAAGCGAGGCGGCGATGACGCTCACTTTACACGCACCGACTCCGCGGTTCTCAGCAACACAACAGCGGCGCGGCCCCGGGTATCCGGAGCCCGCCTCATCCTCCTCGCGTAGCCCGGCCCGCTACCCTCGACGTGACGGCATGCGGCAAGGCGCTTAGGCCAGCAGGCTAAAACCCGATCCCGACCAAGGTGATACAATTCAAAAGCGTGCAGTTCGAGCGCGGCTTCGCTGGTTCGGGCGCAGTGGCCACCCGTCCTGCTGGCGCCGATCGGGGCTTAGAGGCGGGGGATGAA
>JAJPKK010000075.1 GCA_021323775.1 Hyphomicrobiales bacterium
ATCAGCAGACCCAGCGCAGCCGCGGGCCCCACGGGGTCGGGACCCAGCGCCGGCAACCATAATCATAGGCGCCATAGTAAAAGCGCGGGCCGCCCCACCAGCCATGGTGCCAGCCGTGATGCCAGCCGCCGCCCCACCACGCCGAGGCCGACGTCGGAACGAGCGCCGCAGCGCCGAGAGCGATCGCGGCGGCGGCAGCAAGAGAAAGCTTACGGAACATGTTCGGGTCTCCTCTCTTAAAGGGTGAAGTGGGCTTTTCGCATCGCCCTTGGCTTTTGGTCGTCTGGGCTGCCCGGACGGTTCAGCCTGCGGCCACCATATCGGACCTCTCCTGAACCTCGCCTGAGCCGGAAATTTCCTGCATGTTCAGCGACATGAATGGCGTGCATTGGCCGCATTCAGGCATCGTTCATGAAGGCGGCAATGTCTTGCTGGGTGAAGACGCCGCGGCTATAAGCGCCGCGGCTTTGTCGCTCTTAGTGAAGGATCAGCATGGCGATGGAACGGACATTTTCGATCATCAAGCCCGACGCGACCGCGCGCAATCTGACGGGCGCCATCAACGCCATGATCGAGCAGTCCGGCCTGCGCATCGTCGCGCAGAAGCGGATCCGAATCACCCGCGAGCAGGCAGAGACCTTTTACGCGATCCATCGCTCCCGGCCATTCTTTGGCGAACTCGTGGACTTCATGACGTCCGGTCCAGTAGTGGTGCAAGTCCTCGAAGGCGAAGACGCCATTGCAAGGTATCGCGATCTGATGGGCGCGACAGATCCCGCGAAGGCTGAGCCGGGGACGATCCGCAAGATCCACGCCAAGTCGATCGGCGAGAATTCGGTCCACGGTTCGGACGCCGCCGATACTGCGGCCCAGGAGATCGGTCAGTTCTTTGCTGGCATTGAGATCGTCGGTTGACAAGGCTGTCGCACGCGTCATTGCGTCGTGGCGCTGGTCAGCCACTTCAGCCAATCTCACGGGGCGAAGTGCGCGGCGGCTGTGAGAGACAAGAACGGCGGATCGCGCCGACCAGTGGGGCCGCCCCTTGTGCCGCAACTCGCGAACGGAGCGACCGCATCTGTCGCGCCTGCATCATGCTCACCTCTCGCAAACCATTTGCGACGCCGAAAATCCGCTCTAGCCATGCTCCCTTACCGCCTTGTAAGCTGACTGCGCAGTGACAGAACGTCATTGCCGCCATTGCGGCGGGTACGAACGGCGAATTCTGGGGAACGGTCTCGTGGAGATGCTGGTCAACGAAATGATGCGGCCGACCTTCTGGTTGGCCGCGTTGCAGATCATGGGGATCAATATCCTGCTGTCCGGAGACAATGCCGTTGTGATCGCGCTCGCGGTGCGTGCGCTGCCGCCGCGGGAGCGATTCTGGGGCATGGTGCTTGGCGCGGGTTGTGCGGCCGTATTACTCATCCTGTTCACCGGCATCGTCGCGACACTGCTCAAGCTGCCCTATCTAAAGCTGATCGGCGGCCTTGCACTGTTCTGGGTCGCCGTCAAGCTGGTGGCGCCGCAGCCCCACGACGCCGAAGACACGCCGGAGGCGGTTGAAGATTTGTGGCGGGCCGTACGCGTAGTCGTCATCGCCAATATCGTGATGAGTCTCGACAACGTGATCGCGGTCGCAGCAGCCGCGAAGGGGGATTACCTGCTGCTGGGGCTCGGATTGGCGGTCAGCATACCGGTCGTCATTGCGGGCAGCGCATTGTTTCTCGCGCTTCTTGAGAGATTTCCGTGGGTCGTGTGGGCCGGCGGGGCACTGCTCGGATGGATTGCCGGGGGACTGCTGCCGGACGATGCGTTCATTGCCCAATATATTGCGAGGGCCTATGGAGTGCCTGTCGTCCCCAGCCTGTGGCCGGACGCCCAGGCGATTTCAGAGGGCCTCGCAGCCGCCACAAAGTTCTCGCTGGAAGCCGACTATTCGTGGCTGGGAAGCGCGGGCCGGCTGATGTTGGACGTCGAATTGGATCCAATCGGATTGGCTTGCGGCATATTGGGGGCGATCTTTGTCGTTGTCATGGGACTCTACTTGGTCCACTCGAACAGCGCGGCTGAATCCAAGCCTGCGCCATCCGCAAAGAGCGCGTCTTGATGACATGGGGCGAATAATATCGAGGACGGTCTAAGTTGATCGATTACATAAACCACACATCAAACATTCAGATCTGCGCCCTCGGACCTCATGCTGAGGAGGCCGCGCTCTTGGCGCGGCCGTCTCGAAGGATGGCCACGGGTGCGATCCCGCCTGTGGCCGCCCTTCGAGACGCGCCTCCCTTCCACGAGCTCAGGAGCGCGCTCCCTCTCCGGACGCGGGCTGTCGGATGGCATCGATGTGACTCGAAGCACGGAAGTTCTCTACTGAGAGGACGGCTGGCGCCATGAACCAGACCGTGCGGAATGCCAGGGCGGCGGCTCGTATTGGCGCATCAGCATGCCCGCACGATTGCCCGTCGACCTGTGCGCTCGACGTGGAGATCGTCGATGGCCACACGATCGGCCGCATTTATGGCGCCGCCGACAATGACTACACGTCTGGGGTCATCTGCGCCAAGGTCGCGCGCTATGCTGAGCGGGTGCACCACAAGGATCGCCTGCTCACGCCGCTGCGTCGCAAGGGCCGCAAGGGGAGCGGCGAGTTCGTCCCGATCTCGTGGGATGACGCGCTCGACATCACCGCGGAGGCGCTTCTGCGCGCCGAACAGCGCCACGGCGCCCAATCGGTGTGGCCCTATTACTATGCCGGCACCATGGGGCTTGTGATGCGTGACGGCATCAATCGTCTGCGCCATGCGAAAAGATATTCGGGCTTCCATTCCACCATCTGCGTCAACCCGGCCTTTAGCGGCTTTGCGGCCGGGGTGGGCAAGATCGCCGGCCCCGATCCGCGCGAAATGGCGAAATCCGACCTGATCGTGATCTGGGGCACCAATGCGGTCAGCACCCAGGTCAACGTGATGACCCATGCAACTCGTGCCCGCAAGGAACGCGGCGCCAAGATTGCCGCCGTCGATGTGTACATGAACGGCACGATGGCGCAGGCGGATCTGCCGGTCTTGATTCGTCCCGGCACTGACGGGGCGCTGGCCTGTGCGGTGATGCATTGCCTGTTCCGCGACGGGCGCGCCGATCAGGACTATCTCGCCCGCTATACCGACGCGCCGCAAGAGCTTGCCGCCCACTTGCGTGAGCGGACGCCTGCCTGGGCTTCGGCCATCACCGGCTGCGATGTCGCCACCATCGAGGCCTTCGCAAAGCTCATCGGCGAGCGCAAGCGCGCCTTCTTCCGGCTCGGCTATGGGTTTTCGCGCTCGCGCAACGGCGCGGCCAACATGCATGCGGCGAGTTGCATCCCGGCAGTGACGGGTGCGTGGCTGCTTGAAGGCGGCGGCGCATTCCACAACAACAGCGATATCTATCACCTCGACACCACCATGATCGAAGGGCGCGACGTCCGCGATCCCGCCGTGCGCATGCTCGACCAGTCGCGCATCGGGGCCATCCTCGAAGGCGATGCAGACGCCCTTGCGGGCGGGCCGAAAGTGGCGGCGCTGTTCATCCAGAACACCAATCCGCTTTCGGTCGCGCCCGACCAGGAACGGGTGAAGCGGGGCTTCGCTCGCGAGGACCTCTTCGTCTGCGTCCATGAGCAGTTCATGACGGAGACCGCCCGCGCCGCCGACATCGTGCTGCCGGCAACCATGTTCCTGGAGCACGACGACTTTTATCGCGGCGGCGGCCACCAATACATCATCCTGGGGCCAAAGCTGATCGAGCCTCCTGGCGAATGCCGCAACAACCATGAGGTTCATTGCGCGCTTGCGCAGCGCCTCGGCGCCGTGCATCCGGGCTTTGCCATGACTCCCCGCGAATTGATCGACTGGACCTTGCAGGCATCGGGTTGGGGCACGCTCGCAGAGCTGGAGGCCAAACGGTGGATCGATTGCCAGCCCGATTTTGCCGCTGCCCATTATATCAACGGCTTTGCGTGGCCCGATGGCAAATTCCGCTTCAGGCCGGATTGGGAGAACGTGCCGTTCCGCAGCCCGTTCAGGTCGGGCCCGGTGGAGCGCATGCCGGCGCTGCCCGACCACTGGGATTCCGTCGAAGAAGCCGATGAAATCCATCCGTTCCGCCTCGCCACGTCGCCGGCGAGAAATTTCCTCAACTCGACGTTTACGGAAACGCCTGGCTCGCGTTCACGGGAAAGGCGCCCCGAGGTTTTGATCCATCCCGCCGACGCTGCGGCTGCAGGAATCGCCGACGGCGAGGCCGTGGTGCTCGGCAATCAACGCGGCCAGGTCCGCCTCCATGCACGGCTCTATGATGGGGTCCGCCGCGGCGTGCTGATTGCTGAGTCAATCTGGCCCAATGACGCATTTCCGGACGGCCGCGGCATTAATACGCTGACCGGCGCCGATCCGATCGCGCCATACGGAGGCGCTGCTTTTCACGACAACAAGGTTTGGATCCGGCCGCAGACGCAAGTGGCTTGAACATTTGAAGCTCGCGAATCGCGCTGGCATCACCGCTTTTCGATCTTCGGGCGATTAAAAGCGTGTTGCGATCATATTGAGCCAGTTTTGTTCAGTTCCGTCATTGGAAGATCGTATGGCGGGCACTCTTCGATAAGTTCAGAGCGAAGCGGGCCCGCCAAAGGTCGCGGCTGGTGGGCACGGCGCGCAAAAGTGCCGCTTTGCCCACCTTACATGTGATCCTCTTCGATCGAAATCTGCTTTGGTAATCATCCAGTGAGAACGGACGTTGGACTGCCGCAGGCGACAGCACAAGGGCTCGACACCAAAAGCCGTGTAAATCACGAGCTCAAGAATACCTGCTCATGAGCTTATGTCCCGGTTTCGACATAATGATCTTTCACCGTTTAAGTCCTTGAAGTTCTTGACTGTAGGATTTGTCCGCGAGCCTTGCTTCGGCCGTATTTTTGGTATCTATTACGCGAAGCAATCGGAATTTTTGGCCGTTCGTTCGGCCGCGGGCTTTGATGATCGATCGTCTCGAACCCCCCAAAATCCCGGCTTGTCGGCGCGAATCGCAGTGAGCGCATTCGCGTCTCGTCTTACGTTCTGACTGATGTGGGAGACAGACGATGCAAAAAGGCACCGTCAAATGGTTCAATCCAACTAAGGGCTATGGGTTCATCAGGCCCTCGACCGGGGAGAAAGACGTGTTCGTCCATATCTCCGCCGTCGAGCGCGCTGGTCTCAACACCCTCAACGAGGGACAGGTGATCGAGTACGAACTCGTCACCAACCGCGGCAAAACCTCTGCGGAAAACCTCAAGGTCGCGTAAGCGGCCCTTGCCGGCGCTCCCGGCAAACGGGTGCTGCCCGTAGCCCCCGGTTTTCAACCCGGGGGTTTTGTTTTGCGTGCAGATAGGACAATTTTTGTTGCAAAGGGCCTACTATCAAAACTTGTTGTTATTGCGAGAACCGATATCATTATTGTGAACGCTTAGTTCGAACAAGCATTTTCCGCGAGCGTTTCTTCCGGACCAATGCCCCTGCCTATCCCGCGCCCTTTGCCTTGAATCGAAACGAACTCAGTTTTGCGGATTATCAGGCCGTCATCTTTCGTCCAGGTTTCGACGGGCTGCGCGGCGTTGTTTTCTCCTTGTTGTGACCGCGCATATCCCCGCAGTGCCGTTGTTCTCCTATCTGCAAGGATGGACGGCAGTATGGGTGTTCTTTGCCATCAGCGGCTATCTGGTCACCATGCTGCTGATCCGGGAGGAGCGCAAAACCGGTACGATCGCCTTTCGCCTGTTCCTGGTCAGGCGGTTTTTCCGCATCGTGCCCCCTACGCAGTCGCGATCCTGATCTATTGGGCTGTGCTCTACTTGCCGGCCGTCGCCATCGTGGCGACGTATCTGCTCGCCCATGTGACGCTTCAGGAAGGCGTCATGCGGCGCCTGCTGGTTTGCGGACCGCTGGTCTATCTCGGCCAGCGCTCTTATGGCGCCTATCTGCTCCACCTGCTTGCTATCCATCTCGGATATATGGCGTTCGGCAGCGCCACGCTCGCGGGTGGCGTCCTGACCACGTGCCTTACGCTCGCCGTGACGATCCCGGCGGCGGAATTGCTATATCGGATGGTTGAGCGCCCCGGCCTGGAAGTTGCGCGGCGCCTGACCACGCCCGACGCGATGAAAAATCGCCGCAAATGTCAGGAACTGCGCAAAGCGAGATCGCGTTGGCCGAATATGCAGGCGAAACGCGATGACCTGAAGGACAGTTTCTATCTCTACATCATGCGCACGAGCATCGGCGCAGGGCTGCGAAATCAGTACACCCCCAACGAGCATTTGCCAGATCGATTAGCTGAACTGTTGCAGGAGCTCGATGAGCCGGAAGATCGCGCCGCGCAAGAAAAACGCAATCCGCCGCGGATGCGCAGGCACATTCGACGCGGTTAATCGTGCCCGGATATGCTTCACCCGTTGGGTGGCGGCGGCTTTCCCCTTGAGTCGCGCGACGGCGCGCCGCGCCACCGCTTGCCCAAGGTTCGACCGAGGTCATGGATATCTGCCGGCCTCACGGCGTGCGTGCAGGACGACCGCATGTGGCGGCGCATATGCGATTGCCCGGCGTGTGCGTGGGAAGGGGGTATACCGGGAGGGGTTCATTGCCACTCCACTCAATCTCTACGAACAGTGTCCTACCCTTCACAAGCGGCGACAGTCTGCGACTAAGCGGCCGCGCGGCAGCCGGCAAGCCTCTTCAGGCCCGGATAGTACCGGGCGGTCATGCGGCCCACGTAGCCGCGTAGGTTCTCACGCCGTTCGGCCGCGCTGCGTATGCGTGATTCGAAATAAGGACACAACACGGCGCAGACAAAGGCGAACATCGTGGCGTCTGCTCCCGTCGGCTCGCTGCCCATGAAAAATGGCTTGTCGCCAAGGAAATCCGCGATCGCGTTGATTGATCGCGTGCCAAGAGCGAGAATTTCCTCGGACGAATGGCGTCCGAGACCCTGGCCATAAAGGGCGGTCCGCAGCTTGCGGCGAACCAGTGCGGCGACGACCGGCCTGATCGACGCTGGGACCTTGTCGAAGAACCGCAGAGGGCCCTTGCGGAAATTCTCGTCGATGAGCCATCTGTCGTAAACGCTGACCCAGTAGAGCTGGTCTTCAGCCATTTTCTCGAACGCCCAGGCTGTCGCCTTCTGGCTCGGGTCGAGGCCCTGATCGAAGTCGATCCGGTATTTCTTTTCGATGTGCCAGCGGATGAAGGTTGAGTCTGGCACCAACATGCCGTCATCCTCGATATAGGGGAGCTTACCTTTGGGCGCCTTGGCAAGGCCCGTCGTGTCAGTGCGATAGAGGAGGTTGGCCATCTTCAGCAGTGTTTCGACTTTCATCACGAACGGGCTGCGGTCCGGCAGGCCAAAGGCTGGACCGAAACTGTAGAGCGTAATCATGGGCTTTGAACCAGGGGAGCCTGAGCAATCAAAGGCTCCACTGACAATCAATCAAAACGTGCAAGCTATGTTCCCGAGCGGCGATGATTGGAAACGCTGCGCTACGCCGCAGCCCTGCAACCTGCCAGTTCCTCCAGATTCGGATAGAATCGCGCCCGTCATGCGGCCTACGTACCTGGGGACGTTTTCATGCCGTTCGGCGGCCCTGCGGGTGCGTGACTCGAAATGAGGGCACAACACGGCGCAGGCAAAGGAGAATATGGCGGCGTCCGCGCCGGTCGGCTCGCTGCTCATGAAAAATGGCTTATCGCCGAGGAAGTCCGCAATGGCGTCGATCGATCGCGTTCCGAGCGCGACGATTTCATCCGGCGAGTGCCGTCCGAAACCATGGCCGTGAAGCGCGGTCCGCACCTTGCGCCGCACCGTTGCGATCACGAACGGACGGATCGGCGCCGGCACTCTGTGGAAAAATCGTACCGGGCCTTTGCGGAAATTGTCGTCATTCATCCACCGGTCGTGCACGACGACCCAGTAGAGCTGATCTTCGGCCATTTTCTCGAATGCCCAGGCGATCGCTTTCTGGTTCGCATCCAAACCCTGATCGAAGTCGATGTTGTATTTTTTCTCGATATGCCAGCGGATGAAAGTCGTCGATATAGGGGATTTTGCCCTTCGGCGCCTTGGCAAAGCCGGCGGCCTCGGTTCGATAGGGCAGCTTGGCCATTCTCAACGGCGTTTCGACCTTGCGCACGAAGGGGCTGGGGTCCGGCAGGCCCCAGGCGGGACCGCAATTGTAGAGGGTGATCATGAGCGGCTTCTCCCCTCGCTCGGGTCCGGAACGATCAGTTGGGTAGTTGGCAAAACCGTGGCGGCGTTGTGCACTGTGCCGCCCGGCGCGAAACTTGATTTTCCGCTGGCGACGAGGCCGAGCGCCAATGGATAGAGGCGAAGTTCGGCCGCGAGCACACGGGCGGCTAGCGCGTCCGGCGTGTCATCGTCGAGCACGGGCACCGCCGCCTGCGCGATAATCGGCCCGGAGTCGACCTCCGGCGTCACGAAATGAACCGTTGCCCCATGAATCTTGACGCCCGCGGCAAGCGCTCGCTCGTGCGCGTGAAGGCCCTTGAACGATGGCAGCAAGGCAGGATGGATGTTGAGCATCCGCCCGCTCCACCGCGACACGAAAGAGGGCGTGAGCAGCCGCATGAAACCCGCAAGGCAGACGATGTCGATGCCGCGGGCTTCGAGGTGCGCCTGCACCGCCCTCTCGAACGCCTCGCGATCCTTGCCAAAAGCGGTGTGATCGACGGCCGCGGTGGGAATTCCCTCCGCGCGGGCGCGCCGCAGTCCGCGGGCCTCGGGCCGGTTCGACAACACCAGCGCGATTTCTGCAGGATAGTCGGGCTTTTTCGCAGCCTCGATCAATGCCCCCATGTTGGCGCCGCGACCGGAAATCAAAATGGCGACACGCTTCCTCGCCATGGTCTAGTTCAGCGTTTCCGTGGTGCGAATCATATCGATGTCATCCAACAACCTCATCTGAGGAGCGCGCTCGTGAGCCCGTCGAAGGTGCGCGCGGCCTTCTCAGGATGAGGTCCGAGGGTTTGGATCAGATCGTTCGATATGATTGGTTTCAAGCAATCCTTTCACTAGATTGGTTCCCCGATAACTGGGGAGAGCGATCCATGGATGCCATCGCGGTCAAACTTGCGGGCGCGGACCACATCGAGGTTCCGAGAGCCCGGATCGGCCTGATCATTCCGTCGGTCAACAGGTTGACTGAGCCGCAATTCATGCATTTCGCTCCGCCCGGTCTGGGCATTCACGTAACGCGGGCGCGCATCGCCGGCAAGTGGCGCAAACCGCTGGCTGAGCTTGCGCCCGTCATCGCCGCGGCGGCGGGCGCGCTTGCCGACGCAGGTCCCGATCTTATCGTCTATCACTGCACCGACTCTTCGATGCGCGAGGGGCTCGACGGCGAACGGCGCATTCTCGACATCGTGCGGCGGGAAACGGGGATCGAAGCCATATCCACGAGCGCTCTTGTGGTCGAGGCCCTCAACGCGCTCGGAATCAAAAGGCTCGTCACCGTCAGCCCGTATCAGGACAATGACGCGATCATCGCATATCTGCGCGCCTGCGGGTTCACCGTGGTTCATGATGTGGCCCTGCGCCTGTCGGGCCATGAAGCCTCAGGCGCACCGCCGGGGCGCTGGGTCGAGGCTACGCTCGACAACGCACGCGAGGAGGCCGACGGCTACTTCCTGAGCTGCACCAACACCACCCAGATCGAAGCCATCGAGGAACTGGAGGCGGCGCTCGGCAAGCCGGTCGTCAGCAGCAACCAGGCGGTGCTGTGGGGCGCGGTGAAGCGCCTGCGATCGCGGCTTGGCGAGGTTACGATGCCGCGGCTCGGGCGGCTGATGGACCTGTGAGCAGGCTTGAGCGATGCGAATCTATCGGGGCTTTCCGCCGCGGGACCGAGGGTGGGTTTCGCTGCGCTCACCCTACGACTTATTCCGCTGAATCCGTTTGGCTGAAGCACTCAGAAATCCGGCTTGTCCGCGTGCGGCACCGTGGCGAGCTTTCCGCCAGGTTCGAGCGGGTTCTCGGCGCATATAAGGTCCGTCCGCGGGCTCACTGCGGGGCGATAAGTGATGGTCGCCGACCACGGCGTCGTGAAGACGTTTTCATCCTCGACCGTGAAATGAAGCTGCAGCACCTTGCCCCGGTAGTTGGGGTCGAATTCCCCGCCGCCGCTGGCGCGGAAGTTTTCTTTTTCGTTGCGTTCAATCGCGTCCTTGGCCTGGTCGTAATCGATGAGCCGGTACCGCTCTATCACGTGCAGGGCCGGGCTTTGCGGCGTGCCGTACATGTCGACCATCGAAAACGGCCCGACCTTAATGCCTACGGTATCGATCACCAAGGTGTCGCCCTCGTAATGGCCGACGGAATCGCCATGCCAGGACGGCAGGAGCTGCGCCGGATGGGACTCATTCAGGCGCACCCAGCGGACCTCGTTGCCGTGGCGGTAGATCATGACGACCTTGTTGGGAGTCTGGATCATCTCCATCCAGAAATCCCAAAAGATATAGGGCACCCCCGGCGGCCAACACTGGTTGCTGGGCGTCGGGTAGCCCTCGCCCGCCAGCGACATCTCGCCGTGCTTCTTGACGATTTCGGCGGCCTGCGGCTTCAAGATCGGGTTGGTGTAATCGCCCACCAACTGCTGGAAGTTGCTCACGCCGCTGCGCAAGCGCGACTTGTTCCGCACCGGGCCTGGACCGGATCGCGGCGGCTCAAAACCCGGCAGATAGGGGTGTGCCCACCGGCCGGACAGATTCGGAATAGATGCGGCGTCTTGCGCTGTGCGGGCGGCCGGCGGACCCGGAGGCGGCGCGGTCTGACCGAAGGCGGAGGTTCCCGCCGCCACCGTCACGCATAACGTGGCCGCTGCCCACATCGCACATAAACGGAAATCGCCCAGTCGCATATTCATGACCAATGCGTCCTCACTTCACTTTCGGGCCCGCTTGAAATATCTCAAATCGGGCGGAGGCTGGTCCTTCTGCGTCGGCATCAACAGCCCGTCCCCTCCGATAAAGTAGTTTTCCTTGCCGATCCGCACCTGCGCGTTGTTTTCGCTGGTGAAGAACTCAGGCCAATCGGGGTGCGGATCCGGATTGTGCACATATTTCTTGTCGACGGTCCACGGGCGGGTCAAAGCGTGGTCGATCGTCGTGATTTCGTCGTGAAGGATATTGGGGTCGGAATTGTCGCGATAAATGCGCTCCCTGAAGATCGACTGATTGTCGATGTGCAGAGGGAGTCCAGCTTCGTCATAAGCGCGAGGCCCTTTGAAGCTGCGCGTCTCAACCTCAAGCACATCGTACTGGCCGTCGCCGTCCTGGTCGACCCACCGCCCGATCGAGTAGCCCGAAAAGGTCGGCTCAATATGCTCGGGCCAGTCGCGTCCGTCGGTGAAGATCCGGCGATAGTGATCATGCCATCCGATCAAGATGTAGGTGGTGTCTGGGGTGACGACGAATTCCAGCGGCCCAAATCCCATCATCATGTTCGGCATCCCGGCCGGACGGCCCAGGGTGGTGGGAAAATTGCCGAGCCCGCCTTTGGCCTGATCCGCAATGCTCGCCGCCAGGACCGCCTCATATTCGGGAGTGAGCGGGGCTTGCTGTCCAAAGCCCCACGGCTTGGTCTGATCGTGGGACGGCTGCGTGGGGAGTGGGACAGCAAAGCGCCTCCACTGCCCTGTCCAATCCGGATACTTTGCGCCGTCCTCGGCTTGCGCGCCCGAAGCCGCAAGCGCGGCGACCGCTGCAATTATCGTCGCTCCAGGCCAACTCGCTGACATGATTGCCACCGCGGTAAGGGCGCACACATCGGCAACAGCCCGATGTCCGCTGATCCCGTCAAATCGGTTAAAGCCTACACGCTCTGAACGACGGACGCAAAAGCTTGGCGATCGGATGCCGATTGGGACCATGGGCGCTGCTGGCCTGTCCGCTCAGCGCAGCAGGGTGGGCAAAGCGAAGCGTGCCCACCCAAGGCCGCGGCCTCGGGTGGGCGCACGGCGCGCTTCTTCGACAAGCTCAGGAGCGCGCCTTCGCCCACCATGCAAGGCCGCAGGGGCCGTCGTAGCCCCTTTCGCGGAACCAAGGGAGTGATGTAGCTTGAATACAGAAATTGCCGGCAGAATTGGCGTGACCCCGCTTTGCTGACCGCCGTTTTTGCCGCAGGGAGAGACGAGGACATACGAGGACATCGAACCGACTTTCAGTCGTGACTTTGCAGGCGCGATAAGCAACGGCGCTTGGAGCGCCGGTCGGAGCGGCCAAAGTGATGGTTCCAACAAGGGAGGAGAGCGCTTATGAGAAAGCTTCTTGTTTCCGCGGCTGTGATCGCTTTGGCGGCGTCGTCCGCGCTATCTGCGGCGCGCGCCGCCGACATGTCGTTCGAGCGTGCTCTCAACGCCGACCGTGAGCCGCAGAACTGGCTGTTGCACCACAAGAACTATCAGGGCCATCGCTTCTCGGCGCTCAAGGAGATCAACACCGGCACGGTCGGCTCCTTGCGGCTTGCCTTCACGGTCGGACTCGGCGGATTGCAGTCCGGCGGGCGCTACGCCCAAGGCAACCTCGAGGCCACGCCGCTCGTCGATAACGGCATGATGTACATCCCGGACGGCTGGGGCTCGGTCTACGCCATCGACGTATCGAGCGGCAAGAAGGCTGAGATCAAGTGGAAATTCGATCCCGGCGTCGACCGCGCCTGGGCGGGCGACGTCGCGTGCTGCGGCGTCAACAATCGGGGGGTGGCATTCTGGAAGGACAAGATCATCTCGATCGCCCTCGACGGCCGCATCTTCGCGCTCAATCGCGCGACCGGCGAAGTGATTTGGGAGCGCAAGGTGGCGGAGCCGGCGCTTGGCGAGACCGTGACGCTCGCCCCGCTTGTCATTCGCGACCTCGCCATCATCGGCTCGGCCGGCGGCGAATTCGGCATTCGCGGCTGGATTGACGCGACTGACCTCAACACCGGCAAACAGGCCTGGCGCACTTATACGATCCCGGGCGCCGGGGAACCCGGGAACGAAACCTGGAAGGACGGCAAGGAGCACTGGAAGCATGGCGGCGCGTCGGTTTGGGTGACAGCGACCTATGATCCCGAGACCGAGACCATCTATCAGGGCATCGGCAATGCCGGTCCCGACTATGACCCCGAATACCGCCCCGGCGACAACAAGTGGGCCGCGAGCGTGCTGGCGCTCGATCCCAATAACGGCAAGATCAAGTGGGGCTTCCAATACACGCCGAACGACCCTTACGATTATGACGAAATCTCCGAGCACCAGATCATCAACGCCAAGGTTAATGGCGAGGACCGCAAGCTGGTGGTGCATGGGGCGCGTAACGGGTTCTACTACGTGCTCGATCGCGTCAACGGCGCCTTCGTCGCCGGCAAGCAATACGTAGATCAGTTGACCTGGACCAGGGGCCTTGATCCGAAAACGGGCCGGCCGCTCGATTACGATCCCGACAAGGACGTGCAGCCCTATGTGGCAGGCAGCCATCCGTCGCGCGCCAATCCATCGGCGACAAGGTGTCCGTCCACGCCGGGCGGCAAGAACTGGGAGCCGGCAGCGTATAATCCTGAGTTGAACCTGATCTACATTCCGTCGAGCGAGGGCTGCAATCAGCTCGATCTCGTCGCGCAGGCTGACTTCGTCGATCAGGGCGGAACCGTGAAGCCGCGCGACCGCTTCACCGGCGGCGCCGGCAAGCCTTTGCAGCAGACCACCGGCAGCATCAAGGCGCTCGATCCGGTGACGGGCGAGATCAAAGCCGTTGCACGAACCGACCTGCCGAACTGGTCAGGCGTGCTCGCCACGGGCGGCAATCTTATCTTCACCGGGCTATGGGAAGGCGCGCTGGTCGCCTATGACGGCAGGACCCTTCGTGAGTTGTGGCGCTTCGACACGGGCTGCGGCGTGGTAGCGCCGCCGATCAGTTATGCGGTCAACGGCAAGCAGTACGTCGCCGTCGCGGCCGGCCCGAAGTGGCAAGCCACCACCAGGCCGGAGTCGCTGAAATTAGCTAACGCGTGCTCCATGGTCTACGTGTTCACGCTTTGAGGCCGGTGCCCCACGTGTAGCCCGGCTTGAGCGCCGGCGAAACCCGGGCTACATCACGACATTGCGATCGCGATCTTGCCGAAATGTTGATTGGCTCTCATGAGGTCCAGCGCCTCCGCGATTCGCGCGAGCGGAAATGTCTTGAAGATCGGCAACGCCAGCTTGCCGGCCTTGAGCGCTCCCCACAAATCGGCGCGCATCAGCCGGTTGATCTCGCGAATCTCCTCGATGGTTCGCGTGCGGAAGGTGACGCCGATGTAGTCGATGCGTTTGGCGGCATGGAGGTCGAAGTCGAATTCGCCTTTCATGCCGCCGAGCCGCCCGACATTGACGATGCGCCCCAGGATCGACGCCGCTGCGAGATTCTGGTTGGCCACCGCGGCCGACACCAGGTCGATGATCACGTCGACACCCCTGCCGCCCGTTGCCTCCTTCACTTGGTCCGGCCATCCGGGGCTTGTGGAATCAAGCGCGAGATCGCAGCCGAATTCCCTAAGCCGCGCGCGCCGCTCCGGATTTGTCGAAGCGCCCATGACCAGCGACGCACCCATCAGCTTTGCGATCTGCATGCCCATCAGACCTACGCCAGCGCTGGCGCCTTGCATTAACAGCGTTTCGCCGCGCTGGAGGCGTCCGGCGGTGACGATCGCGTTGTGCATCGTGCCAAGCGCGACCGGAAGTGCGGCGGCCTGCTCATAAGTCATGGTGTTCGCCGGGATCACGTGGACTCGCGCAAAATCGGTGACGGCATATTCGGCAAGGCCGCCTGGCGCTGTCGCCATCACGCGGTCTCCCGGCCTGACGCTGGAGACTTCGCTGCCGATCGCCTCGACCTCGCCCGCGCATTCGAGCCCGATGCGCGCTCCGACGCCGCCGACCGCGCCGTGCCGATGGCCCGACGCCACAATGAGATCAGCGCGGTTGAGCGCGGAGGCGCGCACCCGGATCAGCACCTCGTTGGGCTTGGGCGCGGGCTTTTCCAGGTCGTGAATCTCGATCCCGGCAGGGCCCAAAACGGCGGCTTTCATGACGATTTCCCGAATCAAATCGGCCGGGCAGCCATTGCGCTGCCCGGCCGTCTGCTTGAGAGACCCTACGGCTGCAGCGAGGCGAGGTAGGCCGCTGCGTTCAGGATGTCCTCCTCGTTGAGCTTGCTGACGATCGGCGCCATCAGGGGCGTCCACGTTCCGGTCCGGTTGCCGTGCTGCATATCGTAAAGCTGCCGTCCGATATAGCTCGGCGAGCGGCCAGCCAGCGTCGGCACCGGCCCTAGTCCCTTGAGATCGACGCCGTGGCAAACCGTGCAAGCCGTTACCTTGCCGTTGCCGGTCGTGACCAGCGCTTCGCCCTTCTTGACGCTGCCGGGCGGCACGTAGGCGATGAAGCCCGACCGCGGATTTCGCCGGATTTCAGTGTCCTCCACATTGACCGGAGTCTCAACGATGCGTTCGCCGATCGGCTCCATGCCGGCGTCGGCGCCCGTGAGCGGGAGGAATATGCCCCCCTGGGGCCGGGTCTTCGGCACCGTCTCGCTCTCCACTACCTTGATCCAGGGCGTCGCCGGGATCGACGAGAAGTATTTGGCAGCGACCCTGATGTCCTCATCCGTCATCGATCTTGCGAATCCCGCCATCAGGGCGGTGTTCCCCTTGCGGGGATCCGAGGTCTTTCTGGCGCCGTTTTTGAAGTCCGTTAGCTGCTGCACGATGTATTCGTAGGTCAAGCCGGTGACGTTGGCGTTCTCCGGACGACCCTTGCCGTTCGGGTAGTGGCACAAACCGCACGCAAAGATTTGCGGGTTCGCTGACTCGCGGCCGTGCGCAACGATATCAGGCATCGGCGGATGGTCCTCCGGATACCAGTCGGCCGGGCCGTACCGGTTAGCGATCTGCGCACGGGTGAAGGTCGCCTTCGATCCTGGCAGGGTGTGCTGCACGGTGTTGTCGAGCGGGGCCGGGGCGGCCGGGGGAGCAGGCGGCGGCATCGGGTTCGGCGGCGGCCCTGCGAAGCCGTAGGCCCACGGGGGCGGCACATCGGCAGCATAGACGGCCGTAGCAATGCCCGCCACGGTCCCGAACGTCAAAGCGGTGGCAGCTAAAAACAACTTCCTCATCGTTTCCCCCTTCAAGCTATGCTTCTGGTCCGATCTTGTCGGAGTCCGTTCGCAATAAATTCAAAGCTACCAGTTCAGCGCCTCGTTTGGAAGGCGCTCGCGGGCGGTTGCCTCACCCGCTCATGCCTCGATCGGGATCACGTCGACGGCCGTGGTCAGGCGCTGCCGGCCGGAAGCCAGTACGACACCGTCGATCGGGGCCACGTCGGCGTAATCGCGGCCTATGGCGAGGACGACATGGTCCTCGCTTGCGATCAGCGCATTGGTCGGGTCGAGCCCCCACCAACCGAGAGCGCCGCACCACACCATGACCCAGGCGTGCATGGCGTCAGCCCCGGCCAGCCGCGCCGCGCCGGGCCGCGGCACGGTGCGCAAAAATCCGCTCACATAGCCGGCCGGCAGGCCGAAGCTGCGCAGGCCGGAGATCATGATGTGCGCGAAGTCCTGACATACGCCGCGGCGCAGTGCGAACGCCGAGGACGGCGTCGTCGATACCGTGGTGGCCCCAATCTCGTAAGTGAAATCGCGCTTGATCCGCTGCATCAGCTCCACGGCGCCGGCGAATACCGGACGGCCGGGCGGGAAGCTCTCCCGCGCATAATCGCGGATTTCCGGATCGAGCGATACCTGACGGCTCGGATGGATGAAGTGGACCGGGGAGGCCGGGCTGATGTCCTCGCTCGCATAGGATTCGTCGCGCACCTTCTCCCACGGCGGTGATGCATCGGGGTCGATCGGCGCAACCGCTGCGACGCAAACGCGCGCCGCCAGTGACACCGTCAAGGTCTCGTGGGGATCGTCCAGCTCGGCTACGGTTCGCCAGTTGTGGAAAAAATCGATGGCTTCGCGTCGGTTCGTAGGCGCCGGGTCGATGTCGAGCATCGCCGCGATGACGCGCTGGCGATCCCGCGCGACCGGCAACAGTCGCAGCACATGGCGCGCTCGCGTAACGGCGGTCTCGTAGACGTAGGTCGTGGTCTGGCGAATGTCGTAAATCATGCGATGTCACAAGGCCCGTCGTTCAGCGACCCCAACTCAATTGCTGTCAGCAGGCGCAGCGGAAAGCCGCCAGCCGCTCGGCAACCTGGAATCGACAGCGCAACATCACGCCTGTCAAATCTGTATGCCTGTAGCACGATAGCGTGAGCAAGGCGTCCGGCTCTCGTTTTAGTCTCGCGCTTCGCTTGTTTTCGGATAAGATATTGTCGGCGCCCCATGCGGATGAGGGCGAGGCGCCTTAAAAGGGGAGGCCAGCATGAATTTACGGCGGGATTGCCTTCTATTCGCGACATTGGCGACGGCGGCTGCGACGCCCGCTTTCGCGCAGACGGCAACGCCGGCATCGGCGCCCGCCGCGACCGCAACGCACAGCGCCGCATCGATCCCGGACCTCTCCGGCGTGTGGAATCATCCGGCCTTTCCCTGGTTCGAGCCGCCGGCGTCGGGACCCGGCCCGGTGACGAACAGGTCGCGCTGGCCGCAGCAGCCTGGCAGCAACGGCGCCGGCTCGGTGGCGCTGCCTCCGACCAAAGAAGGCGTGAGCGACTACGACCAGCTCGTCGGCGATTACACCAATCCGATCCTGCAGCCGTGGGCGGCGGAGGTGGTGAAGAAGTTCGGCGAAATGTCGCTCGCGGGCATCACCTATCCGAACCCGGCCAACCAGTGCTGGCCCGAGCCAATGCCGTTCATCTACAAGCAATTTCTGGTGCAGCTCATTCAACGGCCGGACGAGATCATTTTGTTGTACCATGGCGATCATGAGGTGCGCCGCGTGCGCCTGAACCAGGCTCACCCGCAGCCGGTGACGCCGTCCTGGTACGGGGATTCGGTCGGGCATTACGAGGGCGATACGCTAATCGTCGACACGGTCGGCGTCAGGACTGATCGCCCATATGCGATGATCGACTTGTTCGGTACGCCATACTCAAAATCTCTGCATATCGTCGAGCGCTACCGCGTGCGCGGGTATGACGACGTGAAGGATGCAATCGAGAGGAACAAGAAAGAGAACTGGCTATTCGCCGGCGATATTTTCAGCGGACACCGAGGCAAGTTCTTGCAGCTCCACGTGACGATCGAAGATGCGAGCGTCTTCACAACGCCCTGGACGTCGACCCTGACCTATGTATCGAGCAATCAGCCATTTCCGGAGGAGGTCTGCGCCGAGAACAATCGATGGTTCCCGGGGAACGAAGCCAACCTGCCAACTGCAAACAAGCCGGACTTCTGAAGGATGACCACCCACGTGTTCAACAAAGCCCGCCATCAACATTTTGAAACCGGTTGATACGGCGCGCGTCCAGTCTCTTCAGGGCGACGGCAACACGCTTGCCGCCCTTGCTGTCCGCAGCCGGATGCTGGGGAGCAACGACAAGCATGCGAAGGCTTAACTGGGCGGAAAATGCTCCGGTTTCCGGGGGCTGCCGTTTCGACGAGCGGGCCGCGGCGGCGAGCGGGCCTCTACGCTCCGAATTGTTCCAGGCGCGCTTCAATTTCTTCTTCCGTGCGAGACGGATTTTCCAGTCTGATCTGTGCGGCGAGCTTTTTGCGGCGCTCGACATAAGCTTGCAGCGCCCCCGCATCGGCCATGACGCCAACGAACTTTGGCGTTCGCGCGTTGGCGATGCGCCCTGGCCGCATAGAGCGCGGAGGCTCTGCATTCTCGATCCGTCCACACGACACCTGCTGATCCGCCGCATTGGCGTCGCTCGGGTGCCCGGCATTGGCGCCGGGCTCTTGGTTCATGTGATTGATCATTGGCCTCTACCTCTTCCGGGCAGCTCACGCCCGTTAGTTCCCCCATAAAATGTCTGATGCTATTTTAGACGCCCCGCATTACTCCGGATCCGGAGCGCATTCCCGATGATGCTCTTTTCGCGGGTATTCCCTGACATCGCCGAATTTGAAAATCAAGTTAATATTCGAAAGCGCCTTATTTTGAGGCGCCACCAATAATCAAATCTAACGAGCGTCAAAGGTTTTTTCGATAGCGATTTAAAACCTTTTGCATTTCTTGTTGCGACGCCTGATCGCCGCGACAATTCTGTCCCGCAACGGGCAGAAACTCTGATCTGCAGCTACCGCTCTCATGAACGGGCCATCTCTGCAGCTACCACTCTCATGAACGGGCCATCCCGGGGATTGTTTCACGCGGCAACTCTAGTGAGAGTCAGGGGTGAGAGATGGAACGTCAATCTCGTGCTCGGCCTTCAGCCGCCATCGCCACGACGCTCCGGCCCAATACGATCTCGGAAGAACCTTGTACCCAGTGTTCGGCTGCTGTTGTTCAGATGGCTGCGGTGCAGCCGCCGTGGACGATGCCGCCTGCGCTGACGAAGGGGGCTGCGGCGACGCCGGCGGCGCGGAGGGAATCGATGCGGAAGGCTCCGAAGGAGGCGGCGATGCAGGCGGCAAGGACGATGAAGGTAACGATTTGACCCTTTGACTCGCGCTTACGTTACGAGTTGTCCGTTCGTCCGATGTGTGGCTGGGCGAGCAGGTCGGGCACTTCGAGTTGGTTTTCGCCGTCGCTGGCAGTCGATAGCTGCCGCGCGGGCCCGGTGTCGGCTCGATCGAGGCATCCCCATCGAAACGCGGCGCCGGCGGCCGATAGCGGCCGCGCGGGCCCGGTGTCGGTTCGATCGAGGCATCCCCATCGAAACGCGTCGCCGGCGGCCGATAGCGGCCGCGCGGGCCCGGTGTCGGTTCGATCGAGGCATCCCCATCGAAACGCGGCGCCGGCGGCCGATAGCGGCCGCGCGGGCCCGGTGTCGGTTCGATCGAGGCCTCCCCGTCGAAACGCGGCGCCGGCGGCCAATAGCTGTCGCGCGGGCGCGGTGCGGGTTCGAACGTCGCTTCCGCATCAAGAGGCGGCGCGGGCGGCCGATAGCGACCGCGCGGATCGAGTGTCGGTTCGAACGGCGGCTCCGCGTCGAGACGCGGCGCCGAGGGGCGGCTCGGCGGGTATGCCTCCCGCATTGCTAACCGGCTGTTATCACCGCGCCGCCGTCCCGGCCGATCGGCATATTGATATGGGTCGCGATACGCATCGTAATAAGGCGCCGCTCCCGCATTAGGCGGATAGGCGCCTCGCAGGATTCCGCCGTCGGGAACGTAGGGTGGCCTCGGCGCTTCATCCGGATCGCGGTAGCGCGGCGGCAGGGGATTGGGCGTTCCGCCTCCGACAATGATGGTCGTATTGGCGGGCCCTTCCTGCTCTACCATTGCGTAAAGCAAGGCGGCTTGCTGCGGGTGAAGTCGGACGCAGCCATGTGAGGCCGGCCCCCCCAATTGCGAAATATCGGAGCTGCCGTGAATCGCGTAGCCTTGGTGAAAGAAGATGGCGTGGGGCATTGGAGCGTTGTAATAGGCTTTGGAGTACCAGATTGGTTCAAGGCGTTCCGGTGTGTAGACCCCGCTGGGCGTTGAAAACCTGTCGCGTCCGGTTGAGACCGGCCAAACGTAAAGCAGCGCACCATTTCGAATGACGGATATCTGCTGCGTCGACTTGTCGATGTACAAATCCAGCTTGGCGTCAGCCTCGCTCGCCGCGGCGACAGCACAGAGCACGATTACCGAGAAAGCCGAACTACGACGCATCGCGAGCTCCTTGAGCCGACAGTCGACCGGCAGAAATCCTGATCGCAGATCTTAGATGTTACTTTGGCGTTTAGTATGCGAGGTAAATCGAGGCGCTTTTTTGGCGATATCGCCTTGATTATAGTTAACAGCTGATTTTCAGCGTTCGAAAGAAAACTGTAATCGCTTTGCCTGTCGATATATTAACCATAATAGCAAATAAATAATTCAAGATGGCAGCTTCAAAAGCAATCATTAAACGTTTTATCATGCGCTGGGAAGCTTCTGGCTGCGCTCTCGTATATACAATCAGAGCGGGTCCGATGAGATTGAAACATATCTCCGCGGCATCATGCCCGTCTCCGGACTTGATCCGGAGTTGCCGCGGTCATTTACATCTTTCGCGCGCTTTAGACTGGAAGACGTGGATGACGGGAGAAAGGCGATCATGACTCGGAATAAATAGTTCAACACGACCGAAACGTGCGCAGTTAATTGCGGCATTAAGCGGATATCTTCATGCGGCGAATAATAATGAAAGCCAGAGTGGCAAAATGTCCTCATACGTCAATTTTCCTCAAGTAACGTTACTTGAGGTTGTCAAAAAATACTTGTTGCAGCTTGAGCACTTTATCATAAGCTAAAAGGAAAGAGGTCGAGCTACGGCATTCACAATACGCGAACCGGCTCATCGGCTGATGGCGGCGATCACCTTTTGCGATCCGATCTTTCGGGGCTGGCTTGACTGGCGCAGCGCTAACGCAGCGTTGAGTCGCGCGCGCTGCGATAGGGAGGGACAGATGCGCAACGATGGGGCAACGGGACAAACCCACCACCGCGGTTTGACAGGAGCCGGCCAATTTGGCGGCCTCAATCGTGCAATTGCCGCGCACGACGCGATCCGTCGCGATGGAGAAGCCGGGGAGGCCGGGATGTCCTGGAAGGTTGAGGTTGTGGTGGATGAATCGGGCGAATGGGAGGGAGACCCGTTGCGCTTCGAAACCGAGCGCGAAGCATTGGCATATGCGCGCGATCTTGAGCTGCGCTGGTCGGCGGTGAGGGACAAGCGCCTCGTGAAAAGCGAAGACCCGGTCAATTACAGTTGGCCTCAGCGCCGGCGGACCAGGAGCGCTGGCGGCTGATGTCTCACCCATGTCTTCCCTTCTGCGAACCCTCGACGCCCCGGAGGTCTGGTTCGCCGCATTGAGGAAGCCGGCCGCATGCGAGTCGCGTTCGCGTTGCCTTACCAACGCGGGCGCCATGCCGTCAGGTCGCCCGGAAAAACGGTTTTGGTTGCGCAAATAAGATCGTTTCTGCGCGGCAAGTTCTGCCGTTAAGCTTGGAGCCGTCTCGCATATCCGCTTGCGGCAGGACGCGGCCGGACATGAAACGCACCTCTGGACACGCTTCATCGCCTAGCGACTCGCCGCAAGCGGCTCAAAGGAACTAATCGGAAAACAAGTTCTGCAATGGATTGCCAGCCAGGCCGCAAAATCCCGTCTTCGCATCGCGATCGGCCCATCGCCACATCATGCATCCCGAACCGAAACACCTGAAGAACTTGGCCCGAGCCAGCCAATGGATGCGTGGGAAAAAAGTCCTGAATACCGCATTCTTCACTCGGTTCCATCGTCCGGGATTGGAGCGATTGCTGGCTTGCCACACGTTCATCCATCGCACGCGAGCCATCGGGCACCACATCGAGCGTTTGGCTTGCCGTTCCGTTACTATCATGGGTTGCCTCCGGCTTAGTGAGTGAGACCAACAACCCCGAAAACTCGTGTCAAGGTCCTGTTGTGGTGGCGAATTATACGCCGGTTGCGGCCGCGGCCCGCTCCGGGATGGGGACGAGGAGACGGGCCCCCGAGTGTTGGTGTCACCGCGTCGAGCTCTGGTTCATCCCTGTCGGCGTTCTCGCTCAATTAAGAAATGCCCTCTCCGCAGCTCCGCGTTGCAGGCGACCTCTGAGTCGAAACACGCCACTCCGCGGTCGGCAAAGCGACAGTAAGCATCAAGGTGAATTGTGACAACAATCGTAGCGGCCTTCCCGGCACCGCAAAAACGCCCGAATCAGCGGGGCCTCTAGAGCCCTCGAAGACCAATCGGGTGTGTCGGGCCCATCCGATGAGGGGAGGTCGAATGCCGGTCAGAAACGCATGGCGAATTGAACCGCGCGTGGAGCTCGCCGAGATAAAGAGCATCAGCGACGTTCAACATTTTAAGCGTCCATGTCATTTCGCTCATCATCGCGGGGCTCGCAGCATGGGCGGTGTTCGTCTATATTCCTCCGCGAGTGACTGCGCCTCTTGGTTGATGGTCGCTGCCCACATTATGCTAGCCGGACACAGGGCATAAGGCATCAGCGATGTTCAACATTTTCAGCGTACATGTGATCTCCCTCATTGTAGCGGGGCTCGCAGTCGTTGCAGTATTTGTCTATATTCCTTTTGTAAGTGACTACGCGTTTTGGTTCTTGGTGGCCGCCTACGTTATGCTCGCCGGACACCGGTGAAATGAACCGCAGCGGCGCGCTGAGAAGAGCTTACTCTACGCAGGGCAGCTCACCGATTCAGCCAAGGGGCAAAGAGCCGCCTCCTGCACGGTTGAGCAAACGGCGAACGCCTGCGCGAGGTTCGTCCGCCGCTCGTGTCCGAGTCTCAACTTCGCCCCCATAATCGAGTATCGATTCGGTATGGTTATTCAACGTAGCTGGCGTTGAAATAGCCGCTCGGCATACCCGCAGGCGGTCGCGACGATTCAAAGTCGGATGCCGGTTGCGCCGAAGCCTCAAATTCATATGGGGGCTGTCCCGAAGCCACATATGGGTATGAGGCAGGCGCTGGAGCCTGATAAGGATATGGAGCCGGCGCCGGCGGCACGTAGCGGTATGAGACCGGCGCCGGCGGCGCCGGCGGATACTGAACGCCTCCGAAACCAAGGCGCGGCCGCGGTCCGCTGCTATAGGCCACGTAGCCATCGGGATAGGAATAATAGGGGTAACCCGCGTAGCCACTCGGATAGTAATAGGGGTAACGGTAAGGATAGGGCCCGGGGTAGCGGCGCTCCCAATAGTCGGTCCAATGCCGCTCAACTACAGGACCTGGCCGCACATATGGCCTGTAGCCGCACGGGTTGCAGCACGGGCGGCAGCCGCACGAGTAGCAGCCGTGGTAATAGCTCGGGTATGCCGTGTACTCGTAATAAGGGTAAGCAGGATACGCGGGATAAGGAGGATAAAGGTCGGCGCTCTGTGCCGGTGCGGCAGCGGCGAATGAACCAAGCAAAGCGCCGCCGATTATTGCGACAAAGCCGGCGCCAGGTGGCTTGCGCCCCCCGATAATTGCAAACGTCTTCATGATGGCCTCTCCTGTGCCACGCATTTTTTGCGGGCGTTGAGACAGAAGGTAAGCGACGAAAGTAGGTCATTCGACGGCCGCATTGAGGCGAACTACAAGTCGACAACGCGACCCACCCGGCCGGCGGGCTTCAGCGGTTTCGTGGCGGTCCCGCAACGGCGGTCGGCAGCCTTTTCGCAAGGTTTCGGAAACTGATCGAAATTCAATTATTTAAAGCCTCGTGCCGGCGCTATTCTGATACTTTGTCTTGCGCCGTTAACCATATATTTATCGTATTAACCATATGTTAAGAAATTGGCCGCACGGCCACAATTCCTGCTGCAAAGAGTTCAGCATGGCCGGGCGGCCATGCTGAACCATGCCATTTCCTGTCGCGGCTGGTTCGGCGGAGTGGAGCACTCTGCGCCGGGCAAGGCCCTAAGATTCACGATCGCTCGATCGCGTCGCGGAGGACGAAGGCGCGGGCCGCTCAAGGCAGAGCGTGTGCTGCACATTACTGGCGTCACCTCGGTAGAGGATCGCCGCGGCGACAGCCCTCAAGCCGATTTCACGGTTCCGCTCTCCGTGAACCGAATGGGCTTGTTGGTGTGCCCCAAACTGATAGCGATTCATTGACGTTCTCCCATCGATAGATTCGGTCCCCCTGGTGGGGAGTCCTGAACAGACGGAAGCCGAAAAGACCGCGCACCACCGATATATGCTGGCCACTCAGCGCCCTGTGCTCCGGCCCCTCCGCGGCCAGCAAAGCTGCACCAAACGCTTGGGGCAGTGCTGACGACCGCGAACCAGCCGGGCCAACCGCAGAGCCAACTTACTCAATCGCGATGCGTGTACGTCCTTGCAATTCTCCCCCGCCCCGGTTGATTGAGCGTCTGGGAGCAGCTTAAGTCAACGTGCATGCTGGGATTATTCCCGCTGAGATGCAGTATTTTCGCCGGGTGTGGCAAAAAAGACAGAGTCGTGGCAGTTCTGGGTTGGTCATTGCCGGAGATGAGCAGGCCGGCCTCGGCCATTCACGGGCGGGCCACTGTGTCTGGCCGCCGACTTCATCCTCGCAATGGAGATATGTGACCTATAGCGGTTCCCGGTCGACTGGGATCACTCGTAGCGTGGGCAAAGGCGTAACCGAAATTGGCTGTTGCCGATTTCGGCACGATTGACTGCCGAAGTCGGGCAAGCCCGATTTCCGTGCGCCGTGCCCACCGGCGCTCGTCCTTTCGAGGGTGGGCACGCCTCGCTTTGCCCACCTACACCGTTTCCATATGATCGGAATCCGCTGTAGCGACAGTGCGCCCTCTCACCTCATCGTCGGAATAACGAACTCCATCCCTGTCTTGGTCCCGGAGGGCCAGCGTGACGTTACGGTTTTCGTTCTTGTGTAAAACCGGATCGAGTCGGGGCCATGTTGATTGAGGTCACCGAACGCCGACCGCTTCCACCCACCAAAGGTGTAATATGATAGCGGCACCGGAATTGCGAAATTCACCCCCACCATGCCGACATTGACGCGCTCAGTGAAATCCCGTGCAGTGTCGCCGTCGCGGGTGAAAATGGCGACGCCATTGCCGTAGTCATGCTCAGAGGGGAGCCGTACGGCTTCCTCGTAGTCCTTGGCGCGCACAACACACAGCACCGGGCCGAAGATCTCTTCCTTGTAGATGCGCATGTTCGGCGTCACATTGTCGAACAGGCAGCCGCCCATGAAGTTGCCATTTTCGTAGCCCTGCAGCTTGAAGCCGCGGCCATCGACGACGAGCTTGGCGCCTTCCTTCACGCCCATGTCGACATAGGCTTTGACCTTGTCGAGGTGGGCGCGCGTCACGAGCGGGCCGAAGTCCGTCTGCGGGTCTGACGATGGGCCGACCTTGAGGCCCCCCACCCGCGGTATCAGTTTCTGCATGAGCGCGTCCGCAGTCCCCTCGCCGACGGGTACGGCGACCGATACCGCCATGCAGCGCTCGCCCGCCGAGCCGTAGCCCGCGCCTATCAAGGCATCCACGGCCTGATCAAGGTCGGCGTCCGGCATGATGATCATGTGGTTTTTAGCGCCGCCGAAGCACTGCGCGCGCTTGCCGTTGGCGCAGGCGGTCGAATAGACATATTCCGCGATCGCCGACGAGCCTACGAAGCCCACCGCCATCACGCGCGGGTCCGTGAGCAGGGTGTCGACCGCCTCCTTGTCGCCGTTGATCACGTTGAGAATGCCGGGCGGTAGCCCCGCCTCGGTCATCAGGGCTGCGAGCCGCATCGGCACCGATGGGTCACGCTCCGACGGCTTGAGCACAAAGGCGTTGCCGCAGGCAATCGCGGGCGCGAACTTCCACATGGGAATCATGGCGGGAAAATTGAACGGCGTAATGCCAGCCACCACCCCGAGCGGCTGGCGCAGCGAATAAAGGTCGATGCCCGGCCCCGCACCGGAGGTGTGCTCGCCCTTCATCAGGTGGGGAATGCCGCAGGCAAACTCCACCACTTCCAGGCCGCGCTGGATGTCGCCGCGGGAGTCCGCGATGGTCTTGCCGTGTTCTGAGGACAGCAGTGCTGCGAGGCTGTCGAACTCTCGGTTTACAAGCTCGAGAAACCGGAACATGACGCGCGCCCGCCGCTGCGGATTGGTGGCCGCCCAGGCCGGCTGGGCCGCCGCCGCCACTACGATGGCGTGTTCAACCTCAGCGTGCCTCGCGAACGCCACTTTGGCCTGGACTTCGCCGGTATTAGGATCAAAAATGTCGCCAAAGCGGCCGGAACTTCCCCTCACCTCCTTGCCGCCAACAAAATGGCCAATTTCACGCATTGGTAGTCTCCCTGAGAAGTTCGGCGGACGCTGTTGCCCCCCAACGCCCCTCTGCACAAGCAGGGAGGGTAGGGAAAGGGGGGGCCATGCCGCGGCCGTATGGCAGGGCCAGAACCGCCCATTACAGCGGGAGGTATAACGCAAAAATCCTCATTTCTCTAAGTCAGAACGGCTTGAGAGACCGGCGTGGCGCCGGATCTTTCAAGCCTGCTGTCCGCCGCATCCTTCGTTACCAGACTTCGCGTTCCGCTGCTGCCGATGTCCCACTTGAGTGAATTGGGTGTCGTGTGATGCTGAGCCCTCCGCAATCCGGCGAAGTGAAACCCGCCCCAAACGCCCTTACCACCGGCGACGCGCAGCCGCCTTTCCCGCGCGCGACCATCAATGTGCGCTTAATCGCAATCGTGCTCACGATTGCGGTGCCGCTCAACCTCGTTGTTGCGGCGGTCATTTGGAGGCTGGCCAGCGCCGCCAACGAAACGCAGCGCGCCAGCCTGCTTTATTCCGCCCGTTCGGTAGCGGCCGCGGTCGATGCCGAACTCGGCAAATACATTGCGCTCGCTCAAGTGTTGTCGCACTCGCCGGCCTTGTTGGAGGACAGCACTGACGCCTTCGAGGGGGAGTTGCGCGCGAGTCTTTTATCCGACCCGGATGTCTGGGCGATCATAGCTGATGTGAACGGTCGGATGCTCGTCAACACCGCACGGCGGCCGGGTCAGGGGTTTTTGTCGCCGATCAGGAGCAGAGAGGGAATTGCCGCGCAGAAGGAGGCGTTCGAAACCGGTTCGGTTGTCGTCTCCGACGTTTTTATGGGGCCCGACCAGAGATGGGCGGCGACGGCCAATATTCCGATCTTCAAGAACGGCGAGCCTTTCCGCGCATTTGCCGTCACCATGCACACGCGTCGTTTCCTGGACCTGGTCGCCTTCCGGGAGATGCCCGCGCATTGGGTGGTCGGGATCCGCGACACGCAAGGCCGACTGGTCGTCCGCCTGCCGGATCATGACCGCCGGGTCGGTCAACTCGCTTCCGAGCAAATACGCCGGATCATGAACCAAGACGGTCTGTTCGACCTCGTGACGAGTGAAGGCGATCAGGTCATCCTGGCCAATGCCCACTCGAATGTGAGCGGCTGGACCACGGGTATTGCGGCGAAAACTGCAGAACTGCGCGCGGCGGTCCTTGGCACCGTCGGCTGGGCCATAGCGCTGGGGGGCATTATTTCCCTCCTATCGCTTGTGTTCGCCTTGTGGATCGCGAGACGCATAACCCGCCCGCTTGCCGAACTGCGCGAGAAGGCGGCGGCGCTGCTGAAGGACCCTCAGGCGCCGTTTGAGTCGGGCGTGCCGGAGCTGTGCGAGCTCTGGGCGACGCTCAAGAGAGCATCCGCGAGCCGGTTTCGCAGCGAAGCATTGCTGCGAAGGAGCGAGAAGCGGCTCAGTCAGATCATCAACACTTACAACGGGTATGTCGGCTTGCTCGACAGAGATGGCCGCATCAGAGAAGCCAACGTGCAGATGCTGCAGGCCATCGGCGCGCCGCGGGAGGCTGTGATTGGCCAGCCGTTCGCCGTGGCGCCTTGCTGGGCCAATTCGCCGATGCCGGAGCTGATCGCGCGGTGCCTCGCGGGCGAGACGGTGCGGCAGGATTTGCAATACGTCGCTCGCGGAGGAGAGCTCCGCTGGATCGATTTTCAGGTGACGCCGTTGCGCACAGCCGACGGCGCGATCGATGGAGTCGTTCCGTCGGGCTACGACATAACCGACCGCAAGCGGGCTGAGGATGCTCTGCGCCGGAGCGAAGCGCGATTTCGCAATCTCTACGAACATGCCTTCGCCGGCATGACTTTGTCGGATTTGGACGGGCGGCTGCAGCAATGCAACGCGGCGTTCTGCACCCTCGTCGGCTATTCCGAAGAGGAACTGCGCGGCCAGCATTTCGGCGCCCTCATTCACCCCGATGATCGCGACGACAATATCGCGAGGGGTCGTGGCCTGCTCAATGGCGAAGCGAATGCCGTCGAGATCGAGAGCCGGTATGTTCACAAGAGCGGCAAAACGGTCTGGGTCCGCAAAACCATCTCGACGCTGCCGGACGAAACCGGCAAACCCTCGGGGCTTATCGCGCTCGCCATGGATATCAGCCAGCGCAAGCAGCAGGAGGAGTTGCTGCGCCGGAGCGAAGCGCGATTTCGCAATCTCTATGAGCACGCCTTGGCCGGCATTGCGGTATCGGATTGGGATGGGCGGCTGGAGCAATGCAACCCCGCTTTCTGCGCCCTCGTCGGTTATTCCGAACAAGAGCTGCGCGGCATGCACTTCAGCGCGCTCGTCCATCCCCATGATTGGGATCCAAACAGTGACAGAGGCCTGCGCACCGGCGAAGCGAACGCCATCGAACTTGAGAACCGCTATGTTCACAGGAACGGCCAGCCGGTCTGGGTCCGTAAGATCATATCAACGCTGCCGGACGAGACCGGCAAGCCCTCGCAGTTTTTTGCGCTTGCTATCGATATCAGCGAGCGCAAGCGGCAAGAGGAATTGCTGCGGGAGAGCGAGGCGCGCCTGCAATTGGCGCTCGACGCCGGGGAGGCCGGCATGTGGGAGAGCTTACCCGAGAGCGGAGAAATCATCGCCACGGATCGCGCGTTGATCATGCACGGGCTGCCGCCCGGAACCCCAATGACGCAGGACAGGGCGCTTGCAACGGTGCATCCGGAGGATCGCGCGGCAATTGAACAGGCCTTGCGCGAAACGCTCGAAACCGGCGCTCCCTTCCGTGCTGAGTATCGCTCCCTTCGGCCGGATGGTTCCGTAGGCTGGCTGGATTCGCAGGCCAAGCTTCGCGAAAGAGGGGGAGAGCGCCGGCTTATCGGTCTGGTCCGCGATATTTCCGAGCGGAAAGCCGCGGAGGCGGCAATCCGCACCAGTCAGATGCGCCTGCAGCTCGCCCTTGACGCGGCCCGGCTGGGCTGGTGGCTCTACGACCCGATCCAGGGCACGGCGTCATGGGACGAGCGCTTCAAGGCGATCTTTGAAATCATCGATCCACAGACGGACGTCGCGAGCATTATGGCGCGCGTGCCTCCCGAGGACGCCGCCAGAGTGTGCGCGGCCGCTGCCGCGGCGCTCAATCCGCGCGATCCCAAGCCCTTCGTCGGAGAATATCGCATCCGACGGGCTGATGGCGAAATCCGCTGGATCGAGGTTTACGGCATGGCCACGTTTGAAGGCAGCGGAGGAGACCGCCGCGCCGTTGTCATGGCCGGAACCGCGGCCGATATCACCGAGCGCAAACACGCTGAAGAGCGCCAGCTTCTGCTCATGCGTGAATTGAATCATCGGACCAAAAACCTGCTTAGCGTGGTGCAATCGATCGCGAACCAAACTGCGGCGTCGAACCCCACTGATTTTGCCGAACGCTTCTCCCGCCGGATTCAGGCGTTGTCCGCTAACCAGGACCTCTTGGTCCGAAGCGAATGGCGCGGCATCGACATCGAGGACCTCGTCCGCGCCCAGCTCGCCCACTTTGCCGATCTGATCGGCGAGCGCATCCTGATCGACGGGCCGCATTTGAAGGTGACGCCTCTGGCGGCGCAGAGCATCGGTATGGCGCTGCACGAGCTTGCGACGAATGCCGGCAAATACGGCTCGCTGTCAGGTGATCATGGCGGCGTCACAATCGATTGGCGGCTGGAGGATGGCCAGTTCAGTATTGGCTGGATCGAGCACGACGGGCCTAGGGTACGGCCGCCGCAGCGACGCGGTTTCGGCAGCACGATCATCTCGGCGGTCGCCGAGGCAAGCGTCGGCGGCGAGGTCAAGCTTGATTATGCGTCCACCGGCATCGTCTGGCGACTGAAATGCGCCGCCAGCAGAGCCTTGAGCGCGGGGGCCTGAGCTGCGGTAAATCACGAGTCGGCCCGTAGCCCGGATTGTGCGAAGCGAAAATCCGGGAACGGCATCTCGACGTGGCAGTGCGGCTCCCGGGTTTCGCTGGCGCTTAACCCGGGCTACAGTTCGCGGGAATTTAAGAGTGAGGGGTCATGACCCGCGGAGGGAGGAGACGCAGTGATGAAGACAGGCTTTCTGGTAGCAGTTGGAGCTTGCGTCGCATTGGCGGCCGCTCAGGTGATTGGGGTGCCGTCCTCCTTTGCGCAGAATGGCGTGCCGCGCTACGAGGTCGATGCGTCCTGGCCTAAACCCCTGCCGGACCGTTGGGTGCTGGGCGGACTCGGCGGCGTTTGCGTCGATGCCCAGGACCATGTGGTCATTCTCAATCGGCAGGACATATTGGAAGGCGAGTTGGACGCAGGGCGAATGGCGCCATCAATCATCGAGTTCGATCCGGCCGGCAACGTGGTGCATGCCTGGAGCAACCCCACCCTGCTCGATCCACGGCTCCATAGCTGCCATTTCGACAAGGAGAACAATTTTTGGGTCGCGTCCGCGCCCTCCGGCGTGGTCCAGAAGTTCACTCACGACGGCGGCAAGCTGCTGCTGCGGATCGGCACGAAGGGCGTACTCGATTCGTCCGACGGCACCATCAGGGGCAAGCCGCTCAATTCGTCCTTCGCCCAGTTCCATATGCCGTCCAGTATCTTTGTCGATCGCGACAATGGCGACGTCTATGTCTCTGACGGCGAGGGCCGCAACAGCAATCGCCGCATTGCGGTGATGGACCGGGAGGGCCGCTTCCTGCGTCAATGGCAGCCGGAAGGCATGGAGACGGTGCACTGCATGACGATCGGCCGTGACGGTCTCGTCTACGTCTGCAACCGCGACAACGCGCGCATCCAGGTCTACGACAAGCAGGGCAATCTGAAACAAACCATCGAGCTTCCCTGGACGCCGGTCACCATGCCGGCGGACGGCAAGATCAAGCAGTTCGGCGGCGCAACCGTGGCGATCGATTTTTCGCCCGATCCCGAGCAGACCTACATGTTTGTCGTCAACCAGAACAATGCGCAGATCGACATCGTCGACCGCAAATCCGGCAAGCGGCTGTCGAGCTTCGGCAGCATCGGGAAGCAGCCCGGCCAATTCGATCAGCCGCACGGCATTGCAGTGGATTCCAAGGGAAACGTCTATGTCGCCGAAAACCGCGGCAGGCGGGTGCACAAGTTCAAGTTCGTGGAGTGACGCGGTGCAGTCTGCTTTAATGATGGCGTTGACTTCGCGCGGCACCGGTGAGGAGAGGGGCGGTTAAGCCCAGACGACCGCGATGACGCCCTTCGAGCGATCGACTTGATAGTCCTATGCGGTCATGCGCGGCTTCGCTGCGACACAGTGCGTGCGCACCTGCGGCGTTTCGACAATGGCGCCGTCGATATTGAAGTGAGGAGTGGCAAGGATAGATAGACCAGGAGTTACGCATTACCGCGAATGTGGATGACCACAACCTCCGGCATTCGGCGGGAGGCCGTGGCTGAGGCGATAGACGGCACGGGCGGCTTGGTGCTACAAACCGCCGCCCGCGTTTTTGCGGTGCAATATCGGTTGCCATCATATGTCACAGAGCGTTGCGGCTCCCCGCGGGGGTGCTGAGGCGGAGAAGGCGGCAAGACCCGGCGCGGGCCAAACTGCAGCCGGTTTAGTTGGACTTGCTGTTGGCAGCATTGGCGTCGTCTACGGTGACATTGGCACAAGTCCACTTTACGCGTTTCATGAGGCCATAAGGGCGACAGGGGCCGAGCAGGCGGCCACCTCGGAGGCGGTGTTCGGCGTACTGTCGCTCATTTTGTGGGCACTGATCTTCATCGTTACATTCAAATACGTCCTCGTCCTCCTGCGCGCCGACAACAACGGCGAGGGGGGCACGCTTACCCTGATGGCGCTTGCCCGCAACGCGATGGGCGAAAACACCGCCGCCGTGGTGATGCTGGGCATCATTGGGGCGGCGCTCTTCTTTGGCGATTCGCTGATTACTCCCGCGATTTCCGTGCTCTCGGCGGTCGAGGGGTTGAAGATCGTGACGCCCGTACTTGGTCCCTATATCGTGCCGCTGACAGTGACGATCCTGGTAGGCCTGTTCGCGGTCCAATGGCGAGGCACCGCGCGAGTGGCGAGCCTGTTCGGCCCGATCATGGTGGTCTGGTTCGCCGCGATAGCGTTGCCAGGCGCCTATTGGATGGTGGCCCATCCGGGCATTATCAGCGCGCTAAATCCAGCTTATGGGCTCTTGTTCCTGGCGGGACATGGCATGGTCGGGGTCCTCACGCTGGGAGCAGTCTTTCTTGCTGTGACCGGCGCAGAAGCCTTGTATGCGGACCTTGGCCATTTTGGCCGGCTGCCGATTCAGGGCGCGTGGCTGGGTTTTGTTTTTCCTGCCCTCGCGCTCAATTACCTCGGCCAGGGCGCGCTCGTGCTGGCTGATCCGAAGGCGCTGGAGAATCCGTTCTTTCTGCTTTACCCGGACTGGGCGCAGCTGCCGATGGTCGTCCTTGCGACCGTGGCGACGATTATCGCCAGCCAGGCGGTCATCACAGGCGCATATTCATTGACCCGGCAGGCGATCGGGCTCGGCCTGCTGCCGCGCCTGGAGATCAGGCACACGTCCGAGGAGCATGAGGGGCAGATTTACATGCCCCGGATCAATGCCGGCTTGCTGGTGGGCGTGCTGCTCCTGGTGGCGCTGTTCCGTTCCTCGAGCGCGCTCGCTTCCGCCTACGGCATTGCCGTGACCGGGACAATGGTGGTGACGGCAATCATGGCCTTCATCGTCGTCCACAAGGTGTGGAACTGGTCACTGGCCGCCAGCATGGCGTTGATCGTGCCAATCGTGCTCGTCGACGCGACCTTCCTGACCGCGAACCTGTTCAAGATCATCGAGGGCGGCTGGGTGCCGCTGGCGCTGGCCGGTGTCGTGATGGTGATCATGTATACGTGGCGTCGCGGCAGCAAACTGCTGTTCGATAAGACCCGCCGGCAAGAGACGCCGCTCACCGAACTCGTCGCCATGCTGGAGAAGAAGCCACCCCAGCGCGTGAGCGGCACCGCGGTGTTCCTCACCAGCGATCCCTTCAGCGCGCCGACCGCTCTGATGCACAGTCTCAAGCATTACAAGGTGCTTCACGAGAAGAATGTCATCCTTTCCATCGAGACGGATCACCGGCCGCGCGTGCCGCCCGAGGAACGAGTGCGCATTGAGCCAGTCGGGCAGACCTTTTCCCGGGTGACGCTGCGGTTCGGCTATATGGAGCGGCCCAATGTGCCGCAGGCCCTCGGCATCGCCCGCAAACTTGGCTGGCTTTACGACATCATGTCGACCTCGTTCTTCGTGTCTCGTCGCAAACTGCGCCCCGCCGCGCGCTCCAGCATGCCGCTTTGGCAGGACCGCCTGTTCATTTCTCTGGCGCGCGCCGCCAACGATGCCACGGACTATTTCCAGATCCCGACCGGTCGCGTCGTCGAGGTCGGCACTCAGGTCACGATCTGATCAAGAGGTAAGTCGATGTACGGATTGTTCGGTCGAGGCTCGATCCGGGATTTGACGCCTGAGGAAGTGGCCGAAGGTTTAGCTGCAAACAAGATCCTGCTGATCGATGTGCGCGAGCCTAACGAGACCGCCCGTGAGCGCATCGGCGGCGCGTTGCTGGCGCCGCTGTCGCAATTCGATCCCATTGAGCTGCCGGACCCGCAAGGTCGTGTTGTGGTGTTCACCTGCGCGTCAGGCGTTCGTTCCATCAAGGCCGCCGAGATCGCCCAGGCCGCCGGCTTCGCCTACGATGCGCATCTCGCCGGCGGCATTAAGTCGTGGAAAGATGCGGGATTGCCTGTAGAGACGTGAGTCCTGCGCTCGGGCTTCGAGGGTCAGCGGGCGCGGCGCTCGTGAGCTTCGAAGGGTCGCCTTTGCCCCGAAAAAAGATCACTGGCTCGTCAATCAGGCGTGCCTAGCCGAGCTTACGGCCTTTGAGCCAATCTTCGCCGCGCCGATAGAGCGCCGCGATCTCCGGCCCGTCGAGGCCCGGCATGTCGGCCTTCACTTTGTAGCCGATCCGGGTCTGGAGATAGGCAAGGTGCCGGTAGCCTTCGGGAAACTGTTCCAGCAGATTACGGTCCAGTTGAAGCCGTGCGGCCGGGTCGACCGGATCGAGACGATCCTTTTCGTAGATCGGCTGGCGCAGCACCAACCCCCAACGCCCGTTGCGCTTCTCCAGGAAGTCGTAGAATCGCCCGGTGCACACCACATCGCAGAGGACGCCATCGACGCTCGCTCGCTGCGAGATCGTCATCTTGGTCTGAGCGATGGCGCGCGTGCCAGCGATGTCGATCGACGAGCCGCCGAGGAAATGCAGGATGCGCACGCCGCGCTCGTAGCCATCCTGGCTCACCCTGACGAATTCATCCGCGGCGCCCTGAAACCAGGTCGCCATCATGCGCCCGTCGTCATGCCAGACAGTGCGGAAACGGTCCCACATGAGCGCGTCGCGCCAGACGGCCCAGTTCTCAATCAGGTCGCGGATGGCGCGGCGATCGTCGGCTTCGCTGTCGCCCATGCTGTCCTCGGGTGGCCGCTATGCGATATCAGGAGGGTCGATTTAGCGAAGCGAGAGCTTCGCTGGCAAGCCGCGAGCCAGCATGGCTGCCTGTCGCGCTATTCTCGCATGGCCGCCGGTTCGCTATATAGGGCGCAGCCAGAGCGGATTTCGATCGACTGCAAGTATTTGCAGGGGTGGGAAAGGCGCGCTCCTGAGCTTGTCGAAGGATGCGCGCTGTGCCCCCCTCTCTTCTTGCCTCCCGCGCTGGCGGGAGGCAAGCGATGAGCCGTGGGCACGCTTTGCTCTGAGCTTGCCGAAGAGTGCCCACCCTGTGCTTCCATGCAATCGGACGCTTTGGCGGGCGTAAGACGATGCGAGCCCGGAGGTCAATATGGCGCTAGTCGAGGACACGGCCGACCGCAAGCATAACCTGCTGGCGGCGCGACAGGCCTATTACGATAGGATTTCCAAGCACGATATGGCGCCGCTGTGGGAGCGGCTGCGCGACCTCGTGGCCAACGAACCGAAGACCCAGTGCGCCCCGGCCATCTGGCGATTCCGCGACGTCAAAGCGATGGTAATGGAGTCGGCCGAGCTGATCTCCGCCAGGGAGGCGGAGCGGCGTGTGCTGGTGCTGGAAAATCCGGCGCTGCGCGGCCAGTCGCGGATTACCCAGACGCTCTATGCCGGCTTGCAGCTCATCATGCCGGGCGAGATCGCGCCGGCCCATCGCCATACCGCGTCTGCGATCCGCTTCATCCTCGACGGCAACGGCGCCTACACCTCGGTTGAAGGCGAGCGCACCTACATGTCGCCGGGCGACTTCGTGTTGACCGCCAACTGGATGACGCATGACCACGGCAATACCAGCAACCAGCCGATGATCTGGCTCGATGTGCTCGATCTGCCCACCGTCAATTTTTTCGAGTCGATGTTCGCCGAGCATCTTGATGAGCACAGACAGACGGTGCGGCGGCAGGACGGCGACTCGGCCGCGTTCTTCGCGTCCGGAGTGCTGCCCGACGGGGCGGAGGTCGGCGCTTTGCTGTCGGGCAAGCTCAGTCCCGTCGTCAACTATACTTACGCGCGAACGCGGCCGATCCTGGAGCGCCTCTGCAAGGCCGGGGAGGTTGACCGCCGGCACGGCGCGCGGGTGCGCTATGTCAATCCGGCAAACGGTGGGTGGGCGATGCCCACAATGGGGGCGCAGCTTGCGCTGCTGCCGGCGGGCTTTGCGGGCGAGCGCTATCGCGCCACCGACGGGACCATTTTCGTGTGTGTCGAGGGCGAGGGCGCAACTCGCATCGGCGACAAGGAATTCGCGTGGGCTCCAGGCGACGTCTTCGTTGCGCCGTCATGGCAGTATTATTCGCACACAGCGGGGCCGGACTCGGTGCTGTTCTCGATCTCCGACCGCCCCGCCCAGGAGGCGCTCGGCATCTGGCAGGAGAGCGAGTAGGGCATGGTGCGGAACCCGGATTGAGCCAAGCGAAATGCCGGACAGGTCGCGCCCTCGGAGCCGTTGGCCGGATTTTCGCTGCGCTATCCGGGCTGCGGCCATGACGGTCAACCGCCCTCACCGCTTCTTGTTGTAATAATGCACGTCAACCCGCTCCCACACCCCATTGAGATGATAGGGGTCGCTCTCAGTGAACCCGTCGATCGCGGCGCGGTCCTGGGCTTCCAGGATGAAAAGGCTCCCGACCGGCGTCTGACTGTCGGCAGCCACCAGAGTCCCGGCAGTCATCACGGCGATGCCGTGCCGTCCGGCCTCGTCAAGATGGATGCGGTGGGCCCGATAGTGTTTCGCGCGCGTCGTAAGCGCATCCGGCCGGTCGACTGCGTGGATGACGAAGTGCATGGCGCTTCCTCCTGCGACGAGTTGGTGGCGTCTGTAGTCCGTGGCGCGGTAGCGCGTAGCCCGCATGGAGCGAAGCGAAATGCGGGATAGGTCTCGCGCGGGGCGCGGCCTTCTCCGTTTCGCTGACGCTCAATTCGGCCACTGCTTGGGTAACCGTCCCATTGCCGCTCACTTAAAGCGTAGCGGTGCCCAGAGACTGAATCGGAGGAAGATGCAGGACCGCATTGATCGCTTGGATGCCCAAAAGCCTGGGCTGCAACGGCTGTCAAGGGCGCTTCGCGCCGCGTAGCGGGTTTACCCCTTGACAGCCGCTGCAGCCCAGGCTGCTTGCTCGGCAAGCGATCAATGCGGTCCTGCATCTTCCGGAAGCGCCTTAAGTCAGCGCCAATGGGGGCGCCCTCATCGCGTATTCGCGGTGAATGACAGCTTCGAAAGCTCGGCAACATGTCGGGCAAGGAACGGCATGCCGTTCCCTGCCCTTTATGCTTCAATGAGGCCGCGGCGGGTTTCGTTGATCGCCGTCCTCGAAGAAAAGTTGCGCCGCGCCGTGACGTTGGTACCGACGAGGACGATCGAGTCAACCCCCGGCTCTCCCGCTGGCGCTCAATTCACGCTTCGAGCCTCACCGCTTCTTTGGTCCTCACCCCATCCCCTGCAGCTCGTCGATCATCCCCTCGATCATGCGCAGGCCGCCCTGCCAGAACGCCGGGTCGCGGGCATCGAGGCCGAACGGTTTCAACAGCTCGGAATGGTGCCGGGTGCCGCCGGCCTTGAGCATGGCGAGGTAACGCTCTGCAAAGCCGTCATGAGCCTTTTCGTAGACCGCATACAGCGCGTTCACCAGGCAGTCGCCGAACGCGTAGGCGTAAACATAGAACGGCGAATGGATGAAGTGGCCGATATAGACCCAGAAGGACTCATAGCCGGCCTTGAGGGCGACGGCGGGCCCCAGGCTCTCGCGCTGGACCTCCAGCCAGATTTGGCACAGCCGGTCCGCCGTCAGTTCGCCGTTGCGGCGCTCGCCGTGAACCGAGCGCTCGAAGGTATAGAAGGCGATCTGCCGGATTACCGTATTGATCATGTCCTCGACCTTCGACGCCAGCATCGCCTTGCGTTCCTTTGCGTTCGTGGTGGCGGCGAGGAGGCGGCGGAAGGTCAGCATCTCGCCGAACACGCTCGCGGTTTCGGCAAGCGTGAGCGGAGTCGGCGCCATCAGGGCGCCATTCGGCGCCGCCAGGACCTGATGCACGCCGTGGCCAAGCTCGTGCGCGAGCGTCATCACGTCCCGCGTCTTGCCCTGGTAACTGACGAGAATGAAGGGATGCGATGACGGCACCGTGGGATGCGAAAACGCGCCCGGCGCCTTGCCGGCGCGCACGACCGCGTCGATCCACCGATTGGCAAAGAAGCGCTCGGCGATGTCCGCCATCACCGGCGAAAACGCCCCATAGGCGGTAAGCACGGTGTCCTTCGCCTCTTGCCAGGGAATGAGGCGCGCCGGCACGTCAGGCAGCGGGGCATTGCGGTCCCAATAGGGCAGCCGCTTCTTGCCGAACCAGCGCGCCTTGAGGGCGTAATAGCGATGCGACAGCCGCGGATAGGCGGCGCGCACCGCCTCAACCAGCGCCTCGACGACTTCGCGTTCGACCCGGTTTGACAGGTGCCGTGCGTCGGCGATGTCAGCGAAGCCGCGCCAGCGATCGGAGATTTCCTTGTCCTTGGCAAGCGTGTTAGTGATCAGCGTGAACGTGCGCAGATGCTGCGTGAAGGTGCGGCCCAATGCTGTCGCGGCGGCCTTGCGGGTCGCCGGGGCCTTGTGCTGAAGCAGGTTGAGCGCCGGTTCGATGGGCAGCGTCTTGCCGCCGATCTTAAAGCGCAGGCTTGCAACCGTGTCGTCGAACAGCCGGTTCCAGGCGCCTTGTGCGGTGACGGATTTTTCATGGAAAAGCTGCTCGATGCGGTCTTCGAGCTGGTAGGGCTTTTCCTTGCGGATGTCCTCGATCCAGGGCCGATAATGGGCGAGCGCGGGGTGGGCCATGGCGCTTTCCAGCACGCCGTCGTCGATCTTGTTGAGTTCAAGGGAAAAGAACAGCAGGTGCGAGGACGACGTGGTGATGCGTTCCTGAACATCGCCAAAGAATTTGGCGCGGACTGGATCGGTCGTATTGCCGCTATAGACGAGACTCGCGAAGGATGCGATCCGGCCAATGAGATCGTCGATCGACTCGAACTCGCTGATCGCTGCCGCAAGGGCCTTGCCGCCGTCAGGTCCGCTCGCGAGCGCCTCGAGCTTTCCCTTGTAGCGCTCCTCGAATGCACCACACTGGGCGTCCGCGCGCGCAAGGTCGGACGCCACTTCAGGTGAATCTATCCCGGGGTAGAGGTCGGACAAATCCCACTCGGGCAGCGTTCCGATGCCGCCTTTTGGGCTGCGACTCTGGTTTGGTCGCTGACCTCCTCTCGTCGCGCGCTTTGCGGCGCCTCTCTCCCTGCCTTCCCCCGCGTGCGGGGCAAGGCAGGGAGAGAGGGCATGGAAGAATGCGCTCATGAATCAGTCGCCGAAATACGATTGCACAAGACTACGATTGCACAAGACAAAGTATGGTTCCATAAGAAGCGCCTCTGCATAAGTGGCCGGTCGTTGCGGCAAAGGGATGACCGTGCGCTCGCATTCCATTCAAGCGAAATCCGCCTTCAGGGAGAGGCGTTCGTCATCATCCTTTACGGCTCGTTAACACTGAGCGGAGACAATGGCCTCACCGACGCAGCTTCCCTCGTGCACGTCTGCAGCGCAAGTTGTCAAACCCACGCTCATTGCTGACGCGAACTCCCTCCCCGCCTCCTCGCGCGTGCGGGTGAGATGGATACGGTGGGAGCGCACGCCGAAGTCATCACAGCGAAGTTGTCACGGCGAAGTCGTCAGGCCGAAGACTCGGTACCGCCGCGCAGACTGGCGATTTGATGCGAACCGGCGCGGGACGTCGCAGCGAGAGCGGGCAAGAGGTCGTCCAATGCCATAGACGCGGAGCAGCCATGTGCTGCTCAGAGGCCGCACCTCGCCTGAGGTCGGCGGTCGCGACTGGCGGTGGCGTCGTGCTGCGAAATTCCTCCGTCCGCAGACATCTGTCTGGATGTAACGGGGCTGGGCGCCTCTACCGCGCGTCGAACGTATCCGCGGCGCGTGCTCCCTGGCGTGGGTTCCTCAGCCCTCATCGCAAACCGGACAGCCTGGAATAGGCCGCAGCCCACTGCGTGAGTTGCGTTGCGGTGACACTTGCGGCAAAAATGATATGGTTGGTAACAAAAACGTGCAGGGACTCGAGATGGTCGATAAATTCCTTAAGCTGCGTTCTAAATGAACCTCGGGGAGGCCTGGGGCGACTAATGCGATAGTCGGCCGAACTCTCTTACAAAACCCTATTTGCAAGCCCCCGTCTTGCAAGCCACTGATACGAACGCTCGTGCGTGCGAATCGTGCAGTACCCGGTGCGGAGCTTAGGTATGGTCATGCGCAGAATCCGTTTCGAACTCTGGCTCGCGACGACCGCGATTGCCCTGGTGACAGCTGGATCAACTCTGCCGGTCCAATCGGCTCCTCTGACTGAAAAAGAGATTTCTGCGGCCGTTCCGATGCCGGAGCCCGCCAATCTGCCGCCCCCGACTGTCTCCGATATTGCGCCCGTGACCTATCCCGACGCGCCCGCGGAGGCAACGCCGTCGCAAGGCGAAACGTCGTCGCGAGCCGCGTCGCCGACGCCCGCTGGAGATTCTGCACAGCCCTCGCCCTCCGCGGTCACGACGCCAGAGACACCGCAGCCCGCTGCCGCCGTTCCGCCCGCCGCAGCGCCCGAGCCGGCGACGCCCGCGGTTGCCGCGCCGCCGGCGGCTGCTCCGGCCGAAGCTCCCGTGCTGACGCTGGATCAGCGCGTTGGCGAGAAGATCCGCGACATGTTCGGCGGCAAGGTTGACCGCATCATCGATCGAAAAGCCAAGGCTGCCGTTGAAGCCTTCTATGCAGCGCGCAATTATGCGCCGATCTGGATCGAGGACGGCGCTGAGAGCGCGCGCGCCAAAGCGACGGCGAGCTATCTCGCCGGCGTCAGCGCCGATGGCCTCGATCCGAGCGACTATCCCGTTCCAAGCTTTGCGAACGCCGAGCCGGGCGCGTTGGCAGAAGCTGAACTCAAGTTCACCGCAACAGTCCTCACTTATGCGCGCCATGCCCAGATCGGCCGCGTACATTATTCACGGGTCAGCGCGGACATTTCTTACGACCTCGTCGCGCCGGAGCCGGGCGCGGTGCTGGCCAGGCTTGCCGAGGCCAAGAACGTGGCCGAAGCGCTGGACAGCTTCAACCCGCCCCACGCGGGCTATAAGGCCCTCAAGGCGAAGCTCGCTGAGCTGCGCAGCCGCAATGGCGAATCCGGCCGCATCCACATCTCCTACGGCAAAGCGCTGAAGCCCGGGATGGAAGACCCGCGCGTCCCGCTGCTGCGAGAGCGGCTCGGCATCGCAGGCGACAACGCCGATGGCGCCTACGACAAAGCGACGAGCGACGCGGTCAAAGCATTCCAGCGCCAACATGACCTCGCCGCGACCGGCGTGTTGAACAGCGCGACTGTCGACGCACTCAACGGCCCGCGCCGCGACCGTGAGGTCGATATCATCATCGCCAACATGGAGCGATGGCGATGGCTCCCGCGCGATCTCGGCCGGGCCTATGTGATGGTCAACATTCCGGACTACACGTTGAAGGTGGTGGATCACGGCGCGACGGTATGGACCACAAAGATTGTCGCTGGGCAGCCGGGCGAGAAGGCAACGCCGATGCTCAGCGAGACAATGAAATACATTACCGTCAATCCAACCTGGAACGTGCCGCCGTCAATCATCAACAACGAATATCTGCCGGCCTTGGCGCAGGATCCGACAGTGCTCGATCGTATGGGCCTGAGGCTTGAGCATAATCGAGACGGTTCCGTGCATATCTACCAGCCGCCGGGCGAAGGCAACGCATTGGGTCGCCTGCGCTTCAATTTCCCCAACAAGTTCCTGGTCTATCAGCACGATACGCCTGACAAGTACTTGTTTGCGAAGGAGAAGCGTGCATACAGTCACGGCTGCATGCGGGTCCAGTACCCTGACAAATACGCCGAAATCCTGCTCAACATTGCCAATCCGAAGGACGGCTACACGGCCGAGAGGATCCGTCGGATGTATGGCGCCGGCGAGCGCGACATTCACCTCACGACCCCTATTCCGGTGCACCTGACCTACCAGACCGCGTTCGTGGACGATGCGGGTCATCTTCAGATCCGCGAGGACGTGTACGGCCGCGACGCCAAGCTGCTCGCGGCGCTGAGGGGCGAAGACAGGCGGATTGCGGACGTGCCGATCGAACGCCGCGTGGCCAGTGTTTCGACCAAGCACCAGGTCGCCCGCGTGCCGCCAGCGCCATTCTCCAACCCCGCCCCGTTCTTCTTCGGCGGCCTGTTTCGATAGGCCCCCCTCTCTCGCTCGCCCGGGGCGCCCCCTTGTGGCCGCCCTGCGCCACGTGCCCTGACCCGACTGCCAAAGCCATAGCGCGCTGAGTTTCCACCAACATGGGGTTCCGGGGCGGCCACAAGGGTCGCCCTGGGGCTGGCGCGACTCTAGCGAAAATCAGCCTCGGCTTTTTTTTGCCATACTCCACGGCTACTAGTGCATTGGTGTGGTTGGGGAAATTGGGGGGGCGCTCGTTGCGTCCTGTCCGAATCCCAGTACATTCTAACTCGTCTTGACCGCCGTAATGTCGATGGCGGTGCATCGGCCGGTGCGGGCGGCCGATGTCGTCGAGGATGCGTGACGACATGGGATTGCGAGTGCCTGCAAGCTCTGCAGCCGGACTCTTAACTCCGATTTTTTCCGCGCGCATCGGACGGTGTGCGGGGCTCGCCGCCCTGCTCATATTGCTCAGCAATAACGGACTCGAGAGCGCGGCTGCGAACGGGGACACTCGCACGCTCTCCCTTCATCACGTTCACACGGAAGAAGACATTACCGTCACCTATAAGCGCGATGGCCGCTACGACGAGGAAGCGCTGAAGCGCCTTGACCGCTTTCTCCGGGACTGGCGCAAGGACGAAGAAATCCACGTGGATCCGCGCCTGTTAGACGTGATCTGGGAAGTCTCCCGTGAGGTCGGCGGCGATAAGGTCATCTACGTGGTTTGCGGCTACCGCTCGCCCTCAACTAACGCGATGCTGCGGCGGCGGAGCAGCGGCGTGGCGCAGTTCAGCCAGCATACGCTCGGCAAGGCCATGGACTTCTACATACCGGGCGCGTCGCTGGAGGAATTGCGGAACGCCGGCCTGCGCCTGCAGCGCGGCGGCGTAGGCTACTATCCTTCGTCGGGATCGCCGTTCGTGCACCTTGACGTGGGCAGCGTGCGGCATTGGCCCCGCATGACCCATGAACAACTTGCCCGCGTGTTCCCGAATGGGCGAACCGTGCATATTCCATCCGATGGCCATCCGCTCCCCGGCTATGCGCTTGCCTTGGCGGACGTGCAGAGGCACGGCGCGTCACCGTCGCAGACGTCGCTGGAGGCCGCGCAAGCAGCAGGAATTGATGTTTCCTCGGCCGGCGCCGTTCGCCAGAGGAGCCTGTTTGCCGCCTTGTTCCACCTCGATGAGGAAGAAGACGATGCCGCGCAGGCGTCAGCGAGTCCGGCGGCCTCCGGCGCTCCGCCTTCCCGCTCCGGCTCCTTCAATTTGGCCTCTGCGGATACGAAGGCCGAATCGCCCCGCAGCCCCGTTGTGCCGGTTCCGGCGGCGCGTCCGCAGCGCGCGCGGGGCGACAGCGACCCGGCCGCGGCATCGGCGAGCCGCGACCAAGACCGATGGGCCGCCGCCATTCCGGCCGAACCTCCGCGACTGTCAGCGTCCACGCGGGCTATCCCACGTGTGCCCCTTTCCGACCCCGGTCGCGCTCCGGCGGTAGCGCCGTGGCCGGTTCACGACATGGAGACCGATCGCGTCCCGCTCGACACGGCGTTGGCATATGCGGGCCAGCTACAGGGCGACGGCGCCGTCGACTTTGGGCCCGGCGCAGATGCCGCCGAGGCGAAACCTGTTCGTGTTGCCGAGTCCGGTCCGGTTCGGAGTGTGGCGTTCCGCGAGAGCAATACGGCGCCCGCCAAGAAAGGCTCGGCTCGCGCCTCAACCGTTCCTCCGCAAGCGGCGGACGGCAAGGAGGTCGTGACCCGCGTCAAGGTGGTGGTGCAGGCTGCAACCCCGGGCATGCGCTACGATGATCCGTGGCTGCGAGCGATCATTCTCGCCCCACGTCTCTACGGTTCGATGACGGCGACGCTTTATGGCGAACCCGATTTCACCGCGCTGCGAATGCTCATGAAGAAGCCGACCGTTGCCGTCGCGATGTCGTTCGCAGACGAACCATACCCCGGCATCACCGCAACCGGCTTCAGCGGCGACGCGGTGGTATTCCTCAACACCTACGCATTCTCGCAGCGGACCGCGTTCCTGCAATAAGCTGGCTCAGATCATGCCGAGCGCGTGCAGATAGGTCTCTACAAGCGCTTCCTGCTCGGCGCGTTCGTGCTTGTCCTGCTTGCGCAGACGGATGACTGTGCGTAGCGCCGTCACGTCGTAGCCGTTGCCCTTCGCTTCCGCATAGACGTCCCGGATATCGCTGGAAATTGCTTTCTTTTCTTCTTCAAGATGTTCGATGCGTTCGACGATGGACTTGAGCTGATCCTTTGCGAAGCGCGCGGACGCGCCATCCTTGCGCTTGTCCTTGACGTCGAGGGCTGTTGCGGTGACAGACATGATCCACTCCTCGCATTGGCGCGTGAGCTGACGTTGCGCAAGCCGCCGCTGTTTCGCAAGGCGGGACCTCGCCACAGACGCCAGTCATCCACAGCAGCTTTGCGCCATCCACACCACTCTATGCTGTTCTGTGTTCTTCACTGCCTGTGCTGCGCCTTCTCGAACGCCGCCTTTTGCTCGGCGCTCGCTTCGCGCTGGTATTTGGCGCGCCAGACGTCGTAAGGCATGCCATAGACCGCTTCGCGGCTCATCTCCCTGGTCATCGCAACTCCTCTGGCGTCGGCAGCCTCCTTCATCCAGTTGGACAGGCAGTTGCGGCAGAAACCCGCAAGATTCATCAGGTCGATGTTCTGCACATCCGTGCGCTGACGAAGGTGCTCCACTAAACGCCGATAGACGGCAGCCTCAAGCTCTACGCGGGTCTTTTCGTCGATGTCCATCTTGCTTCGATCCTCCACGGAGATTGGGGGGCAATGGCGCAGCGCATTGCGCTGCTGATCGGCCGATGACGCTGCGCTGATCCGCTCCCACAAGATATAAACAACCGGGGCTCCATGCCACATTGCGCAACTGACAGAATTCTGAGTTATCCGCGAGCGCGGCCCTCCCTCCAGACCTGGGAATGGCAGGCATACGCCCGCCTTTTTTCAGAGGAAAACAACGAAGCAGGCAGGATGAGCGCGGTCCCAGGCAGAGGGGCGCACGCGCGCGGGTAGGGAGACGTGATGGGTGTCAGAAATGAACTCTGCGCGCGCCTTTCTCGATGAACTCTACCGTATTGCGGTCAACGCCGCCCATCCGGCGACCTGTCTTACCCAACGCCTTCCGGACCCGCCGCCACGCGGCTCCATTATACTGCTTGCGGCCGGCAAGGCTGCGGGCTCGATGACCGAAATCGCGGAACGGCACTATCTTGACGATCTGGGCCTGCCGCCATCCCGGCTCACCGGAGCGGCGGTCACGCGGCGCGGCTACGCCCGCCCTACCCGTAACATCCCGGTGACAGAAGCGGGCCATCCGGTTCCTGATGATGCAAGCCGGGCAGCGGCCGAGCAGGCTATGAGACTCGCTGCAGACGCCACCGTGGATGACCTGGTGCTGGTTCTGCTCTCTGGCGGCGCCTCAGCGAACTGGATTGCGCCGGCTCCTGGCCTGACGCTTGCCGAAAAGCAGGCGGTCAACCGGGCCCTGCTTCAATCGGGCGCCGCCATCGCGGAGATCAACGCGGTGCGCAAGAATCTGTCGCGCATCAAGGGTGGACGGCTCGGCAAACTCGCTTATCCGGCGCGGGTCGTGACGCTTGCCGTCTCGGACGTGTCCGGTGACGATCCGGCGGTGATCGGTTCGGGGCCGACAATGCCGGACCCGACCACGCTGGCGGATGCCCGCGCCGTGATGGCCCGCTTCGGGGTAGACATCTCGGAATCGGTCGGGCGGGCATTGGCCGATCCGGCGAACGAAACGCCGAAGCCTCAAGACCCCGCCTTCGACCGGACCGCGTTTCGCCTCGTGGCCCGTCCGAAGGACGCGTTCCGCGCCGCCGAAGCGGCGATCAGAGGCAAAGGCTACGACTGCATATTTCTCGGCGATGCAATCGAGGGCGAAGCCCGCGAGGTGGCCGCGGCCCAGGCGCGGCTTGCCAGAGAATTGCAGGCGCAGGGACGGCGCGGCGTCATTGTGTCGGGCGGCGAACTCACCGTTACCATTCGCGGCAAGGGGCGCGGCGGCCCGAATCAGGAATTCGCCCTGGCGCTCGCCCAGGCGCTGCGGGGCGCCCCCGGAATCGCTGCAGTTGCCGGCGATACAGACGGCACTGACGGCGGCTGCGGCAGCCCGGACGATCCGGCCGGCGCTTTCATCGACGACACCACGCTGGCGCGGGCGCGCAAGCTCGGCCTCGACCCGGCCGCGTTTCTTGCCGAGAATGATTCCACCGGGTTTTTCGAACGCTTGGGCGACTTGCTGCAACCCGGGCCGACTTATACCAACGTCAACGATTTCCGCGCGATATTCGTTGACACGCTTTAGCAGGAGAAACGGTGCAACATGACCGGGAACCGCTCGAGTTTCGGGCGATGGCGCAAACCGCAAATACCGCAAATATGGGGCAGCCCGCAAGTGAAGCGCGGGCCCACCATTGCGGACCACCTGTGCGCGATCTTGTGCCGGAGAAGTCTGTCCGCTCCCTTGTGCCCTGGCCTGCTGTGCCTCGGGCTTGCAGCTGTGGCGCCGCTGGTGGCGACGCCAGCCGCCGCCGATTTCCGCATTTGCAACCTCACCAAGAGCAGAGTCGGCATCGCGCTCGGCTACAAAGACGGCGAGGGATGGGCGACGGAAGGCTGGTGGAACCTTGCTGCCGGCAATTGCGAGACGCTGCTGCGCGGAAATCTCGCGGCGCGATTTTATTATATCTATGCGGTCGACTATGATCGCGGCGGCGAGTGGTCGGGCCAAGCGTTCATGTGCACGCGCGACAAGGAATTCACGATCCGCGGCACGGGAGATTGTCTCGCTCGCGGCTATGAGCGGACCGGCTTTTTCGAAGTCGACACCGGGGATCAGCAGACCTGGACGGTGCAGCTGACGGAGGCGGGCGAAGCGGCGGCCCGCCAGCCGAGCCAGCCCGGCAAGCCAGTTCCCTCGGCGCCTGGCATCCGGTCGCTCCAGTCGCTGCCCCCAAGCGGAAGCCCGGTGCGATGAGGCGGCAGCGCCGCACCAAGATCGTCGCGACTCTCGGTCCGGCGTCTTCCGATCGGGCGGCGATTGCGGCGCTGTTCACGGCGGGTGCGGACGTGTTCCGCATCAACATGAGTCACACCCCGCATGACCGCATGCGCGAGCTTATGCGCGTCATCCGCGACATCGAGCAGGAGCATGGCCGACCGATTGCGGCGCTCGTCGATCTGCAGGGGCCGAAACTGCGCATCGGCGCGTTCAAGGACGATGCGGTCTCGCTGGCGGCCGATGCCCATTTCGTGCTCGACGCCGATCCGACGCCCGGCGACGTCGATCGGGTCTACCTCCCGCATCCGGAAATCCTCACCGCGCTGCGACCCGGCCACACGCTGCTGCTCGATGACGGCAAGATCCGGCTTTCTGTCCTGGAAGCATCGCCCGAACGGGCCGTCACACGGGTCGTAGTCGGGGGCAGGCTTTCGGCGCGCAAAGGCGTGAGCGTACCCGACGCAGTGCTGGCGCTCTCCGCCATGACCCGCAAGGACCATTCCGACCTCGAGGCGGCACTCGACGCCGGCGCAGACTGGATTGCGCTGTCATTCGTCCAGCGCCCCGAGGATATCGCCGAAGCCAAAAAGATCGCGCGCGGACGCGCCTCCGTGATGGCGAAGATGGAGAAGCCGCAGGCTGTCGAGCGCCTGGATGAGATCATCGACGCTGCTGATGCCTTGATGGTGGCGCGCGGCGATCTTGGCGTCGAGATGCCGCTCGAGAAGGTCCCGGGCTTACAAAAGCAGATGACGCGCGCTGCGCGCCGCGCCGGCAAGCCCGTTGTGGTGGCGACGCAGATGCTGGAATCGATGATTTCAAGCCCGGTGCCGACCCGCGCCGAGGTGTCCGACGTCGCCACCGCGATCTACGAGGGGACCGATGCGGTGATGTTGTCGGCGGAATCGGCATCCGGCCAGTATCCGGTCGAGGCCGTCGCGACGATGGACCGCATCGCGATGGAGGTTGAGACTGATGCCAACTACCGCGCCATCATCGACGCCCAGCGCTCCGAGCCGGAGGCGACGGGCGCGGATGCGATCGCGGCTGCGGCGCGCGGGATCGCCGAAACGCTCGATCTCAACGCAGTCGTGTGCTGGACGTTCTCAGGCGCCACCGCGTTGCGGGTCGCCCGCGAGCGGCCACGTTCGCCGATCATGTCGATTTCCCCGAATGTCTCGGCCGGCCGCAAGCTGGCGCTGGTATGGGGCGTTCACAGCGTGGTTGCGGAGGACGCGCGCGACCAGGACGACATGGTCAACCGCGCTTGCCGCATCGCCTTTAGGGAAGGACTCGCGCAGGTGGGCCAGCGGATCATCATCGTGGCCGGCGTGCCGTTCAGGACGCCGGGCGCGACCAACATGGTGCGCATTGCCGTCGTAAGCTCCGCCGCGGGCGAGCCGGATTGAGACCGCTGTCGTACCCCTCCGCGCAGGATGGGTTGGGCGCGCGCAACCCACCCTACGCGGACGTAAGTGTTGAGGTCGTTGTGTCGCGAGCCTCGGGCATCGACAATTGCCCGATCGCCGCCACGACCACATCCGCAGCGGCGTGATGCGGCATGTGACCGACCCCCGGCAGCATGATGAGGCGCGCGTGTGGCATCGCTGCTGCCATTGCGCGCGCGTGGATGTGCGGCGAGACGGTGGTGTCGGCGCTGCCGGTCAGGATGACGGTCGGAGCGCTGATCTCGCCATAGCGCGGCGCCTGCACGCTCACGAACGGCTTGAGCGCAGCGAGGTCCTGCGCATTTGCCACGAATTGCGCCGGCCGCAGAAGCAGCCGGATCGCGGCGCGTCGGACGTAGTCCGCCGGCGGCGGCTGGGGCTCAAACACCTCCGCGACGCCGCGGTTAAGCAGCAAGAGGGCGAGCGGAACCGCAATCGTACGGGCAAATATCGGCCCGAGCACCGGCATTGAGAGAACGGCATTGTACCACGCGAGGCCGCCTTTCCAGGGATGGGTGACGGGGGCGAGCAGCACGAGCCCCGCGACGCGGGCCGGAAACGCAAGCGCAAGAGCGGATGCGACCGCTCCTCCGAGCGAATGGCCAAGAAGTACGAAGCGCCCGACGCCGATGCGCTCAAGAGCCTGCACAATTAATGCGGCCTGCCGCGCCGGCGAAGCGTCTGCAGCCCCGCCCGGCCGTTCGCTCCAGCCAAGTCCAGGGCGGTCAACCAGAATGATGCGGCGACTCGCGGCCAGCCGCTCGCCAAGGGCGAGGCGCAGGTCTTCGAGATTGCCGCTCGCGCCATGCACAAGCACGACAGGGAGCGGGTCGTCAGACGCCGCGGCGTCAAGCTCCAGCACATGGAGCTTTCCGCCATCGACTTCGACGAAGCGCCCTGAAGGCGGATGGGCAGCTTCGATTCGCGCCGCTTCGAGGACTGTCATCGCGCGAGTGGCGCAGAGAATTGCCACAACAGCGAGAAGAAGGAAAATCATCACTCGCAGCTCTGGTCCAAAATGCCGATGCCCGGCATCCAGCCGGGCATGCAATAAACGGCGAAACTACGATCGGAGCGTCAGCCCGTAGCCCGTCGGATGGGCTGAGCGGCAACGAAACGCATCAGCTCCTGCTGCGGCGAGGTCGACCTTCGCCGGCGCTCAACCCGTCCTGCGATCCCATATCAGATATTGCGCCCCTCGACCTTTTCTTTCAGGGTCTTGATCTTCTCGTCCATTCCCTTGAGGCGAGGATAGATCTCGACCGCCTTGCGATAGGCTTCGAGTGCGCGCTTGTCGTCGCCGACCTCCTGCATGATGAGACCAAGGCCTGAGAGCGCCCCGAAATGCCGCGGCTCGCGTTCGAGCACCTTGGCGATGTCGGCCATCGCATTCACATAGTCCTTTTTGAGGAAATACACCGTAGCGCGGCGGTTCCACGCTTCCATGAAATCCGGCTTGATCTCGATGATGGCGCTGAGCATCCGGATCGCGAGATCGTAGTCCTTGTCGTCGGCCGCCTTCTTGGCGCGGCTCATCAAGAGATTGGTGGTCTCGTTGCCGGCGCTCGTCCAAACCGCCCAGATGCGATCCTCGACCGCTTTGGCGCTGGCGTCGTCGGGCGCGGCTTTGAGCGCGCCAAAAAGGAAATCGAGATTTCGGTTGCGCTCGCCCTTGGGAATGTTCGGCAGTTCGTCCGGAGGCTTCACCAGATCTTCATGCGGGTCCGCATGAGGGTCAGGCAGGACTTGCGCCTTTGCGGTAAGAGCGGCAGCCGAAGCGGCGAGCAGGGCGGAAAAAATGACACAGGCAAGACGAGAGATCATGTTGTCTAGCTTAACCGGCAATCCGCCGCCCGCAAGAGCGGTGTGGTCAAACCGATGTGATTGCCGCCTCCTGCCGTCCTGGGACCGCGGGCGTCGCCTGCTCTCTACCTCTTAGGACAGCCACAACAATAACTGCTTCACTTCATTGGTTCGTCTTGAGCATCAAAACAACCTAAAGTTGACAAAACCTCGATGGGGCATATAATAATGGTTCAGTTATCATGGTTATCAGGAGATAAGTAAGAGCACAGGAATAGCCTCAGATTTTGTAACTGCCCAGGTGGGATAGCCATCCTTTCGATGTTCCGCCGGTAAGATTTTTCTAGACAGCGGAATCGCGTTTCGATTCAAGGATTCATGAATGGCGATTCGCAA
>JAJPKK010000193.1 GCA_021323775.1 Hyphomicrobiales bacterium
GGGATCGGCTTGATCCGGCGCACCGCTTCCTGCCACCCGACCAGGCTGCCGTAGCGAGTGTTGAAATCCTCCGCGCCGGCGATGACGTTCGCCATTGTCTTGTCGCCGCCCTCCATGCCGCCCCCGCCGGGCTCCTGATCGACCGTTGCCTCGCCGATGCTGTAGCCGGCCAGAATGCGGTCGTTGACCCGCTTGACCTCGGCGCCAGGATTAAAGTTCGGATCGACGAAATTGATGATGTCCGGAAACAGCACATCACGGGCAAAATTGCCGCGCGCCAGCAGGAGTCCGGGCGTGATCCACGCGCGGCCCTGAGCCCAGCCGGCAACCGTCGGAGGATTAAGCAGCGTCTGTCCAAGCTCGCGGCTGACCACGTAAAGATCCGGAATGCCGGGCAGGTGTTTGACGCCGAGCTTGCGGTAGGTTGACACGATCAGTTCGATCGGCCCCTTGATGCGCGTCCCGACCGATGGCGCGCTGTAGAAATCCCGCGACAGGAAGATGGTTCGCATCAGCGGCGCGATCTCGTAGCCATTGTCGCGCAGCACCGCGCCAAGCCGGACCGCAACGTCCGGCGACATATTCTCGCGCACAAAGAACTTGTAGAGTTTGCCGGCGATGTATTCGGCGGTGATCTTCTGTTCGAGAATGATGTTGAGGACATCGACGCCGTCGAAATTGCCGGTGCGGCCAAGGAAGGTCTTGGGCCCGTCATCGTGCTTTGCGGGATCGACCTTGAAGGAGAGATCGTCATCGACCCATCCCGTAAAGGCGCGCGCGCCCTCGCGGATATCCTTTTCGGTGTAGTTGCCCACCCCCATGGTGAAGAGTTCCATCACCTCGCGGGCGAAGTTCTCGTTGGGTGCGCCCTTCACGTTCTCGGCGGCATCGAGATAGGCTAGCATCGCCGGGTCGCGCGCGACCTCGATCAGGAGCGTGCGGAAATTACCGGTAGCGTGGCGATGCAGCAGCGCAAGCTGCTGCTCCATCTTGCGGTAGTCGCGGATCTTCTCTTCGCCGGTAGCGAAATGGCCGTGCCAGAACAGCGCCATTTTTTCTTCCAGCGGCCGATTGGTCGCGACCATGCGATCGGCCCACCAATGGGCGAGACGCCGGGTCTCCAGCATGGTGGCGCGCAGCCAGTAAAAGAAACGGTCGACCACCGGCTGCAGGCGCCGTTCGCCCGCCGGCTTGATGCGCACGCCGAGCGATTCGCCCGTCTTCTCGGCGCGCTCGGTCGCCGCCGGCCGGCTCGGCGGAAAATTGCGCAGCGACGGATCCCAGACGCCCGAAGGGTCAAACGGCGCGAGATCATTGGGAATGGACTGATAATCGAGCAGCGACGCCACCGCCTGTTCGGGCGTCATGGCGGCAAGGCGCGCGATCTCCTCGGGCGGGGCGCCGAAGCCGGCGCGATCGATCAGATGGCGCGCGCGGTCATAGCTCCAATCGGAGGCTGCAATCGGCGCGAGGTCGTTGGCCCAGGAGGCGGGCGCCGGCCCGCCGCCCACGAGGCCAGTGTCGGCGCTTGCGAGCAGCATCGCCGAACCGGAGCGAGAGTGCGAAACGGCAGGTTCGGCGCGGCTTTCCATGAGCGACCTTCGTCAAGCGAGCGAATTGACGCGAAACTATACGCCCGGCCGCCGCCCTCCGAAAGCCAGCGCCGGCCTATACCTCGCATAGGAAGTCTCGAAGGCGCGCTGGTATGAATGATTGCGGGCCGGAGGGCCCGGCCCGATCATTGGGCCATCTCGCGGCGAGCGGCGCGACGACGTGATAACGGGAATTCTGGACCGGCAATATCGCCGCTGGGCGCGGCTCCTATGCGGCATCTTGTTCGGCGATCGGCGGCGAATCGATCTGCAATGGGGCAGAACTGATGCGGCCGGCTCCCTGCTGGCCGGTTTTGGCGAGATGCGCAGCGAGAATATCGATGCGTTCCCGGTCATTGCCGATCTGCGTGGTCCAAAGGTCTTCGATCTCACGGGCATGTTCGCTCGCATGCAACATGCACCAGCGATTCACCCGCAACTTGCCGTCGGCCAGCGGAATCGCTGTCAGTTTCACGCCCATGCGGTCAAGCTCGGTGATAAAGGCCTCAACGTCAAAGTCCGGCATCGGAATCCTTCCCGGCTGATCGCAACATCTTTTATCGCCGCATCTACGCTGATTCGATGACGCTGGGCGATGGCTTATTCGCGCACTCCACACAGCTCACAGCGTGCACGGGTGTGGGGCGGAATATCGCAGCCTGTTGCGCCGCGGGTTGGCGGCTGGCGCGGGTTGGCGGATTACGCTTCGCTAATCCGCCCTACGGACCTACGTTCTACCGCGTGCGTTCCACCGCATCGCGCCGGACGGCGAACGTCTGTCGCACCCAATCCAAGGCCGATTGGCTTGCCTATTCCCGCCAACATTTGCGAAATGGACGTGGAGGGAGCCTCGAACTGAAGGTTTTGAACTGCGTGATCGACCATCGCCCGTCATCGACCCTCAGCCGCCGCGCGTTTCTGGTGCGCGCATTGCTCGCAGCAAGCGCCGGCGCGGCGGTCCCGTTTGATGTCCGCGCCCAAAGCGCAAGCAGTTCTTTCGAGGCGTGGCGCGACGCCTTTCGCCATCGTGCGGCGGCGCGCGGCATATCGGACGCGACCTACGCGCGCGTGATGGAAACGATCAAACCTGACACCAGCGTCTACTCCGAGATCCGCTCGCAGCCCGAATTCAACGAAGCGCTGTGGCAATATATCAACCGCCGTGTGTCCGATTGGCGCATCATCACCGGCAAGGCGCGCGCCAAGGACTACGCGCCGCTGCTCGCGCGCATCGAGCGCGAGTACGGCGTCGATCGCTTCACCATGCTGGCGGTGTGGGGGATCGAATCGAGCTACGGCGAGGTGATCGACAATCCCAAATACATGCGGCCGGTGATCCCGGCTCTGGCGGCGCTCGCCTGGGGCGAGCCGCGCCGCCGCAGCTACTGGGAAGCCGAGTTGCTCAACGCCCTCGTCATCATCGAGCGCGGCTGGGCCGAGCCGAAGGAGATGATCGGCTCGTGGGCCGGCGCCATGGGCCATACGCAATGGATGCCCGAGGTGTGGCTGCACATGGGCGTGGATTTCGACCGCAACGGCCGCATCTCGCCTTACGGCCCGCCGGACGATGCGCTGGCCGGCACCGCACGCTTCCTCGTCGAGCGCGGCAAATATCGCCGCGGCGAGGCCTGGGGCTGCGAGGTCACGCTGCCGGAGCGGCATGGCGGCGGCCATGAGCGCCGCACCTATGCGGCATGGCGCGAGCGCGGCGTGGCGCGCGCCGATGGCGCCGCTTTTGCGCGTCCGGACGACAGAGCCAGGCTGACCGTGCCGGTCGAGGGCGGGCCGGCTTTTCTGATCGGGCAGAATTTTTCTGCGGTGATGAGCTACAATCCGGCATTCTCCTACGCGCTTGCCGTCATGCATCTCGCCGACCGCATCCGCGGCGATGGTCCGTTCGTGCATCCGTTTCCGGGCAGCGAGCGGCTGATGACGCTCGCCGAGGTGCAGGAACTGCAGCGCCGCCTCACGGCGCTCGGCTTCGATACCGACGGCAGCGACGGCCGGGTCGGCCGCGACACGCAGCGGGCAGTACGGGCTTTTCAGCAGAAGGTCGGCATGTTTCCCGCCGACGGCTATGCGGGTCTCAAGGTCCTGGCCCGGCTGCGGCAAGCCTCGTGAGCGGCTGGACGGCGTCTCCCGCTGTCCTGACGGCTGAAGGGAGAAGGCCATGCGGCCCTTGCGGGAAACGTCAAGCGAAACCCATTCTGGGCAGCGTGTCAGTATGGATTTTGGCGGTCGCACGCAGATTTGGCAGACTGAGCTTGTCCCGTTCCGAACGTTCCGAATGCCGAAATCGACAAAATATGCTTTTTGTGATATTATTAAAATAAAGTAACTGCCCAGGTGGGATAGCCATCCTTTCGATGTTCTGCCGGTAAGATTTTTCTAGACAGCGGAATCGCGTTTCGATTCAAGGATTCATGAATGGCGATTCGCAA
>JAJPKK010000232.1 GCA_021323775.1 Hyphomicrobiales bacterium
GGGCCAGGCCCGGTGGAAAACTCTTTTGAATCTTGAGCAGGTGAAGAGGCTGGCGGACGGACGAGAGAAAGTGTCGCCAGACCCTGGGCTTCTGCCTGGCCGCAATGATGCAGCCATCGTAGCCGCGGCACTTTCTGATCCCGGCCACAAGCCGCGCACGCCGGAGCACGAGAGGAAGCTCAGGCGTGTTCCCCAGGTAACGGTTATGCGCAAAGCCCTCGGCCCAACGCAAGAGCAGTTCGCACGTTTCCAAATCCCTCTCGGCGCGCTGAGGGATTGGGAGCACGGCAAGAGCGAGACGGACACCTGCGCGTGGGCCTATCTCAAGATGATCGTGCGGAATCCGAAGGCCGTTGCGGAGGAGTTGGCAAGTGCCCCATGAAGGGCGAGCGCGATTCCAGGCCGCGTCGTCCGGGTCAAGCGCACCGAGATCCGGGACAGCCCATGTTGCCCGCGGCAACGCCATTATCCCCGGGTTTAGTATCCCAGGGTTTGGCTGTTCGTTCCACCCGGGCTTCGCTCCTTCCGCCGACGACCCGCCTCTCGTCCCATCATCTCCAGCGCCGGCAAGCCCAGCGCGTCGATCGGCGACGGCATCGTTTCCTCCGGCAGCCGGCCGATGCCGGCGCGAAGCAAGGCTCTGCCGACCGCCTGGTTCGCGGTGACAACGCATAGCGGCACTGCAAACGCGAGCCCGCCGGCGATCAAAAGCGTGCAGGGAATGGCGACGGGCGCTCCCCATGCAAGGGCGGCAAGACAAGCCCATCCGAGAGCCGTCTGCGGCCACAGCCTGGCGATTGCGGACCGCAGCGGCACGGCGTGGTCGTCGCGCGCCTGTCCGCCCCAGCCGACGCCGACGCCGAAGACAAGCTTTGCCAGGAACGCCGTGTGGGCGAACCACATAATTGGCGACAGCATCAGGAAGAAGATCGTCTCGACCGCAACATTGACCAGAAACATCGGGCCGCCGCCGTAACGGTAGCGCGCCTTCCGGCGCGTCAGCGCATCGATGACGGTGGCGATCTTCGGCGCAAACCACATGACCAGCACGAGGATGAGCACCGCGAGGCCGGCGTCGGGCGCGATGAAAGCCGACGGCCGCTCGGCTGTGATCACCCCGAAGGTGCCGAGCACGAGCAGGGCCATCCAGGCCGGCGAGCCGAGAAACATCAGGATCGCGAAGGCAAGCTGATAGCGGCTCACGAACTTCAGGCCCGGCAGCATGAGAAAGCGCCAGTACTGCATATTGCCTTGGCACCAGCGGATGTCGCGCCGGATGAATTCCAGCAAGGTCGGGGGATTTTCCTCCCAGCCGAGATGCTCCTCCGGGAGCACCCGCACCTCGTAGCCGGCGCGGCGCATCAGCACTGCTTCGATCTGGTCGTGGCTGAGAATGTGCCCGCCCAGCGGCCCGCCTTCGGGCAGCGGCGGGATATGGCAATGGGCCGTAAAGGGCTTCAGGCGCAGCACCGAATTGTGCCCCCAATGGGGGCCGCAGTCGCCCTGCCACCAGGCGCTGCCGGTGGTGTAGGACCACATGGCGAGCCGCATGCCGAACTGGAAGATGCGGGCGAAGGCAGAGGTTGACGGCATGCCGACGACGAGCCCCTGCAGGATGCCGATCTCGGGCGTCGCCTGCATGATGCGCACCATGCGCAGGATTGCGGACGCCGGAATGAAGCTGTCGGCGTCAAGCGTCACCGCGAAATCATGCGCCGGGCCCCAGCGCAGGCAGAAATCCCGGATATTGCCGGCTTTGAAGCCGGTATTGCTTTCGCGGCGCCGATATGTAACCGCAATGCGGCCGCGCCATTTCTCAGCGAGGTCCGCAAAGCAGCGCTCTTCGGCTGCAGCCACCGCGGGGTCACTCGTGTCGCTGAGCGCATAGAGATGAAAATGGGCGCCGACCGGCGCAAGGCCGTCGAGCATCGGAGCGAGATTACGCATGACCCGCACAGGGTCTTCATTGCGGATGCAGGCCATCAGGGCGACTGACGCCGTGATCGGCTCATCGCCGCGAATGCGCGCCGCCGCCGGCGTCACGGTCGCTACCGGGTTCCTGGCGAAGCGCAGGATCAGAAACCCGATGGCGGCGTTCCAGAACCCGATGACGGTCCACGGCAGAGTGATGAGGAGCAGCGACAACAGCACGATGTCGAGCGCCCCGAGGCCGTCCGCCGACAGCGCGACGGCGGAAAGCCACATCACCGCCATGATCGTTGCGATCACCAGAACTGCAAACAAGGCTCGCCGTCCGGCGAGGTTGGATGTGCGCGCAACGAGATCGGGCAGGGCCGCCGATCCGGTGCGGGATCCGGCTTGGAGTTCCGCCATGGAAAATTGCTTTGGAATGGAACCGCGCTGCGTGAGATATAGCGGCTTAGCGGGTCGGGAGTCCAACAAAAGGGCGTGGCGCTGCAACACGAGGGCTGGGCGGGTGGACGAACAGGCGAACGGACGGGCGCACGCCCTGTGGTATGTGGCCCCCTGCCGCGCCGAGATTCGCCCCGAAACCTTGGCGGCTGACGTCGGTCCCGGGGAGGTGCGGATCGAAGCGCTTTACGGCGGCATCAGCCGCGGCACCGAACGCCTGGTATTCGCCGGAAGCGTGCCGGCCAGCGAATATGCCCGCATGCGTGGCCCCTTCATGGCCGGAGACTTTCCGTTCCCGGTGAAGTACGGCTATGCCACGGTGGGCCGCGTCGCGGCGGGACCAGATGCCCTCATCGGCCGCGCTGCCTTTGCGCTTCACCCGCATCAGACCGCATTCGTGCTGCCGGCAGACCGCATTGCGCTGCTGCCGGCAGATGTGCCGGCGCCGCGCGGCGTGCTCGCCGCCAACATGGAGACCGCGCTCAATGCCTTGTGGGACGCGGCGCCTGGCCCCGCCGATCGGATTGCGGTCGTCGGCGCCGGCGTGGTCGGCTGCCTCTGTGCATGGCTGGCAAGCCGCCTGCCCGGCGCAGACGTCACATTGGTGGACATCGAAAAGAGCCGCGCCGCGGTCGCAGCCTCGCTGGGGGCAGGCTTTGCCCTGCCCGACGCGGCGCCCGGCGAATGCGATGTCGTGATCCATGCGAGCGCGTCCGCGGCGGGGCTTGCCACGGCCTTGCGGCTCGCCGGCAATGAAGCGACCGTGCTGGAGTTGAGCTGGTATGGCGCCGGTGAAGTTGCGGTTCCCCTCGGCGAGGCGTTCCACAGCCGCCGGCTGCGGCTGGTATCGAGCCAGGTCGGGCAGGTGGCGGCCTCGCACCGGCCGCGCTGGCCGCATCGCCGCCGCCTGGAGGCGGCCCTCGCCTTGCTGGCCGACCCGGCGCTCGACGCCCTGATCGCGCCGGCCATCGACTTCCATGACCTGCCGGCGGCATTGCCGAAAATTCTCGCCGGGTCGAGCGGTGTGCTATGTCAGCTTGTCCGTTATCCCGCCGCAGCGAGCGGGGCGTAGGATGGGTTGAGCGAAGCGAAACCCATCGGTGGCCGCTCCGCGCGAGCAAACGCCGATGATGGGTTTCGCTTCGCTCAACCCATCCTACGCCCCACCCAAAGGATCCTCTGTGTACGCCGTCGAAGTTTCAGACCACATCATGATCGCGCATTCGTTTCGCGGCGAAATCTTCGGCCCCGCGCAGCGTCTGCACGGTGCAACTTTCGCAGTGTCGGCGGCGTTCATGGCCGATGCCCTCGATGAGAACGGCATCGTGGTCGATATTGGACGAGCTTTTGAGGTGTTGCGTCAGGTGCTCGCGCCGCTTAATTATCGCAATCTCGACGACATCCCGGCGTTCAAATCCGTCAACACCACGACCGAGTTTCTCACCAGGCACATCTTCGATGGCCTGGCGGCAGCCGTGAAGAGCGGTGGACTCGGGCGCGATGGCCGCGAGATCGCCGCAATCCGGGTGACGGTCGGCGAATCGCCGACTGCGCGGGCATGGTACGAGGGGGCGTTATGGCAGCGGTGACTTTTGCGGTGCCGGGAAGCCTCGATCAGCCGACCGGCGGCTATAATTATGACCGCCGCGTGATTGCCGGATTGCGGCAGTGCGGCTGCGAGGTCGATGTTATCGATCTGGGCGACGGATTTCCGCGGCCGGCGCCCGAAACCGTCCAAGCCGCATTGCCCCGCCTCCGGCGCGTGCCCGCAGGCCAGCCCATCGTGGTGGACGGGCTTGCCCTTGGCGTGCTTCCGGATGTCGCCGCGGCGCTCCGGTCCAGCCATCGCCTGATTGCGCTCGTGCATCACCCCCTTGCGCTGGAATCGGGGCTCGCGCCAGCGGAGATTGCCGCGCTGCGCGAGAGCGAGCGCGCAGCGCTGGCGGCGGTGAGGCGCGTGGTCGTCACCAGCCCGGCGACGTCCCACGTCCTGGTCGCTGACTACGGCGTTCCAGCGGAAATTATCACGATCGCTTTGCCGGGCACCGAAGGCAAGGCCGGCGCCGCGGCGATGCGTAAACGGCCCATGCAGGCGGCCGATCAAGCCCTAAATCTCCTGGCGGTCGGCGCCGTGGTGCCGCGCAAGGGCTACGATGTTCTGATCGAGGCGCTGAACCAGCTCACTAACCTCAATTGGCAGCTCGTGATCGCCGGCGATTGCAAACGCGACCGCGCGACCGCAGTGCGACTGGCAGCGGCCATCGCGCGCAAACGCCTTGAGTCGCGCGTCGCCCTTGCAGGTGCGGTGAACGAGAGCGATCTGGCGGCGCTGTATCGTGAAGCCGACGTATTCGTTCTGGCGTCAAGGTTCGAGGGCTATGGCATGGCCTACGCGGAAGCAATCGCCCATGGGTTGCCGGTCGTCGGAACGCGTGTCGGCGCTATTCCGGACACGGTGCCGGCGGACGCTGGCATTCTGGTGCCGGCTGACGACGCGGCAGCGCTTGCTGGGGCGTTGCGTGCGATGATCACCGACACGGGCCTGCGCAGGCGTTGTTCCGAAGCGGCACGCAGGGCGCCGATGCCGACCTGGGAGGCCGCCGCACAGGCGTTTCTCGACGTCTTGCGGACAGCCGCATGAGCGGCTTTTCGGCTGCGTGGCTCGCAATGCGCGAGCGCTACGACCGGGCGGCGCGCAACGCCGCGGTCCTGGATGCGGTTGCCGGCGCCTTCGCAAGCGCATCGGCCGTCACCGTTACGGACCTCGGCTGCGGTACCGGCGCCACGATGCGGGCGATTGCATCGCGCCTGCCGGCCCACCAGCGCTGGCGTCTCGTCGACAACGACAATTTTTTGCTTGATGCGGCGAGGAAGGCGACGCCCGCCGAGGCCAGTGTCAGGACTGTCGTCTTCGACCTTGCCGGCCCAATCGAGCAAGCGCTCGATGACTGCGATCTCGTGGCAACGTCAGCCTTGCTCGATCTCGTATCAGCCGCTTGGCTCGATCGCCTCGTGGCCTCCCTGGTGCGCCTCTCCCGCCCGTTTTACGCGGCGCTGAGCTACGATGGCGCCGTCACGCTCATGCCGGACACCCGCCACGACGCGGTCGTGACCGCTGCCGTCAATCGCCATCAGCGCACCGACAAGGGGTTCGGACCGGCGCTCGGGCCGGAGGCGGCGCGCACCGCGCCGGCGCGATTTCGCGACGCCGGCTTCGCGGTTCTCGAAGGCCGCTCCGATTGGCGCTTCGGCCCGGATGATCGCGAGATCCAGATGGCGATATTCGACGGCTGGGCCGGCGCGGCGCGCGAGATCGGGGTTAATCCTTCAACCCTTGAAGAGTGGCTTGGAGAGCGCCGGAACCATGTGACTGCCGGCCGTTCGCACCTGCAAGTTGGTCACATCGATTTCTTCGCGACGCCGATCGGCCGCCGTTGAGCCGAAAGATCGCAATCGAACAGCACCTCGTTGCCGAGCACGTGTGTCACGGTATGCGGGCGCAACGCCTCCTCACAGCGCGTGATCGGCGCAAGATCGAGGCTCGCGCGGCCGCCGCCGAGGATGATGGGCGCCACCACCACGTGAAGACGATCGAGGCAACGGGCTTCGAGGAAACGCGCGACCGTCGCCGGGCCGCCTTCTACAAGGATGCGTCGCAGGCTGCGTGCCGCAAGGCTCCGGAGGATATCGCAAGGATCGAGTCGGCCTTGCACTGCCGGCAGTTCGATGCGTTCGACTCCCGCCGGGGGCGGCGGGCCGACGCCTTCGGCCCGGATGACCAGCCGCCGGACACCGTCGTCGCGAAACGCCCGTGCCGTGGCGGCCAGGCGGGCGTTGGGGTCGATGACGACTCGTGCGGGATGGGGCCCGGCGACGCGGCGCACCGTCAACAAGGGATCATCGGCCAGGGCGGTGCCAACGCCCACCACCACCGCGTCCATGAGGGCGCGAAGGCGGTGCAGATGATCAAGCCCTTCGGTTCCGTTGATATAATGGGAGTGCCCGGTCGCAGTGGCGGCGCGTCCATCAAGCGACTGCCCGATCTGGCCAACCACAAGGAGATCATCGACCTGCCCGGCGCGCAGCGGCCCGAAAATGCTGTCCCAATGGGAGGCCCCATTCGGCCGCCCGGCACGGATCGCCGCCAACGCGTCACACCAGTGCAGGTCGTCGGCCTGCCGGGATATCGGGTCGGTCACATTCATGGGATGCTCAGGGGCGTGGGCGCATATGGTAGCAGGGAATCGGCGCGCGAGAAACGCCGGATCGCCGGCTGCACGTGGCAGCGCATGAGAACCTGACCAGACGGCGCCAAGTTCCTTGACCATTCCGGGCAACAAGCTCTCGCAGCGTCCCGCCGCGGCAGCTTTCGTCTGGGCGGGGCAGGAGAGCGCTAGCGAACGCTCCCGCCGCGACCGACGCTGTAATAGGCAAATCCCTCCAGCTCCTCCGGGCGATACACGTTGCGCAAATCGACCAGCACCGCCTGCTTCATCACGGCCTTGAGGCGTTCGAGGTCGAGGGCGCGGAATTGCTCCCATTCAGTGACGATGACGAGCGCATCGGCGCCTCTGGCGCAGTCGTAGGGACCGTCACAGAATTCGATGTTTGCAAGCACCTGCCGGGCTTGCTCCATCCCGACCGGATCATAAGCGCGCACCATCGCTCCCATGTCCATGAGCGCGGTAATCAGCGGGATCGACGGCGCGTCGCGCATGTCGTCAGTATTGGGCTTGAAGGTGAGCCCGAGCACCGCGATCATCTTGCCGCGCAGGCTGCCCCCCAGCGCCGTGGCGATCTTGCGAAACATGCCGCGCTTGCGGGCCTCATTGACGGCCACCACCGTCTTGACGATGCGCTGCGGCGCCTCATAGTCCTGCCCGGTCTTGATCAACGCCATCGTATCCTTGGGAAAGCACGAGCCGCCATAGCCCGGCCCGGCATGCAGGAACTTCGATCCGATGCGGTTGTCGAGCCCAATGCCGCGCGCGACCTGCTGGACGTCCGCGCCGACTTTTTCGCACAGCTCCGCAACCTCGTTGATGAACGTGATCTTGGTGGCCAGAAATGCGTTGGCGGCGTATTTGATCAACTCGGCCGTGCGCCGACTGGTGTAGAGAATCGGCGGCTGGTTGAGATAGAGCGGCCGGTAGGGTTCCGCCATCACCCTGCGGGCCCGTTCGTCGTCGGTGCCGACCACAATGCGGTCCGGGTGCTTGAAATCCTGAATTGCCGCCCCCTCGCGAAGGAATTCCGGGTTCGACACCACGGCGGCATCGGCATCAGGGCGGATCTCCCGGATGATTCGTTCGACCTCGTCGCCTGTGCCTACCGGCACAGTGGATTTTGTAATCACCACCGTAAACCCGGTCAGGGCGGCGGCGATCTCGGCGGCCGCCGCGTGGACGTAGGAGAGGTCCGCGTGCCCGTCTCCACGGCGCGAGGGCGTGCCGACGGCGATGAATACCGCATCGGCCTCCGCCACCGCGTGGGAAAGATCGGTCGTGAAATCGAGCCGCTTCTCGCGCGTGTTCCCCACCACAAGGCGGTCAAGGTCCGGCTCGAATATGGGCATCTCGCCCTTGCGAAGCCGCGCAATGCGCTCCTCGTCCTTGTCGACGCAGGTGACGTGGTGGCCGAAATCCGCAAAGCAGGCGCCGGACACAAGCCCGACATATCCAGCGCCGATCATCGCAACCCGCATGAAACATCCCTTGTGTTGGCGGCTTGATCAGTTTGCGTCTCTTGCCGCCGCCTCCCGCTTGCGTGCAAGGGGTGGCTCGAACGCGGCAATCTTAAGGCGCGAACGATCTGCCTGAAATTTGCCGCGGAGTGATAGTCGGTTCCGGCTGCGTTTGAAACTGGCAAGCGCGAAAAAAACAGCATAGCTTTGCGAGGCTGGGAGGACTAAGAAACACACTGGGCAGGTTATGGTTTTGCGAGAGTAGTTGCGTTGCCAGTATGGTGGGGCGGTATGCAATCGGAAAACATGCCAAGGGGGCTCGGCCCGTTCGGCACGGCCGACGATATTGCGGTGCAGCGTGGCATTGCCGAATTTCAGGCCGGCCGGCCCGTCGTCATTGCTGATGCCGACGAACAGATCGTGGCATTGCCGGTGGACGGCCTGACCGAGACCACGTGGGTTGCGTTCAAGGCCCTTTGCGCGCCCGTCCCGCCGCGCCTTCTCATCACAAAGCGCCGGGCGCGGGTCATTGGTCTGGAAGTTGCCGGCCCCGTGTTCGTCGCCGCAGCGGCGGACGATACCCGCGACAAAATCTGGTCTCTCGCGGTCGGATTGCAGTGCGAGCGCCGCAGCGCGGCCGGCATGGCGGGCGCAGCCGCAACCCGGGCGATTGATCTTGCCAAGCTGGCGCAGCGCTTTCCGGCGCTTCTGGTCGCCGACGCCAAAGCCGTCGCGCCTGCTGTCCTGGCGCAGATGATCATGGTGCGCGCGGACGCCCTGGCTCACGTCAATGACAAGATCCTCGATACCTTGGAGATCGTGAGCGAAGCGCGGATCCCGTTGCCGGACGGCGTCACGGCGCGATTCTGCGTGTTTCGCGATGCGGTCGGGTCGAGCCCGCTCGCGATTATTCTCGGCGAACCTGACTTTTCGAAGCCCGTCAATGTGCGCGTCCATTCGGCCTGTCTCACTGGCGATGTCTTCGGATCGCGGCGGTGCGACTGCGGGGCGCAGCTCAGGCTTGCGATGGCGCAACTATCCGAAGCTGGCGGCGGCATCGTGCTCTACCTGGAGCAGGAGGGGCGTGGCCTCGGGCTTGCGAACAAGATGCGGGCCTACACACTCCAGGACAACGGGCTCGACACCATGGACGCCAACATGATGCTCGGCTTCGATGACGACGAGCGCAACTACGCCGTAGCCGCGCGTATGCTCAAGATGATAGGAGCAAACCGCGTGCAATTGCTGACAAACAATCCGGGCAAGCTCGAAGCCTTGGTTCAAGGCGGCGTTGAGGTCTGTGCCCGCATCGCGCTGCATACGGAAATCAATCCGGAAAACCGTCGCTACCTCGCCACCAAGGCGGCCCGCGCCGGCCATTGGCTCGACGATATGCTGGATGGAGAGCCTATGCCGGATAGAGAGCCTCAGCACGAAGCCGCAAAGTAGCGGGGCTGTGAATCTTTCGTCGCAGAGTGAGCAAAGGCGAAGCGTCCCCGCCCGCCCTCGGACGTCGCGCGCGCCCCGGTGTTAAGGAAACGCGCCGAGCGGCATGACAGCGTTGACGATCGGTCCACGCAACCGCAAGGGCGCCATTGACCCGCCTGTGCTGTCTTCCGCGGACGGGGAATCAATGGACTGAGGAATCTTGGGACTGCGGTCGCCGACCGGAGGCGCGTTCTCCTCAGGCAGCGACTCCAGGAGGCGTTGAATGTCGTCCACCGCGACCGCGCCCCTCGCTTCCGCTACCCCGTCTGCCGACCCCTTGCGCGCCACCCAGGAATTCGAATGATCGCCCGAGTAACCCAGGCTTTGCAGACTCGGGGCCGGTAACTCGGGTCGGGGGGACACGCTCGGCGCGTCCGGTATCGCCTCAAGACCCCGTGGCCACGGCGAAATCTGTGCTGATGACTCGTGACCCCCGGCCGGGAGCGCGCGGGGCGGCCGAGCCGGACTGTGAGCGAACGGAATTCCTTGAAGGAATGAAAACGAGTTGGACGTCGCGTCAAAGCCCAAGCCTACAGGGCTCGGCACCGGCAGTTCTGGATCCGTCTCCATGAAAATCGGCGCGCGCGGCGAAAGGCGCGCATGCAGCACCCATTGCCTCGGATCGGTCGCGGTCTTTGGGCGATCGGGGGTCGCCGGTACAACTTGGACGACCCGGTATCCGCGCCGCTTCAACTCCCGCAGCAGATAGGGCAGGGCCTCCACGGTCTTAGCCTGGATGTCATGCAGCAGCAGGATCCCCTTGTGGTTGGCTTCGATCCGCTGGAGGGCGCGCCAATACACCTGCGCCGGGCCGATCCTGAGCCAATCGTCGGCGAGGAAATCGGCGCTCCAAACCTGGAGATTCAGAGAGGCGAGATAGTGCTCGACCCCCTCAGCACGCAGCAGGCCGGGAACACGGAAGAATGGCGCCGGACCGGTGCCGTCGCCGAGCGCAGCCGTCACCGCGGCGATGCCTTCGTTGATCTCAAATTCCGCCCGCTCCAGCGACATCCTGTGAAAGGTCAGGGGATGGCTGTAGCTGTGCGTCCCGATTGTGTGGCCAGCATCGCGGATGCGGCGCACCGTCTCGGGGAAGTTGCGCGCCATTTTGCCAATCAGGAAGTAGGTGGCCTTCACACATTCGTGTTCAAGGATGTCCAGCACCTGGGTCGAGCGGGGCGGCAAGGGACCATCGTCAAAGGTGAGGACGATCTCATGGTCTTCCAGCGGAAGGCTCTCGTGGTATTGCATGGAGCCGAGCCGCGGGTGCTCAGCGGGATCAACCACGAGGGTCCGGCTGGTGCCGAGCGCATCCGGATTGCCTGGGCATTCGGCGGCTCTTGCGAGCGTTGGCGCGGAAAATATCAACCCACATACGGCCCCGATGGCCAGCAACACATCACGCATCGTACTTGTACGCATCCTACCTGGTGTCCCCCCGACGGCGGGGGCTTGGCGCTCCCCGTCTCCTCCACGCCGCAATCAGCCTTCGTGAACTCTAACGCTGTGAATTAGAAATCGTTGAACATTACCTCTCAAATCGATTTTCTCAAGCCGCGGGTGCGACAACGTGCACGACCCTATAGCCCTCGGCCTTCAGAAAACGCAAGAAAGCTGGCAACATGACGGCAGTTTGCAGCTTTGTATCGTGAAACAGGATGATTCCGCCGTGGGCGGCCCGCAGGCGGTCGAGCAGGAGGTGAAGCTCACGGTGTGGCGACATCGGCGTCCAATCGCCAGCCCACAGGTCGGCGCCGAACACCGCAATATGCCGGGCCGCGAGGCGGTCGAGCAGGTGCGGCGTTGAGGCAAAGCCCGGAAAGCGGAAGAAGGGTGTTTGCGGCCGGCTCGCCGCGTGGCCGTAGAGCGCCGTGTCGACCGCCGCAAAGCCGCGGTCGATTTCCGCCTCGGCGGCTTGCGGTTTCATGCGATCAAGCAGCGGATGCCGAAAGCTGTGGTAGGCTACGGTGTGACCCTCAGCAAGCTCGCGCCGGGCCAGCTCCGGGTGGGCCGCGGCGTTCCGGCCGACGAGGAAGAACGTCGCTTGCACGCATTCCCGTCGCAGCGCGTCGAGGACGGCGGATGTCGTGCCGGGCCGCGGGCCGTCGTCGAAGGTCAGCACCACCTCTTTATCGGCGAGCGGCAGGGTCGCAGGAAACTGCTTGCGGCCAACGCGCGGAGTCGTGGCGGGGTCCACAACGATCGTGCGCGAGGTCGAAAGGGCGTCCGGGTTGCCCGAACAGTGCTGCTGCGCGGTTTCCGCCGCCGCTGCTTGGGCGGCAAGCAAGAACGCGAGCAAAAGGGGGTTCGGCACGGACATTGTTTTTCGACATGGCGACGCGCGCGGCCATTGCAGGAAGCGGGGACGATTTGCCGCGCGACAACGCTGGCGGGGCGCGTGGGACCAGTTTGTCTATGGGCGAAGGCTGAGAAAAGCAACGTCATCGCGGTTTCCGCAAAAAATGGTAAGGGGCGGCGAAACCAGTGGCCGAGTCTCTCCGGTTGTCGGCTCCGGAGCACCAGACCGGTTCAACTTGCCTCGCCCGCCAGCAATCGCTAATCCGCAATGTGCTGACTTGCCGGCTGCGAGCTGGAGGTGATCAATCCGTGGCTCTGATCCCCAACACCTGGACAGGTTTTGATTTCGGTCTCGGCGAGGATACCGACCGGCTGCGTCAGTCCGTCGCCAGCTTCGCGCGTGATCGCATAGCGCCGCGCGCCGCCGAGATCGACCGCAGCAACACGTTTCCGCGCGATCTCTGGCCGCAAATGGGCGAACTCGGGCTGCTCGGCATCACGGTCGAGGAGGAGTGGGGCGGCGCCGGCATGGGCTATCTCGCCCATTGCGTCGCCATGGAGGAGGTCTCGCGCGCCTCGGCGTCGGTCGGCCTGTCCTACGGCGCCCATTCGAACCTGTGCGTCAACCAGATCCGGCGCAACGGGACGGCGGAGCAGAAATCGCGCTACCTGCCCAAGCTGATCTCCGGCGCACATGTGGGCGCGCTTGCCATGTCCGAGCCGGAGGCGGGCTCCGATGTCGTCTCGATGCGCACCCGCGCCGACCGCAAGGGCGACCGCTATGTTCTCAATGGCTCCAAGATGTGGATCACCAACGGCCCGGTCGCCGATACGCTGGTGGTCTATGCCAAGACCGATCGCCATGCCGGCGCGCGCGGCATCACGGCGTTCATCGTTGAGAGGGGATTTGCGGGATTTGCATCGGCCCAGAAGCTCGACAAGCTCGGCATGCGCGGCTCCGACACCTGCGAACTCGTGTTCACCGATTGCGAGGTGCCAGCCGAGAACGTGCTGGGAGCGGTCGGCAACGGCGTTAATGTCTTGATGTCGGGGCTCGACTACGAACGCCTGGTGCTGGCCGGCGGCCCGCTGGGCATCATGCAGGCTTGCCTTGATCTCGTGATCCCTTACGTGCATGAGCGCCAGCAGTTCGGCCAGCCGATCGGACAATTTCAGCTCATTCAGGCCAAGCTCGCCGACATGTATGTGGCCGCCAATGCCGCCAAAGCCTATGTTTACGCGGTCGCGCGCGCCTGCGACGCTGGCCGCGTCACCCGCGAGGACGCCGCCGGCGCCATCCTCTACGCCGCCGAACGGGCGACATGGATGGCGCTGGAGACGATCCAGTGCCTCGGCGGCAACGGCTACATCAACGATTTCCCGGCCGGACGCCTGCTCCGCGACGCCAAGCTCTACGAGATTGGCGCCGGCACCAGCGAAATCCGCCGCATGCTGATCGGGCGGGAGATTTATGAGAAGACGCGGTAGCTGGAAGTCGCCGGGACTCCAATGCGCCACATCCGGCTTTAGCATTCTGAGCGGCGCTTTGCGGATCGACCGCTTCCCTTCGTCTCGCGATCTCCTCTCTCGGGAGACTCCGCTGACTCGCGGTGCGCCTGGAAATCGGAACTTCCGGCCCTGGGTTTACGGTTCCCACCGTCAAATTGCGTCCGATGTCGCGCGCTGCTCCTTGGATGTTTGGAACCAGCATCGATGTTGCCTTCAATTCTCTCAAAATTCTCCCGCACCTCGCTGCAACCAAGGGCCGCCTGCCTGGTTTTAACGGTTGCGCGGGCGAAACATCCAAGGAGATTCCGATGTTGAAAGGAATTGTGGGACTCGTGACGGTCCTCTTCGTCGCTGGCTCGGCGTATGCGCAGGAGCCCGCCCGCACAGGCCATGCGATGACGCCCGCCGACATGCGCGTTTTGACCGATGCGCGCATTGGCCTTATCAAGGCCGCGCTGCAGCTCACGCCGGAGCAGGCCAAGCATTGGCCTCCCGTAGAGGAAGCGATCCGCGCCCGAGCGGAGGCGCGCGTGCATCGGATTGCTCAGCTTAAGGCGCTGGCGGAACAGGCCGGCCAGCGTGAGTTCAATCCGGTCGAACTCATGCGCGGACGCGCTGAGGCCCTGACCCAGCGAGGCGCCAACCTGAAAAGGCTCGCCGATGCGTGGCAGCCGCTGTACCAGACTCTCAATCCAGACCAGAAGGAGCGGATGCGCCTCCTCGCGATGCATGTCGTTCGTGAAATAAAAGGCGCCGTGGAGCGCCATCGCATGGCTGAGATGCTGTCGATGATGTCGGAGGAGGAGGAGGGCGACGTAGAGTAGGACCGAGCCTCCAGAACCTGGTCTCAAGGAACGCGTCTCAAAGAACGACGGGCCGCCTGGCCCGTCGTCAGGGCGCGTAAACGCGCAAATTCGAGGCAGCGTCGCTATTCACTGCGCTTCCTTCATATACTCCGCGGCGCGCCTGACCACATCCGGCGCGGTCGCGTAGACCTTGGCGATCAGCGCGTCCGCCTCAGCGCCCGTCACCGGCCGCACGTCGAGGCCCTGCCGGCTGGCATCGGCGAGGAACTCCGGATCCTCCATTGTGGCGTCGAAGGCGCTGCGGAGCGCGGCGAGGCGTTCCGGCGGAAGTCCGGGCGGCGCTACGAACGGGCGCGCCATCGTCTGGCGCGCGACGATGAGTTGCAGGATGGCCCGTTGCTCTGCGCTGCCGGCGACATCGAGAACCGTCGGCACCTCGGCAAGCTCGGGAAGACGCCGGTCCGAGAGCTGCAGCACGACGTGGATCTGCTTCGATAGCCACAGGTCGCGGTTTCGCGTCGACAAGGTCGACCATGACCAGCCGCAGCGGCCGTCCACTTCCTTGCGTTGAATGGCAAGCACCGTCTCCGCCGCGCTCTGATAGCCGAGCACGAGCTGCATCGGCAGATTGAACATCTTTCGCAGCAGGTTTGAAAATACGTCGCTGTCGGCGCCCGCGCCGGTCGCGCCGATCTTGTATCGCTTGGTTTGCATGTCCGCCCAGGAATTGATGCCCGCCTCGGAGCGGAATGCGCAGACGCCAATATCGTTGGAGACGCTGCCAAGCCAGCCAAATTTCGCCGGCGTGAACCGCATGGCCTCGGCCCGCCCCAGCAGCGGGTCGAGGAAGATCCCGCGCGCGAAGCCGCCGAACACGGCGCCGTCTTTGGGCGCGACGTTGTAAAGGTAGTTCGCTGCCCGGATGCTGCCGGCGCCCGGCATGTTCTGCACGACGACCGTGGGATGACCCGGAATGTGGCGGCCGATGTGCCGGCCGAGCATGCGGGCATAGTCGTCATAACCGCCGCCAGTGGCATAGCCGATCACGAGTTGCACGGTCCTGCCGGCGTAGAAATCGGAAACGTCATCGCACCGCGCTGACACAGGAGCGAAGGCTGCCGCGGCGCTTGCGGCCATCGCGAGAATTGTGAAGGAAAATACGGCTCTGCTTTCGACCATCCTCTCCTCCCTGCGCCCTTAGTTTTCAGGCCGCTTTTGGCGAAAAGCAATGCAGATCGCGCGGACATGGCGCGCCGGTTTCGCGGAGGACGCAAAACGTCGACGTGAAAAGCAGCGGGGGAAGCCGGAATTCGCAGCTCTCAGCTTGCCCCGCCGCTTTGCGCTTGCGGCTGGGTGCACTGACGAAGCTGCGCGACAAGAAACTCCGCACGCACCGGCTTTGCCAGGAAAGCGCCACCCTTAAATCCGCTTGGCCGCTGTTCCTGAGAATAGCCCGATACGGTCACGAACGGAGTGCCCTTATCTGACAAGATGCGGGCAATCGGTTCTGAAGTCTCGCTGCCGAGATTGATGTCAAGAACAGCGGCATCGCAACCGAACTCCTTCAGGAGCTCCATCGCTTCGGCCACTCTTGCCGCAGGCCCCACGACCTCAAAGCCCGCGTCTCGCAGATTTTGCTCGATTTCCAGCGCAACAATCGCCTCATCCTCCACCACGAGCACGCGAAGGCGCCGCTCCGACGCCTCCTGATGTTCCGGCGCTTTCTGCTTCGGCAAAATATTGGCGGCCGTCTCTTCGATGATGCTCCGCGGGCATCGCAGGCGCCAGGTCAGCCCCGTGCGGGGATAATTGAGTTCGACTTTGGCGCTGAGACTTCGTTCCGCCAAACGGCAGATCACGGTCGAACCGAAACCGCTGCTTGACGGCGCAACGACCGGCGGCCCGCCGCTCTCGATCCATTGGATGACAAAATCCTCTTCGCCCTCGGCGCTCTGCACCGTTTTCCAGCCGAGTTCGACGCAGCCGCGTTCGTCTGAAAGAGCCCCATATTTGGTCGCGTTCGTAGCAAGCTCGTGGAAAGCCATGCCAAGCGCCTGCGCGGCGGCGGCGGAGGCAAAGACCGGCGGCCCCGTCAGAGCGATGCGCTTGTCCATCAGGTCGCGGAAATGTGCGAGCTGCGACCGCGCCAGCTCGTGAAGATCCGCACCCTTCCACTTATTGCCTACAAGAATGTCATGGCTTGCGGCCAGCGCCTGGACGCGCGCCTGGAACCGGGGAAGAAATTCATCCGGCTTGGTACTGACGGTCTGCTGCGCAATGGCCTGCACCAACGAAAGCAGGTTCTTGGAGCGATGATTGACTTCACGCAAAAGAAGGTCGATCTGCTCCTCATGCTGTTTGCGTTCGGTAATGTTGGTGGCGAGGGTGATGATGTTCGCCGGGCGACCGGCCCCGTCGCGGAGCAGCGACACATGTTTGTGCACCCATGAGACCTTTCCCTCCTTGGACAGGCACCGGTTTTCGATCTCGAATGAGGGTATTTGCTGCGAAATCAGCTTCTTGACTTCCGATGCATGCCGGTCGCGATCCTCAGGATGCACAATTGCCTCGAACCCCGAGCCGCGAAGTTCGTATTCCGAATATCCTCGCATATCGGAATACGCCGGGTTGCAGGACACCAGTCGACCGTCCAGATCCCAGATCGCGATGCCCATGCTGGCGTGCTGATAAATGCCTTTATAGCGTTCCTCGCTCTCGCGAAGCGCTTCATCGTTCCGATGCCGCTCAATAAAATCCGCTGCCTGCCGCGCGTAGAGATCGAGAAGGTCTAGCTCATGCGGGGTCGGTCGGTGCACATTTCGGAACTGCGTCGACAGCATTCCCAGCAGCCGCCCGTCGCGGCCGACCAGCGGCGTGCTTTGCGTAGCTCTGTAGCCTGCCGCGCGCGCAACGGCGCGCAACGGGGCGAACGCCTCGTCCGCCTCGATATCCTGGATGACGACACGCCGGCCCCAGCGCAACGCGCGGCCACAAGCCGAATCATTCTCTGCCGAAACCTCTTTGAAGAAGTCGAGGAAGGGCTGCTCGAATCCCTGATGAGCGGCGATCAGCAAAACCTTGCGGCTCGCATCAAACAGCTGAATTGTGCCTTTGTCTGCCCTCAGCAGCTCGATGGCCGCACGGAGCATCTCTTTCAACCAGGCATGAAGCTCCCCTTCGCGCCAAAGTCGTGCGCTTGCCTGACGGAGCTGTTTCAGCGCGGATGCGTCGCTTGCAAGTTGCGCTTCGACCGCCTGCAGATCAGCAAGGTGAGCGCGGCTCCGCGCTTCGCTCTCCCCGAGCGCCTTCCGGGAATCCGCGAGATCAGCCTGCGTCCGATCGAGGAGGCGTTTCGAATCGATGATGTCTTGGATATCGGTCAGCGCGCCGAGCCACTCTTCGATTTCGCCTCGGTCGTTCCTGACCGGAACGCCGCGCGCCTGAAATGCGCGATAACCCCTGTGTTTGGCGCTCCAGATACGGCCTTCGATGCAGCAAAGCGACCCTGACGCCACAGCCGCGGCCCAGGCCGTCATGATAGATTCGCGATCATCAGGGTGCAGGCGGGATACCCAGCCTGAGCCTTGGCACTCATCCCAGGTCTGCCCCGTATACTCCTGCCAATAAGGCTGCTCCTCAGCGAATTCGCCCGCGGCATTCGTCCACCAAACAATGGAAGCTGAGGCGAGGAGCAGAGCGTCGAATCTCCTGTCCGCGCGCGTGGCCCGCGACTTTCCAAGGAAACCGAGTTGCTGATCCATGACGCGAGTTCGCTTTTTAGAGGTCGAACACTCCCCTCCCTACGCCCCCCCTCGCCTGCATGCGGGTGAGGGAGGGGGTGATCTTGAAACCGCGGTTTCCGATGCGGGAAAAACCTCCCTCATCCACCGTGGCGGGAAACCAGACTGAATTGCGATCTTGTTTGGGAGCGCGCTTCGGCGTTCGATTATCGTAGGATTGAGTTGCGCTCACAAGCGTCAGCTTTGTCACAAAACGTCTTTGTTGTGTCGATGAGAGCCCTTGGATGCGACGCCATCGAGGCGCTTGGGTCGCCGGATCTTGAGGGGGATTGTCGCGTGCATCCACGCCTTTCTGGCGATGCCCTTGCGAAAAAAGACATGGATGGCCGGGACAGCGCTGGACAGCCCGGCCGTGACTCAGCAGGAACGACCCAACGCCGTCGTGAACTGCTCTGGAGGGAAAGCGCTCACTGCAGCGGATCCTGCTGAACGGACAACACGCCGCCGACGCTGTCCATGGTTCTCGGGTCCGGCCCTCGTCCCTCCGCAAAGGCTTTCTCTTCCGCGCGCCGCCCGTGCAGCAGCCCCGGCAAGCCAAAGTTTCCTTCGATGCAGCGCGGCTCGTAATAAATTCTGTTCTCCTCGTCGCTCTGCTTGGCGAACTCCTGCTTGGCCGTCCACGGCCGGGTCCATACGGTCGGATCTTCGATCGTGACCTCATACTGGAGGGTCTTCGGCCCGGTGCGCGTCCAGCGCTCGACCAGATGCAGGTTCTCGCGCGAGCCAAAGAAATCGGTTTTCGGGCTGAAGTTGGTCACGTCGATCACCAGCGTGTCGCCCTCCCAATGGCCGCGCGAGTCGCCGAACCATTGGCGGATGCTGGCCGGCAAGTGGGGGCTTCCGTTCATGACAATGTTGCGCTGCCAGCCCTGGCCCTGGTTCATGTCGTAGAACATCGTGATGCCGCCGGGCGTCTGCACGATGCGGCGAAAGCTCCCGCCAAACAAGCTGCCAAACTCGGGCAGCCCGCTGTGCAGGCAGCGGTCCGCCAGCCCGTCATCCTCGGGACCGTCACTGCGATTGAGGCGCACAAAGTTGCCCGTGTGGTAGCGAGGAGGCAGTTCAGCGAATCGCGGCGAGGGCGTCGGATCGTACTTGCCTCCCGCGCACGCCGGCTCCTTGTTCTTGCACGCGTCTGTCGATTGCAGCAGAGCGAGGCGGAATTCCCGATCGGCCGCAGCAGCCCGCTGGGCTTCCGGCGTCTGCGGCGGAATCCGGCCGTTGGGCGGATCGACGATCAGCGACGTGCGCGGTCCGGTGTGCTTTATGGTCAAAAACGCGGTGTTGTACGCGCCGCCGACGTCAATCGCAGTTCCGCGCTCCTGACGCGGGTCGCTGCCGAAAAGCGCGCCTCGCTGCCTGTCCAATTCTTCGCGTTGCGCCTCGGTGAAGAATTCTTCATTCGCATACTTGGCGGGGCGCTGCAGGGGCGTGTCAAATTCGTCGGTCCAGATGCCCTGCAGATCGGGTTCGCCCCAGGGCGTCTTCAATGCCGAGGCTGACCCTGCCCCCGCCTTGCCCTCGGCCGCTTGTGGGGGCAAAGCCTGGGCAGCCGTGCGTGTGATGGAGTGCGAAATGACCGCGCTGACAGCGGCCGCGCCAATCGCGACCGCGAGCATCGAGCCTGAGAACCTCCCGCGCATGATGGTCTCCTGTTGTCCTGAAGTGCGCGACCCAAACGGTCCTGTGCAACGCCGAAAAATCCCAGGGGTCGTGTTAAATTCAAAGCATAGGCTTATGCCCTTGCGGCGCGCAAGAAGGCAGTTCCGCCGTGGACGCTGCGGTGCCACGCAGCGACTGGCCACGAGGAGGATTCTGCACACGCAAGAAAAACTGGCTCAGCGTTTTAGGACAGCAGCAACATTAAGTGAGTCTTTTCTCGGCAGCGCCAAACCGGCGAACGTGAAGCAGTTATCGGCATGACGCCGTTATCTCCCTTATGGCTGCGCCGGCACTCTCACCGCCAATCCTCCGAAGACCGGCGGTCCAA
>JAJPKK010000094.1 GCA_021323775.1 Hyphomicrobiales bacterium
GGGTTGGGCCTTGTGCCACCGTTCGAGACATGGGTGAAATCATGGCAGAGGCAGAAAGTGCAGCGGTTTTGCCTGGAGCAATGCCCGACCGGCTGCCCGAAACGGCCCGCCCGCCTGATGACTTTAATCCTGTGGCACTCGCAAAAGAACTGCTGCGCGTAACGCGAGCCGGCGCCCTCGCCACGATCGACCGAAATACCGGACATCCCTTCTCCTCGCTCGTCAATGTTGCAACGGACGTAGATGGCTCGCCTCTGATCCTGGTATCGCGGCTTTCCACCCACACGGCGAACATCGAGGTCGATCCCCGCGCTTCCGTCTTGCTCGCGTCCACTGGAAAGGGTGATCCGCTCGCCCATCCGCGGCTCACAGTGCTCGGCGCTTTCGCCAACATCACGCCAGATGCGCCGGATGCGGCGCGGATACGGCGCCGCTTTCTCTCCCGCCATCCGAAGTCCAGGCTCTATGCCGGCTTCGGAGATTTCACATTCTGGCGACTGCAAGTCGTGTCGGGGCATCTCAATGGCGGCTTCGCCCGCGCAGCCGATCTCAAGGCCGCCGATATTATGACCGATCTTGAAGACGCCGCTGAAATCATCGACATCGAAGAAAGCGCGGTCCAGCACATGAATGCCGACCATCCGGACGCGGTGCGTTTGTACGCAACGAAGCTGCTCGGCGAGCCGGATGGGCCATGGGAAGTCACAGGGATCGATCCGGACGGGCTTGATCTCGCCCTCGGCGATCGCATGGCGCGAATACCGTTCGCCGAGCGCGTGACCAACGGTCATGCCTTGCGCAAGACGTTGGCCGAATGGGCGGCCTGCGCCCGGGCGCGGTGACGAAGCAGGTTTTCCCGGATCTCATCCTACCAATGTTTTTGCCGCCATTCGCGGTGAAGGTTTTTTGCGGGGCCCTGCATCCGATCGGGTTCCCCCGACGGGACCGGATGTGGTTCGAAGGTTTCCGCCAGATGTCCGTGCGATTGCGGCTCGCGCAAACGTTTCATTGGGCCTGTCATGCAGCTATCCGGGCGTAGCTGCGTCACCGAAAAGGCACAATCCCGCATAATTCGGTCGCCTGCGTCGAAATGCCCCACAGCGCTTCCTGACGCCATGGGCGTTCCCGGTGCGCATGCTCAAGCCCGTAGACGCTGCCCGAAAATTTTACCGGCAGCCGGATTTCTGGCCGGCGTTTCGATCATAAGCCTTCCCGGCGACTGATCTTGGCAGGGTTGTCAAGGGCCGCTATAGGTGCGCCACTCCGAAATTCTCCGAAATTCGGTGTGTGCAATTGCGTCTGCCAATCATCGCCGGGTGGGGCTTGCGCGGCATGGGCGGTTGATGACCGATACTCTTATGCGGAGGGCTGCCGTGAAGGAAACGGGTTTACGGAACAGCGTCTTTGGCGCCGACCAATTTGGATTTTCCGACCTTGCTGCAATCCACTGGAATTTGACCGAGGCCCCGCTTTACGAACATGCGCTGGCAAACCGCGAAGCCCATGTGGTCCAGGGCGGCGCGCTGTGCGCCGAAACCGGCATCCACACAGGCCGCAGCCCGAAGGACAAGTTTATCGTTTGCGACGAGCACACTGAGAAGACCATCTGGTGGGAGAAGAACGGCAGGCTGACCCCGGCCCAGTTCGAACTGCTGCACAGGGATTTTCTTGAGCATGCGAAAGGCAAACAGCTTTATGTTCAAGACCTCTACGGCGGCGCCGACCCCAAATACCGCATCAAGGCCCGCGTGTTCACCGAGCTCGCCTGGCATTCGCTCTTCATCCGGACGTTGCTGATCCGGCCCGAGCGGTCCGAGATTCCGAATTATGTGCCGGATTTCACCATCCTGTGTCTGCCGTCCTTCAAGGCCGATCCGAAACGCCACGGCGTGCGCAGCGAAACGGTCGTCGCCATCGATTTCACCAGGCGCATGATCCTCATCGGCGGCAGCTATTACGCCGGCGAGATGAAGAAATCGGTGTTCACGACGCTCAACTACTATTTGCCGGCCGAAAGCGTGATGCCGATGCACTGTTCGGCTAATGTTGGTGAGGATGGCGACGTCGCGCTGTTCTTCGGCCTGTCCGGGACCGGCAAGACTACCCTGTCAGCCGACCCCGACCGCACTCTGATCGGCGATGACGAACACGGCTGGGGACCGCAGGGGGTGTTCAACTTCGAAGGCGGCTGTTACGCAAAATGCATCCGGCTCTCGAAAGAAGCCGAGCCCGCAATCTACGCCGCGACGCTGCGCTTCGGCGCCATTCTGGAAAACGTCGCCTTCGATCCCGAGACCCGAATCTGCGACTTCGACGACGACCGCAAAACCGAGAACACCCGGTCCGCTTATCCCCTCGATTACATCCCGAATGCCCTGCGCACCGGCCGCGCCGGCATGCCGAAGAACATCGTGCTGCTCACGGCGGATGCTTTTGGCGTGATGCCGCCGATTGCAAAGCTGACCCCGGCGCAGGCCATGTATCACTTCCTTTCCGGTTACACCGCCGAGGTCGCCGGCACCGAGAAGGGGCTGGTCGGGGTTCAGCCGGAATTTTCAACTTGCTTCGGTGCGCCGTTCCTGCCGCGTCACCCCTCCGTCTATGGCAATCTGCTCCGCGAACTGATCGGCGCCCACGGGGTAGATTGCTGGCTCGTCAACACGGGCTGGACCGCCGGCAGATATGGCGTCGGACGACGCATGCCGATCAAGGTCACACGCACCCTGCTCACCGCCGCATTGAACGGGTCGCTGCGCAACGCCACGTTCCGCACTGACCCGTATTTCGGTTTCTCGGTGCCGACGCAGCTTGCGGGGGTCGAGCCGCACCTGCTCTATCCCCACAAGACCTGGCAGAACAAGGCGGAATTCCACGACACTGCACGCAGCCTTGTCGGAATGTTCCAGGACAATTTCGTGCAGTTCGAGAGCCATGTCGACGCCGACGTCCGCGCCGCGGCGCCGGAGGTGCAGATCGCGGCGGAGTAGTGGGGGCCTGCAATAGTCTTGATTCGTTGATTCGTTATCCGGGCCTTGTCGGCTGGTCGGGGCGCAGTTCGCCGGCATCCGTGTTGCCGTCGTGGGTCCTTAAAGGACGCGCGACCGCAACTTTCCACGCGTCAGCGTGGGCGAAGAAACGCCTACGCGGTCGCAACCCAAGCAGGCACCATCCGCTAGTCTTGTGGGTTAGCGTCGATGCGGCGTTTGAGCGCGTTGTGGGTCGCGCTCATGATTTCGACCAGCAGCGTCAAATCCTCCAGCTGTCCTTTCTGCCATCGCTGATGCATTGTGGTTTGCCGGGCCAGAAGCCTTTGATAGGCCGCATGTCCGTCTCTCATCGGCTTGAGTGCGGACTCGGGAATCTCCATGATCTTCTCCGGTCGGGTTACCCCCACGTCGCAAAACTCATCCCGGTCCCGGTGCCGGCCGGGGTGCGGTAGCCCGGGACGTATTCGAACCAGTCGAGGTCGATGCCTTCGGCGGCGCCGGCGAGCGCCACCCAGTTGAGGATTTCGGATGAGCCGGCGTGGAGCTTGTTGCGCGGCAGGGTCTGCAGGAAGGCGCGGTCCTTGTCGGCGAGCGCCTTGAGGATGGCGCGGTCGAACTCCTCATCTACCAGAAAATGGCTCAAGCCTCCCGAGGCCAGCACGCCGACCCGTGCATCACCGGGGTACCCCTCGACCGCCCGGCGCACAGCTTGGCCGAGCTTGTAGCAGCGGCGCGGGCTCGGCTGGTTGGGCGGGAAATAGGTATTGAGGAATATCGGCACGATTGGAATCGGCGCCTCGGCGTCCATGACGTGGCGATGCACATAGGCCATGGCATGGCCTTCGCCTTCGCCGGCGCGCAGCGATTTCGAGGCCGCGAGATCGAATTCGGCCGCCAGCAGGGCTTCGATCAGGTGGCGCGCGAGCGCTCCATCGACCGGATAGTCGCGCGGCTCGACCGGCTCAAAGAAGCCGGCGCGGTTACGAATGTACCACTCAGGCAGGTGCGAGTAGGCGCTGTGCTGAGCGTTGCCGTTGCGGATGGTCTCGCCGTAGTAGACCGCAAAAGTGGGCCGGCAGTCCTCCAGATAGCTTTCGTTCTGATCGTCGCCGAATACGATGAGAGCGTCGAGCGCCGCTGCATTGACCGCCGCGCGCAGGCGACGCGCCGCCGCACGCGCCAGGTTCTGGCGGGCGACGAGATTTTCCGGGGCGACCAGGTGGGCGAGCTTAGGATCGGCCTTTTCCAGCAGGTCCCCGTAGGTGACCGGCCGGCCATCCTTGTCGCGGTGCTTCATTTTCTGGTCGGTCTCGGCAAAGCGCGGCAGAATCTCATCCGCCGCCAGCAGCATGGGCGTGTGCGAGGTCCCGGCTGCAAATACAATCTTCGCCATTCCTGTGGTCTCCGTCGTGTCGCCGTGCCCTCTCCTACCATATCCCCGGGAGCGTGGGCGTCGCGCGCGCCTGGCCGCCCTCCTCAGAGGCGTCAGGTTAAGCGGTGGCCGAGCCACTCGCGACTCCCTCCCCTCTTGCTGGGGGATGGGGGGTGTGCGGTGAGGCAAGGGCGGTGCCACCTGGCCCGACCCGTCCGCGCAAGGGGGAGGGGAGAAGCCCGTGGCAACGTTGAAGCTTAACCTGACGCCCATGACCGCCCTCCTTTCGCTAAGGAGCGGACGAGATGGCGGGACGCTGGCGCAGCCGGGCGGAGTGGAGGCAAATGAGCTTGCTCTGTTTCGATCAATCTATATGCACGTTTGCCGCCTTGGCGACCGTCGACCATTTGCGCTCCTGGGCGGCGATAAAAGCGGCGAACTCCGCCGGTGAAACCGGGTTCGGGACGGCGCCGAGATTGCGGATGCTTGATTGCATCTCGGGCGTGCGCAGGCCCTCGTTGATGAGGGCGTTGAGACGCGCGATGATCGGCTGCGGGGTCCCGGCCGGGGCCACGATGCCGTTGAAGGTCGTAACCTCGTAATTGGGAATGCCGGCCTCGATCATGGTTGGCAGATCGCTGGCGAGCGGCGTGCGGGTGCGGCTCGTGACAGCGAGCGCACGCAGCCGCCCCTCCCGGATCAAGGGGAGAAGGATCGTGACGCTCTCGAAGGTCATGTCGACCTGCGCGCCAAGCAGGCCGGTGATGGAATCGGCGCCGCTCTTGTAGGGTACGCCTACGATGTCGACGCCGGCCGCGGACTTGAACAGCTCACCAGTGAGATGTGGCAGGCCGCCAGCGCCGGTCTGGGCATAGTTGAGCTTGCCGGGATTTGCCTTCGCATATGTGATCAGGTCGCCGACGGTTTTCGCCGCCGTCAACGGGTGCACCACGAGGATCTGATAGCTTTCAGAGAATTCGGCGACGGCGGAAAACTGCCGGCCTGGGTCGTAGCCCGCGCTCGCCGACACCGCAGGTATCACCGCCAGCACGCTGGTATTGCCGACCAGGAGCGTATAGCCGTCAGGCGGCGATGCGGCGACAAAACGCGCGCCGATCGCCCCGCCGGCGCCTGGCCGGTTCTCGATCACGACCGGCTGGCCGAGCTTGGGCAGGATTTGCGACAGCAGCCGCGCCGGAATATCTGTCGGCCCGCCCGGAGCGGATGGCACCACAAGCCGGATCGGCCGTTGCGGGTAGGCTTCTACGCCAGCAACGCTCGTTTCCGCGGCCGTCGCCGGTGTCATCGCCGCCGCGAAAACAACGACTGTGGCCGCGAGCCCCGGACAGCTTCTGCTTTTAACGTTCCGCATCGGTCCCGTCGAGCGAAAGCAAAATGTCCGGCCATCCGCATTTAGCGCCGCGCGCACGCAAGCAGGATGGCGGGCGCCGGCCGGGACGGCTATTTCGCCCTGGCGAGCTGCCAAGGCGACAACGTTATCATAAAGCGATTTGCGACGGGATGCCGCGTGAGCGCCATTGGGTCGCTCACGGCAATTTGTCGTAGCCTTCGCCGAATCCCTTCAGGCCGAGAGGAAAGCCGATGCCTTCCTCCGGCGTCTGAAAAATGAAGAATGTCGCGGTCTTGCCGGTGCGCAGCTTGCTCACCAGCGTGTCGTCCATGACGACCTCGGCATAGCATCCGCGCGGCAGACAGCGCACAAAGCCCGCCCGCCCCACGTCGGCATTGTCGATTTTGAGCCCAAGCCCCGCCGGCAGCAGCACGCCGAGCGGGGCCTGAACCCGCATGAGGCGCGCTTTCTGGTCCGCTGTCTTGAGCACCAGCACCGTGATACCAACATTCGCCCGATCTTCGGCGACGACGCTTTGAAACAAGGCGCATTGCTCGCTTTGAGCGCCGGGCGGCGTTTCGCACCGGATCTGCCAGTCGCCATGCACCGACTTCACCGCGCCCTGCGCGAAAGCGTGGGAGGGCAAGGCCGCGAGCGCGAACGCTGCGAGGCTGCATGCGACAAGCCGACATTGGCGGGCGCGGACGGCGGCGAACGCTGCGATATGCGCAGCGCTGAGTCTCGAATTGCGCAGGGCTGCTGGGGTCGAATTGTCGGAAACGACGGCGGTTTGGTGCGGAACCATCATGGTGCCATTCTCCGATCTTCTCACGACCTGCCGAGCGGTTCGAATCGCGGCGGCAGCCTCATTTGCGGTTTGCCTAGCCCGCTGATTCGCCTTGTCAAGCGCGCAGGAGCGCCGTAAACGATCACAACATCGTCGCGTGCGCGACATTGCAAGCGGAATTGCGGTTGCATATTGCGGGTGCGGTGGAATTGCGGTTGCACGTTGCGAGTGCGGTGAAATTATGGTTGATGAAGCCCTGGGCATTCCGGCGGCCCCTCCTCTTCTCCCCTGCATGTGGGGAGAAGAGGAAGGGGGGAGATCGCCCGCTGCGGCCCCCGACGCAGCCAGATGCAAATTCGCACCTTCATGCGGAATTCGCGGCGCCGGTTGGCCGCATGCGGCCGCTTTCGTAAGGAGTTGAGACGACAATGCCGGTCCTTTTCCGA
>JAJPKK010000050.1 GCA_021323775.1 Hyphomicrobiales bacterium
AATCTGCCGTTATTGCGTGCTGTGATATCGTCTCCCCTGATAGTGGAAACCACATCTATTATAGGGCCATCTGGAGTTTTGTCCACTTTCGGTTGTCTTCTGGTTGGTGGATGAAGTGAAGCAGTTGTTGTTGCCGCTGTCCTAATGAGGGCAAATGGGTGATGGTCGCCCTCCAGGGCGTCGTAAAGGCGCCCTCGTCCTCGACCGTGAACTCAAGCTGCAAATGCTTGCCGCGATAATTGCGGTCAACCGAGAAGACCTGAACACGGCTATTCTCTTTCGCGTCCCATTCCAGGCCGTCTTTCGCGTCCTCGTAGTCGAGCAGCCGGTATCGCTCCACGACGTGGAGGGCGGAAGTGTAGGGCGTGCCGAAATTGCCGTACGCGCTTTTTCTGGTCGAATGGAGTGTGTGACCCTCAGCGGATTGCAGGGCGGGCGACGGCGCGCCCCTGAGCCTGTCGAGGGGTGCGCGCCGCGCACACCACACCGCGACTTCGGTGCGCAGTTCGCTTTAGTCTCCCTACAACGATCGGATTGGCTGATGCGATCGGCTACCGGCGAACCAGATGCTTGACTTCGCTCAGGAGGAAATTGCCGACGCGTTTGCCGCGATTGCGCAGGATGCGCAGAAGGCCGGAGTCGACGAAATAGGTGAGCAGGATGCTGTCGCGGGTCTCGACTTCGGGACCGACCGGATCGGCCGAATGCCAGGTGTTGTCGCCGACCGCGAACGCGTAACCGGTGTTGGGGGCAAATTTCATCTGCATCGTCTTGGGCAGCGATCCGTCCGGCAGGCGTTCATGGAAGATGGTGCCGATGTGGGTCGCGGACGCATCGCGCGGCAAGTAGAGCTGTACCGTGATCCCCTTCCAACGCGTGTCGGTGTGCGGCGTGATGCGATAACCCGGAATGTCGCGGGTCAGCACCGGGATCGGATACATGCCGACGGCCGCATAATTCTTGCCGAAACGCCGTTCAAGCCCAGGCGCGAGACGCCGCATGAAGGCCTCCTGCACCTCCCTAGAACACAGCGCGCGGCCGACCACATCCCAGATGGCGAGCTTTTCGGGAGCGAGGTGGCGGATGTATTCGGGAAACAGATCGATCTTGACCCGGGTCGAAGTGCCGTCCGGCCGGATATTGCCCTTGTTCCGACCGGGCAGCGGACGATAGTCGCCCGCCGCCGGCATTGCGGCGATCATTCGGGCGTAGATGTCGTCCGGGAACACCCGGTCGAACTCAAGATGAAAGAAAGGTCTTTCGACCGCGCGTCCCGCCTCGATGTTGGCGACCACCGCCTCCACCAAGGCGTTCACGTCATGACGCCGTTCCAACACTCAGCCCTCGTTTATGTGTCGATTGCGCCAAGATGCGGCCGCTCGCACTCACTAACACGATCCAAATGGCCGTCAACCCGGATTTCCTGCATTGTGCGGCGCCCGCGCAGCAGGAGCCCGCACCCTGTGGCAAACCGCTTGCGCTCGATCCGGGCTGCGGATTCACCTTCCAGTGCTGCGTTCCACAATCCTCAGCACGTCGCTCATCATCCGGTTAAGCTCGAAGTCCTTCGGGGTATAGACAGCGGCGACGCCGGATTTTTTAAGCGCGGCGGCATCGTCGGGCGGGATGATGCCGCCGACGACGACCGGCACTTCATCGAGGCCGGCGGCGCGCATGCGATTAATCACGTCATTGACCAGCGGCATGTGCGAGCCGGAGAGGATCGACAGGCCAACCACGTGGACATTCTTGTCGCGGGCGGCATCGACAATCTCCGCCGGCGTCATGCGGATGCCGTCATAGACCACGTCCATGCCGGCGTCGCGCGCCCGCACGGCCACTTGCTCGGCGCCGTTGGAGTGGCCGTCGAGCCCCGGCTTGCCGACCAGGATTTTCGGCCGTCGTCCGAGCTTGCGCGTCAGGAGGTCGACCTCGGCGCGCAGGTCGTCGATGCCGCGGCAGTCGTTGCGCGCCGCGTGCGAGACGCCGGTCGGAGCGCGGTACTCGCCGAAAGCCTGCCGCAGCACTTCGCCCCATTCGCCCGTGGTGACGCCCGCCTTGGCGCAGGCGATCGACGGCGCCATGATGTTGCGGCCGCCCTCTGCGGCGCGCCGCAGATCGGCCAGCGCCGCCGCCACCGCCGCAGCGTCGCGCGCAGCGCGCCACGCCTGCAGGGCCGCGATCTGGCCGGTCTCCACCTCGGGCGGCACCGTCAGAATGGAACCCTCGCCTGCCGCGAGCGGCGAGGGTTCGGTTTCAGTGAAGCGGTTGACGCCGACCACCACCTGCTCGCCGCGCTCGATCGCCTCGACGCGGCGCGCATTGCTCTCGACAAGCTGCGATTTCATGTAGCTGTTTTCGACCGCCGCCACCGCACCGCCCATTCGCAGAATGGTATGGAGTTCTTCGCGGGCTTCATGCTTGAGCGCCGCCGCCTTGGCCTCGATCTCGGTCGAGCCGGCGAAGATGTCGCCGTATTCCAAGAGGTCGGTCTCGCAGGCGAGGATCTGCTGCATGCGCAGCGACCATTGCTGGTCCCAGGGCCGCGGCAGCCCGAGCGCCTCGTTCCATGCGGGGAGCTGGACGGCGCGCGCGCGGGTCTTCTTCGACAGCGTGACGGCCAGCATCCCGAGGAGGATGCGGTAGACGTTGTTTTCCGGCTGCTGCTCGGTCAGGCCGAGGGAATTCACCTGGACCCCGTAGCGGAACAGGCGCTGCTTCGGATCGGCGGCGCCATAGCGTTCCGCAGTGATCTCGTCCCACAACTCGGCGAATGCGCGCATCTTGCACAGCTCGGTGATGAACCGCAGCCCCGCATTGACAAAGAACGAGATGCGGCCGACCACCTCGCCGAGCTGCCCCGCGTCGAGGCCGCTCGACGCTTTCACCGCGTCGAGCACTGCGATTGCGGTGGCGAGCGCAAAGGCGATTTCCTGCACTGGCGTCGCGCCGGCCTCCTGCAGGTGGTAGGAGCACACATTCATCGGGTTCCATTTCGGCAGTTCCCGCGTGGTGAACAGGATGACGTCGCGGGTCAGCCGCATTGAAGGGCCGGGCGGAAACACGTAAGTGCCGCGCGAGAGATATTCCTTGATGATGTCGTTCTGGGTTGTGCCGGTGAGGTCGCGGCGGGACACGCCCTGCTCCTCGGCTACAGCGATGTAGAGCGCCAGCAACCATGCCGCGGTGGCGTTGATGGTCATCGACGTGTTCATCGTGCCGAGCGGAATCTGATCGAACAACGCCCGCATATCGCCGAGATGGCAGATTGAGACCCCAACCTTGCCGACCTCGCCGCGGGCCAGCGGGTGGTCGGCGTCGTACCCGGTCTGGGTCGGCAGGTCGAAGGCGACTGAGAGGCCGGTCTGGCCTTTGGCGAGGTTCCTGCGATAGAGCGCGTTAGACTCGGAGGCGGTCGAATGCCCCGCATAGGTGCGAATGATCCACGGCTTGTCGCGCTGTTGCGCCGCACCATCCGGGGGCTTCGTCATGCATGCGTCCTAAGGCTTTAGTGATTGTGCAATGCAACACAATCGCCGCTGCCGACGCAAGCGGAATCTGTGGAGCGGGCGAGCCTAGCTCTTGTCGCCGGCCTCGTAGCCCGGATGGAGCGAAGCGACATCCGGGAGAGGCAGAGCCCAGGCGTCTCCCCGCATTTCGCTTCGCTCAGTGGGAGCGGCAGGGGCCGGATCGGGAACACCGCGGAGCAGCCGCTCAGCTTCTGATCAGCCGCAGCAGCACCAGCAACACGATGGCGCCCACGGTCGAAGTAACAATAGCGCTGACGACCCAAGGGCCTCCGATCGGCGGGAGGTGAAGCACGTCCCACAGCCAGGTGCCGATATAGCCGCCGATCACGCCGACGATGATGTCGCCGATCAGCCCAAACCCGGTTTTCTTCAGCACTCTTGCGGCCAGCCAACCGGCAATCGCTCCGATGACCAGCGTGACGATCAAGCTCTCCATTGTCATTGCGATACTCCCCCCAGAAAGGCGCCAGCGAATCGGCGGCAAAGAAACTGACCACGCAGGACGCGGGAATCAGGCTTTTTTGGGCCTTCGGTCGATGGCAAAGCCTTCCAGACTGGCCGGCGCGATAGGGAACCGCAAAAATCGCACCGCATCAAAACGCGTTTGCGGCGCAACATTTCGTAGTGCATACTGTTTTACGAGGGATGGGGAATTTGGGCGGATATTGCGCTTAAGCCCGGAGGCTTCCCGATGCCGGCCGTCGCTGAATTGAAACAGGCTTCCGCGCCTAAGGACCTTTACGCCATCGGAGAGATTCCACCCCTTGGCCATGTCCCGGCCCGGATGCATGCGTGGGCGATCCGCAAGGAACGCCACGGTCCGCCCACGACGTCGATGCAGCTCGAAGTCTTGCCGACCTGGAGCATCGGCGACGACGAGGTGCTGGTCTATGTGATGGCAGGCGGAGTGAACTATAACGGGGTGTGGGCCGCGCTCGGCACGCCGATTTCGGTGATCGACGTGCACAAAAATCCGTATCACATCGCCGGCTCCGATGCGGCCGGCCTGGTGTGGGCGGTGGGCGCGAAGGTCAGGCGCTGGAAGGTCGGCGACGAGGTCATCGTCCATTGCAATCAGGATGACGGCGACGACGAGGAGTGCAACGGCGGCGATCCGATGTTGTCGCCCTCCCAGCGCATCTGGGGCTACGAGACGCCGGATGGATCGTTTGCCCAGTTCTGCCGCGTGCAATCGCGCCAGCTCATGACCAAGCCCAAGCATCTCACCTGGGAGGAAGCGGCCTCCTATACGCTGACGCTCGCCACCGCCTACCGCATGCTGTTCGGCCATCCGCCGCACGCGCTCAAGCCCGGAGATAACGTGCTGGTATGGGGCGCCTCGGGCGGCCTCGGGGTGTTCGGCGTGCAGCTCTGCGCAGCGTCGGGCGCCAACGCGATCGGCGTTATCTCGGATGAGAGCAAGCGGCAATACGTGCTCGAACTCGGCGCCAAGGGCGTCGTCAATCGCAAGGACTTCAACTGCTGGGGCCAGATGCCGAAGGTCGGCACGGCCGAATACGACGCCTGGGTGAAGGAGGCGCGCAAATTCGGCAAGGCGATCTGGGATATCACCGGCAAGCAGGATGTCGACACGGTGTTCGAGCATCCGGGCGAGCAGACGTTTCCGGTGTCATGCCTCGTGGTCAAGCGCGGCGGCATGGTGGTGTTCTGCGCCGGCACCACCGGCTACAA